>DATBEL010000035.1:0-28270 GCA_036276135.1 Candidatus Dormiibacterota bacterium
CGGTTCCAACCGGTGCGGATGTGTACATCCTTCGCGACATCCTCCACGATTGGCCTGATGATCGAGCGGCGGAGATCCTCCGCGCGTGCCGATCCGCAATGACCGCGGGAGCCGAGCTACTCGTCATCGACGCGGTGTTGCCGGCGCGAGCCACGGATGACCCGGCGGCGTTGACCAAGTTCCTGTACGACATCAACATGTTCGTGCTGTTTGGTGCCCGCGAAAGGACCGAGCACGAGCTGCGCGGGATGCTCCAGGCGGCGTCGTTCACTGTGGAACGCATGCTGCCGACTGAGCCCACCGCAACGCTGGTGGCGACCGCTTCGTAGCCGTGTCTGGGCGCGCTAGCGTCGGCGCGCGGCGGCCGCAGGCGCTTGCACAATCGGCGCCTCGCTGCCGATCGGCGGATCGCGCCGCGGGATGGGGGACGCGTTGATGATGGAGGTGGTGGTCTCACCGTACGCAAGGAAACGATCGAGCACGTCGCTCAGGTCGTCGATCGACCGCAGGTGGAGCTTGAGGGAGAAACAGTCCTCCCCGGTGATGCGGTGACATTCGCCGACCTCAGGGATCTCCAGCGCCAGCTCGGGGATCCTGCGCAGCTGGCCCGGCGCGGGTTTGACACGGACGATCGCGGTCAGGCTGTATCCCAGCGCCCGCGGGTCGATCTCGGCCCGGTACCCGGTGATGACACCGGTCCGCTCGAGCCGCTGGACCCGTTCGGCGACCGCCGGCGGTGAGAGATTCACCCGCCGCCCCAGCTCCGCCAGCGGAACGCGGCCATCAGCGATGAGTTGGCCGATGATCTTTCGGTCAAGTTGGTCGATAGTGACCGAGCCACTGGGTTGGCGCGCGACAATGCCGTTCTTCATAAGGCAAACAAAGCCTAACACCTGCGATCATCTATGTCAATGTGGCCGCGAGCCGGTTAGCGTGGCGGCATGCCCAGAACCGTCCTCGACCGGATCGGCCGCCGGCGCCCGACGTCGGTGCCGCCGCATGCCTACTTCATGGGCAGCGCCGTGTTCCATTACCTCGGCCCATCGTTCGCGGTGCTGCTCTTCGCGCGCGTCGACGTGCTCGGCGTCGCCTGGCTGCGCATCGCGTCGGCGGCGCTCATCTTTGCCGCGTGGCGCCGACCGTGGCGCAGCTTCGTGGCGCTCGACCGCGGCGGTCAATCGCTGATCGTGGGGCTCGGCGCCGTGTTCGCGGTGATGAACGTCTGCTTCTACAACGCCATCGACCGCCTGCCGCTGGCGACCGTGGCCGCGATCGAGTTCATCGGGCCCATCCTCCTGGCCGCCATCGGCGCTCGGGTACCTCGCAACCTCGCCGCCGTCGTCGCGGCCGGGACCGGCGTCTACCTGCTGACCCACTCGCGCTTCGCCGGTCAGCCGCTCGGTGTGGCCTTCGCCTTTGCCAACGCGGCCCTTTTCACCCTGTACATCATCCTGGCGCACCGCGTCGCCCAGCGATCGACGGTCGGCGACATCGATGGGTTGGCGGCGGCGATGATGTTCGGCTTCATCTTCGTGTCACCGCTGGGGCTGCGCGGAGCAGTTCATGCATTCGCTGACCCGGTCGCGCTCGCCGCCGGCATCGGCGTGGGTGTGTCGTCGTCGGTCATCCCCTACGTGTTCGACCAGCTCGCGATGGCCCGGTTGGCGCGAGCCACGTACGCGCTGTTCGTGGCACTCCTGCCCGCCACCGCGACGGTGATCGGGGTGATCGTCCTGGGCCAGCTCCCGTCGCTCGTCGACCTGGCCGGCATCGCGTTGGTGATGGCCGGCGTGGCCCTCCACCGCGCAGGCGCAGTCCGCGGCGCAGTGCCGCTGGCGGCGGCCGGGGCCGCTTAGGCTTCGGTCTCGGCGTCCCCCGCCGGCTCGGCACCGGCCGCGGCCGTCTTGGCGAAGCGCAGCGCCGCCGAGTTGATGCAGTACCGCTGGCCGGTGGGCTGCGGCCCGTCGTTGAAGACGTGGCCGAGGTGCCCGCCGCAGCGTCCGCAGCGCACCTCGGTGCGCGGGATGATCATCTTGAAGTCGCGGTGCTCTTCGATGACCTCCGGGTCGGCAGGGGCGTAGAAGCTCGGCCAGCCGCTGCCGGAGTCGTACTTGGTGTCGGAGTCGAACAGCTCCGCGCCGCACCCGGCGCAGAGGTACTGGCCGGTGGATTCGACATGAACGTACTGGCCGGTGCCGGCTCGTTCGGTGGCGCCGCGGCGCAGAACGGCGTACTGCTCAGGCGTGAGCTGCTCACGCCACTCCTGGTCGGATTTGACGACTTTCTCGGTCATGCTCTGACCGTACCCGATGGCCGTGCCTGACAAACCTCCGACAGCGCCCGTCAGGCACCCGAGCCCTGCCATTGCTGCCGGTGCCATGGCTCCGCGGCAAAGGACGAGCGCACAGCCTCCCGGATCGCGGCGTCGGTGACGACGTCCGCTCCGGTGAGGGCCAGGGCGGCCGCGCCGCTGAGCATGACGTCATGGGCGGCCTCCGTGGCCGCCGCCTCGCGGAATT
The DNA here is from genome assembly GCA_036276135.1 of Candidatus Dormiibacterota bacterium. GTDB lineage: Bacteria > Chloroflexota > Dormibacteria > Aeolococcales > Aeolococcaceae > Aeolococcus. The sequence goes on from DATBEL010000035.1 coordinate 2,520, forward strand.
CGTGAGTGTGACAGGACACGCCTTCGCGGGTGATCGCCACCTCGGGGTGGATGGTCGGGCACGCGTAGGAGACGTCACCGACGTCGGTGGAACCGACCCGTTTCCACGGTGTGGCGACAGCAGGCGCCAACCCGACGTCCTCGAGATGCTTGTGGCCGCGCTCGGCGAGAACCCGGTTGCTGCGCAGGTCCTTGTACGTGCTCTCTTCGACCAGCTCGACCGAGCATCCCGTCGCGGCCGCGGCCGCCTCGAAGATGGCACGGAAGCGGACGTTCATCTCGTCGAGATAGGCAGCCTCGCGAGCCCTGGTGATGAACTCGCCGCTGGTGCGCTCCGGGATGATGTTCGGAGCGGTCCCTCCGTCCGCGATGAAGCCGTGCACGCGTGCTCCGTCGCGCAGCTGCTGGCGCCACAGCGAGATGCCGTTGTACGCATGCACGAAGGCGTCGAGCGCGTTCAATCCCTTGTCAGGGTCCCCCGCTGCGTGAGCGGCGCGGCCCGTGAACGTCCACCTCCAGTTGGTGCAGGCCAGCGCCCAGGTCACCGCCATGGTGCGGTCGGTGGGGTGGAGGATCAAGGCGGCATCGCAGTCGTCGAAGACGCCGTCGTCGACCAGCGGGATCTTGCCGCCACCGCCCTCCTCCGCGGGGCTGCCGATCACCCGCACGTTCCCCGAGACGCCGTTCTCATGCAGCGCACGGAGCAGGGCGATGCCGGCCGCGGCGGACGCTGTGCCGATGAGGTTGTGTCCGCAGGCATGGCCCAAGCCTCGCAACGCGTCGTACTCGCACACGAAGGCCACGCGGGGACCGCCGTCGCCACTGTGGGCATCGGCGACGAACGCCGTGGGCATGCCCGATACGTCGCGGCGCACCTCGAAGCCCTGGGACTTGAGCAGGCCGCACAGCGTCGCGCAGGCGCGCGTCTCCTCGAAGGCTGTCTCCGGGTGCGAGTGGATGTCGAGCGACACGTGGCGCAGCTCGGTGCGCAGCCCGGTGAGCACCCCCTGGATGCGATCTGCGATGGCGTTGGCTGCGACGCTCACTGGCTGCCTCCCGATGGGACGGTCGGCGGTATTGTGGCGCGCGCCGGGTACCGTGCGGCCCCCAGGCGCAGCGTCGCCGCGATGTGCTGACGCAGGGACGGCGGAGCCATGACCTCGACGGACCCGCCCCAACCGAGCACCCACGAGCGCATCTCGACCTCGCTGGCCACCCGGATGTGGACATCGATGTCACCATCCTCGCGCTCCTCCACCTCGGCAACGCGGTGGCCGAGCGCTTCGCGGGCACGCTCGGCGATGGCGCGGTCGAAGCGCAGGTGGACGTCGTCCTGCCCCGGCGCCTGCCAGATGCCCCACGACCCGCTCACCACCGCGTCGATGTCAAAGTCGTCCGGAACCGCGAATGTCTCGGTCAGGAGCCGAGCGGCTTGCACGCGATCGATGCGGAACGGGCGCACCTCGTTGGAGAGGTCGTCGTGGGCGAAGATGTACAGCGTGCGACTCTCTGCGCGCGGCTCGAGAAAAAACGGTCGGAGCACGCGCCGCGTCTCACGTCCCTCGGCGTCGCGATAGGTGACCTCGACGCAGCGCCGCAGCACGAAGCCGTCGACGACCACCCGCTCGACCTGGTGGCGCTCGCCACCGGCGGGGCGCCGCTCGGCGGCGGCGATCAGCCGCTGCAGGTAGCGGGTCACCACGGGCACGCTCAACGCGCGCGCCAGCTGCGCCAGCGCGCCGATCAGCGCCGGCTCCTGCTCGGAGCGCATCTGCTGCATCGCGCGCACGGCGAGCAGGAGCTCGGTCGCCTGGTAGTGGTCGAGCTGCATGGCGGGCAGGCGGCTGCGCGAGCCGATGCGAAAGCGGCCGTCGACCTCCTCGATGTCGATGCCGGCGCTGTCGCGCAGCGTGCTGAGGTAGCGCTGCACCGTCCGGGTGGTCACCTCGAGCTGGTCGGCGAGCTGACGCGTGGTGAGCCCAGTCTGGGTGTCGGAGAGTCGCTGAAAGAGTTGGATGACGCGGAGGAACTTCTCACCGCTCTCGTAACGCTGGCTCATGGGCTCAGTTGAGGATGTTGACCGCACGACCCGCCACCAGCGCGACCGTCAGCAGCGAGGCGAGCGACTGCAGGCCCATGAGGACCTTGGCCAGGTGCGTCAACGGCATCGCGTCGGTGGGGCTGAACGCCGTGGCGTTGGTGAGCGACACGTACAGGTAGTCGAGGAAGTGGGGCCGCCAGCCATGCCGCGCGCGGTCGGGGTTGCTCATCTGCGGGAAGAGGAAGTCGGGCAGGCGTGGTTCCCGGGCCAGGCGCCGGGCTGGTCCGCCGCCGTCGAGCTCCCAGTACCAGAGCGCGAAGATGATCACGTTGGTCAGGTAGATCTGGATTGCCGCGAACAACAGGGTGCGCCCCGTGATCTCGCCACGGTGGATGAGGAGGTCGTGCACCAGGAGCACGAGCGAGCCGACGTTGCCGACGTTGGCGAGTGCGATGAGCACGATCGCCGCCATCCGGCTGGGCCCGGCTTCCCCGGCACGTCGGTGCGGGCGGGCCACGATGAGAGGCACGAGGATCGCACCCTCGAGCGCCGGCAGGACCCAGCGCGGTCCTAACAGAAGCGAGGCCGGCAGGGTGACGTAGAGAGCGAGGGCCGCCACGACCGCCAGCGTGGCCGGCCACCGGGACTCCAGCAGCGGGCGACTGTCGACCGTCGCGGGTGCGGCGCTGTCGGGCATCGAGCGGGACGATACGCCCAGTGCGGGCTATGCGCCCGGGCAGCCGCCTGCGGCGGCGCCGCCGGGGAGCCTGGCCAGGATGGCTTCGCAGATCCGCCTCAGCTCAGCAGCATCGTCTTTGGACAGCCCATCGAAGAGGTGGGCGCGGAGCCCCTCGATGAGCCGTGGAGCCGTGGCGGCCAGCGCTCCCTGACCGGCGTCGGTGAGCACCGCGAGCCAGCCGCGACGATCGCTCGGACAGGTGGCGCGTTCGACCCAGCCGAGGTCGACCAGGCGCTCGACGGCGTGGGTGATCCGGCTGGGGGAGGTGAGGGTGGCCTCGGCCAGCTCGTTCATGCGCATGGCGCGCGCGGGTGACTCGGAGAGGATCACCAGCAGCTCGTACGTCCCCGGAGCCATGCCCGCGTCGCGCGACAGGTCGCGCTCGAGCTGGGTGAAGAGCAGCCGCGACGAGCGCGCGAACGCGCGCCAGGTGGCCTGCTCCTCGGCGGTCAGCAGTTGTGGGGAGGTGGCGGTTGCCATGGGGGTATTGTAACGCGAAAAGTTTGACTTCTCAACTACTGGGTGATAGTGTCTGGAGCAACAGTTGAGCGTTCAAGCTCTCAAGGAGACAAGGATGACCACCACCGCCCCCACCACCACTCAGATCCCCGGATACATCGCCGGCCGCTGGGCCATCGACCAGGTGCACTCCGACGTCTCGTTCACGGCACGTCACATGATGGTCAGCAAGGTTCGCGGACACTTCCGCGACTTCGAGGGTGAGATCGTCACCGGCGAGGACCCGCGTGACTCGCAGGTCAACGCCGTCATCCAGGTCACGTCCGTTGACACCAACAACGAGATGCGCGACGGCCACGTCCGCTCCGGTGACTTCTTCGACACGGCCAACCACCCGACCGCGACCTACCGGTCGACGGGCGTGCGCGTCGAGGACGGGGAGCACGTCGTCGACGGCGAGCTGACCCTGCGCGGTGTCACCAGGCAGGTCCCGCTGAGCCTCGAGGTCAACGGCTTCGGTCCCGATACCCAGGGCGGAACGCGCGCCGGGTTCACCGCGCGCGGCCGGATCAACCGCAACGACTTCGGCGTCAGCTTCGGCTCCCTGGTGGACGGCATCGCGGCGGTCGGAGACCACATCGACCTGACGCTCGAGATCGAGGCGATCCTCCAGCCTCAGAGCTGACGCGGAAACTCTCCTCACACCCGGGCCGGCGACGACACACTGTTGTCGCCGGCCCACCGGATCATCGATTCATGATCCGCGACGCGAGCGTTTCAGTCGACCGGCCCGAACCGGGTCATTACCAGGGCAGGCTGTCCGCCGTCCTCAGCCGCCTGCCGGCGTGGCTGCCGCCCCCGCCTCCACGCACGTCGCCGACCAGCGAGCGCCGCTGGACAACCACCAAGCGGCAACGCAGGTCCGGGCAGCTGCCCCTGCCGCTGGAGCCGCGATGAGCGGGCCTCGCTCGCCGCGCGCAGCGCCCGCCGACCACAGCGCCGAGTAGGGGATCATCTCGGCGTGGATTCACTGGGCCTCTTCTCGCCGGCGGCGCAGCGCTGGTTCGGCGACGCCCTTGGCGAGCCGACGGAGGTGCAGCAGCGCGGCTGGCCGGAGATCGCCGCGGGTCGCAACGCACTGCTCTGCGCGCCGACGGGGAGCGGCAAAACCCTCGCCGCGTTCATGTGGTTCGTCGACAGCCTCGGACACACCCCGGCGCCGGCGGAGGCAGCGCGATGCCGCGTCCTGTACGTGTCGCCGCTCAAGGCCCTGACGGTGGATGTCGAGCGCAACCTCCGGGCTCCGCTGCGCGGCATCTCCCTTTGGGCGGAGCGCCGCGGCGAGTCATTCCATGATGTACGCACCGCGGTGCGCAGCGGCGACACCTCCTCCGCGGAGCGGCGCGACCTGGTGCGCCACCCGGCCGACATCCTGATCACCACCCCCGAGTCGCTGTTCCTCATGCTCACCAGCGCCGCGCGGGAGACGCTGCGCAGCGTTCGCACCATCATCATCGACGAGATCCACGCGCTGGCCGGCACGAAGCGTGGTGCCCACCTGGCACTGAGCCTGGAACGGCTGACCGTCCTGTGTGGAGCGGAGCTGCAGCGCATCGGGCTGTCGGCGACGCAGCGTCCGCTCAGCGAGGTGGCACGCTTCCTCGGCGGCCGCGACCGTGAGGTGGTGATCGTCGACGCCGGGATGCGCAAGCAGATGCACCTCCGCATCGAGGTGCCGGTGGACGACATGACGGACCTCGACCGCGGCGCCGAGCGTGACCTCGACACCTCGGCGACCCGGGCCCCCCGGCGGAGCATCTGGCCGGCCATCGCGCCGCGCCTGCTCGAGCTGATCAGGTCACATCGCTCGACCATCGTCTTCGTCAACTCGCGCCGCCTGGCCGAGCGGCTCAGCGGCCAGGTCAACGACCTCGCCGGCGAGGACCTGGTCAGACCCCACCACGGGTCGATCGCGCGCGAGCAGCGCACCGTCGTCGAGGAGATGCTCAAGGCGGGCAGCCTGCCCGCGATCATCGCCACCTCCTCGCTCGAGCTCGGCATCGACATGGGCGCGGTCGACCTGGTGGTGCAGATCGGCTCGCCGCAGACGGTCGCCGCCGGCCTGCAGCGCATCGGCCGCGCGGGTCACAGCGTCGGCCAGGTCTCCGAGGGCACCATCTTCCCCACCCATCGTGGCGACCTGGTCGAGGCGGCGGCCATCGCCGAGCGCATGCTCGACGGCGCCATCGAGGAGACGCGGGTGCCGCGCAACCCGCTGGACGTCCTCGCCCAGCAGATCGTGGCCATGGCGGCGCTCGACACCTGGGACGTGGCGGAGCTGCGCCGCGCGGTCATGCGGGCGTACCCGTTCGCCGACCTTGGTGAGCGCGCTTTCGAGGCCACCCTCGACATGCTCGACGGGCGCTATCCGTCCGAGGAGTTCCGCGAGCTGCGCGCGCGCATCGTCTGGGACCGCGTCGCCGGGACCGTCCGCGGCCGCGCCGGCGCCCAGAGCCTGGCGGTGATCAGCGGCGGCACCATCCCCGACCGCGGCCTGTACAGCGTCAACATCTTCGAGGACGGTCGCCGCGTCGGCGAGCTCGACGAGGAGATGGTGTACGAGCTCCGCCCCGGCGAGACGTTCATCCTCGGCGCCACCACCTGGCGCTGCGTGGAGATCACCCCGCAGCAGGTGCTGGTGCTGCCCGCACCGGGCGAGCCCGGCAAGATCGCGTTCTGGCACGGGGACTCGATCGGACGTCCGTATGAGGTGGGCGCCGCGGTCGGCGCCATGGTGCGCGAGCTCGGCGCCCTACCGGACGCCGAGGCGCTCGACCGTCTGCGTGGCCGGGCCGGCCTCGACGAGCGGGCCGCGCGCAACCTCGTCGACCACCTCGCCGACCAGGCCGCGGCCACCGGGGTGATGCCCGACGACCGCACCATCGTCGTCGAGCGATTCCGTGACCAGCTCGGTGATTGGCGATTGTGCGTCCTCACCCCGTTCGGCGCTCGGGTGCATGCACCGTGGGCGATGGTGGCGGCGCAACGGTTGCGCGACGAGATCGGCTCGGACGTGCAGGCGATCCACAGCGACGACGGTTTCGCGCTTCGCATCGCCGACATCGAGCGAATGCCCGACGCTGCAATGCTCTTCCTCGTCCCCGACGACATCGTCGCCGCCGTCACCGAGCAGCTCGACGGCAGCTCGCTGTTCGCGGCGCGCTTCCGCGAGAACGCTGCGCGCGCGCTGCTGCTGCCACGCCGCCGGCCCGGGCAGCGCACGCCGTTGTGGCAGCAGCGCCAGCGGAGCGCGGGCCTGCTCCAGGTGGTCACGCGTCACCCGTCGTTCCCCATCCTTGTGGAGACCTATCGCGAATGCCTGCGCGATGTCTTCGACCTCGAGGCGCTGGCGGGGATCATGCGGGCGGTGCGGGCGCGTCAGATCCGCGTCGTCGAGGCGGAGACCGCCCAGCCGTCACCGGTGGCGAGCTCGCTTCTCTTCGAGTACGTCGCCCAGTACATGTACGACGGGGACGCGCCCGTTGCGGAGCGCCGCGCCGCCGCGCTCAGCCTGGATCGTGACCTCCTCGCCGAGCTGCTCGGCAGCGACGACCTGCGCGAACTGCTCGATGCCGACGCGATCGACGCCACCGAGCTGGAGCTGCAACACCTCGACGGCTCGTCGCCTGTTCGCGACGCCGACGGAGCGCTCGACGTCCTGCGGACCGTCGGCGACCTCACCGCCGGCGAAGCCACCGCTCGCGGCATCACCCCTGAATGGACCGACGAGCTGGTCGCCGCCCGTCGCGCACTGCGCGTGCGACTCGCCACGGAGGTGCGCGTCATCGCCGCCGACGATGCCGGCCGGTACCGTGACGCGCTCGGCACAGCTCTCCCACCGGGCCTGGCCGCGGCACACGTCGCGGCGACACCCGACGCGCTCGCCGCGCTGATCCGCAGGTACGCGCGCACCCACGTTCCGTTCGTCGCCGGCGACGTCGCGGCGCGGTGGGCGATCCCGTTGCGGAACGTGGTCACGGCGCTGGCCATCCTGGTGGGCGCCGGCGACCTGATCGCGGGGCACTTCCGTCCCGGCGGCGGCGAACGCGAGTACTGCCACCCGGAGGTGCTGCAGAGACTCAGACGTCGCTCGCTGGCCGCTCTACGTCGTGAGGTTGAGGCCGTCACCGGGGACACCTTCGCGCGATTCCTGCTGGCGTGGCAGCACATCGGGTCGAACGCTCGTGGCCTGGAGCGCCTCCTCGAGGTGATCACCCAGCTGCAGGGGCTGCCGGTTGCGCTCTCCGTGCTGGAGCGGGACGTGCTGCCGGCTCGCATGGGCTACGACGGCCGGCTCCTCGACGAGCTGATCGCCGCCGGCGAGGTGGTCTGGCAGGGGAGGGGCGCAATCGGCCGCGACGACGGCCGCATCGCGCTCTTCCTGCGTGGCGACGCTGCCGCGCTGCTGTCACCGCCCGCCGACCCTCCGCACTCTGACCTTCATGAAGCCATCCGCCACCGGCTCGGCGGCGGCGCGGCGTTCGTGCGCGACCTCCTCGACGCCTGTCCCGGGGTGCCGCTCGACGAGGTCGTCGACGCGCTGTACGACCTGGTCTGGTCTGGCGAGGTTTCCAACGACACCCTCCAACCGCTGCGCTTCCTCGGCCCCGTGCGCCGTCATCCGCGGCGGCCGCTGATGCGCCTGGTGCCGCCTCGCGCCCAGGGCCGCTGGTCGCTGACCGGGGCCGGGGCCGTCAACGCCACGGAGCGGGGCATAGCGCTGGCCACCAGCCTGCTCCAGCGCCACGGCGTGCTCACTCGCGAAGCGGTGTCGGGCGAGGGCGTCAGCGGTGGGTTCGCGGCGCTGTACCCGGTGTTGCGCGCCATGGAGGAGGCCGGGCGCATCCGCCGCGGCTACTTCGTGGAGGGATGCGGCGCTGCGCAGTTCGCTCTCCCCGGCGCGGTCGACGCGCTGCGCACCCATCGGACTGCGGCGCCGGCCGCCGCCCTGCTCGCCGCCGTGGACCCGGCCAACCCGTTCGGCGCGGTGCTGCCGTGGCCGGCGCTGGCCGGCAGAGCGGCGCGCGCCGCGGGCGCGTACACCATCCTCAGCGGGGGCGAGCTGCGCTTCTTCGTCGAGCGCGGCGGTCGCTCGATGCTCTCCAGCGGTGAGCCCGACGGCACCGCCATCGAGCTGCTCGCCGAGGTGGCGGCGCGAATCGGCAGGCTGGACCTGCAGACCATCGACGGCCAAGGGGCATCGGGTCACGCCCTGGCCACGAGGCTGCGCTCGGCCGGGTTCGTCTCCAGCCCGCGGGGACTCGTCCTCTACCCGCCGCGGCCGGCCGCGATGCACGCCAGGGCCGACGCTCGGCGGTGACGGCGGCGCGGTCTCAGGACGCCGGCGTGACCCAGTGTGTGATCACCAGCCACTGCAGCACGGCGGCGGCGATGACCAGCGAGTGGAAGATCTCATGGAAGCCGAACGTGTGTGGCCACGGATCGGGCCGCTTGCGCGCGTAGATGATCGCGCCGGCGATGTAGACGGCGCCGCCGAGGGCGAGCAGGCCGACGCCGACGGGCCCGACGTTGCTCAGCAGCCGGGGCATGATGACGATGCCGAAGCCGCCGATGGCGATGTACGGCCCCACCTCGACCACCACGGGGGCGTCGATCCAGAAGAGGTTGAGCAGGCTGCCGAGGATGGCGCCGCCCCATACCACGACGAGCGTGGCGACGCTCAGCCAGCCGGTGAGCGCGATGACGGCGATCGGGGTGAAGGTACCGGCGACCAGCATGAAGATGGTGGCGTGGTCGAGGCGGCGCAGCCAGCGCCGCACCGACACCGACCAGTGGCCGCGGTGGTACAGCGCGCTGACGCCGAGACAGGCGCTCAGGGTCGCGGCGTAGATCGCCGTCGAGGTCCGCGCACCCCCCGCGGCGGGCGCGTGCACGATCGCCCAGGCGCCGGCGAACAGGGAGAGCGGGAAGGCGAACTCGTGCAGGACGCCGCGCAGGCGCGGCTTGACGAAGGCAACCGCCGCGCGCGCCGCATCGCCGGCCTCATCGACTGCAACTGCCAGCGGGGAGGGAGTGTCCACGCTGACCACCTTACCCGGCGGGGGCGTCCCCGTCAGCGCTGTTCAATACCGAGTGGCATACGATCCCGCCTCGTGACCGCCGTCGAGATCACAGGCACGGCGCAACGCCAGGCATGGCGCGATGGCGTCCTGCCCGCCGTCGAACGGGTGCGTCCCCAGCTCTGGTCGGTGCCGGTGCCCATCCCCAACAACCCTCTGCGCTACGTCATCGTCCATCTGCTCGAGCTCGATGACGGCGTCGCCGTCGTCGACACCGGCTGGAACACCGAGGTGGCATGGACCGCGCTGGTCGAGGGCCTGGCCGTGGCCGGGTACGCCGTCGGCGACGTGCGCGCCGCGCTGATCACCCACATCCACCCCGACCACTACGGGCTGGCCGGGCGGCTGCGCGAGGCCAGCGGCGCGTGGGTGGCGCTGCACCCCGCGGACGCTGCGCTGCTTCCGGGCCGGTACGGCGCCGGCGTCGACGCCGTCGTCGCCCAGATGCGCGGCCTGCTGACCAGCTGCGGCGTCCCCGCCGACGTCGTCGCCGAGCTCAGTGAAGCGTCGATGGGTGTGCGCGAGTTCGTCAGCCAGGCCGAGCCCGACGTGCTTCTCGAGCATGGCAAACGGCTCAGCCTGCGCGGCTGGGACATGGTGCCGCTGCATACGCCGGGACACTCGCCCGGCCACGTGTGCTTCCACGACCGCGACCGGCGGGTGTTGCTCAGCGGCGACCACGTGCTGCCCAGGATCAGTCCCAACATCTCCGTGCACGCGCAGCAGCCGGGCAACCCGCTGGCCGACTTCCTCGACTCGCTGCGCGCCGTGCGCGATCTGGACGTCGACGAGGTGCTGCCGGCGCACGAGTGGCGGTTCGTGCCGCTGGCCGCGCGCGTGGATGAGCTGCTCGACCACCACGCCAAACGGCTTGGCGTCGTGGCGCAGGCGATCGCCGACCATCCCGGGGCCACCTGTTGGGAGACGACCCGCCGGCTGCCGTGGTCGCGCCCGTGGGACGAGGTGCGCGGCCACATGCGTCGCGCCGCGGTGGGGGAGACCCTCGCCCACCTGGTGCTCCTCGAAGCACGCGGAGCCATCCGCCGCGACTCTGCGGTGCCGTGGCGATGGGCTCGCACAGACCACCGGTAGACTGCCGCGGGTGAGCTCCGCCACCGCCGCGACCGCCGAGGGTCGCCGCCTCGCGGACGCGGATCGCGGAGCGGTGCGGTGGCGGCGCTGGGGGCCGTACCTCAGCGAGCGCGCCTGGGGCACCGTCCGCGAGGACTACAGCGCCGGCGGCGACGCCTGGAACTGCTTCCCGTACGAGCACTCGCGCTCCCGCGCGTATCGATGGAACGAGGACGGGCTCGGCGGCATCTGCGACATCGACCAGCGCCTCTGTCTTGCGCTGGCGTTCTGGAACGGGCAGGACGCGACGCTCAAGGAGCGCGCCTTCGGACTCACCAACGCGCAGGGCAACCATGGCGAGGATGTCAAGGACTACTGGTGGTTCCTCGACTCGACGCCCACGCACTCATGGATGCGCTGGCGCTACCACTACCCCCAGGCAGCGTTCCCCTACGACCGGCTGGTCGACGAGAACGCCCGCCGCGGCCGTGACCAGCCGGAGTACGAGCTGCTCGACACCGGCATCTTCGACGACGACCGCTACTGGCAGATCACCGCTGAGTACGCCAAGGCGAGCACCGAGGACATGGTGGTGCGGATCACCGCGCGCAACGCCGGCCCCGATCCGGCGACGTTGCATGTCCTGCCCACCCTGTGGTTCCGCAACACCTGGTCGTGGCAGGTCGGGACGCCACGTCCGCGCATCCACGTCGACGATGGGGCCATCGTCGCCGAGGACCCGACGCTGGGCATGCGCCGGCTCACCTCCGCGACCGCCGCGCCCGTGCTGGTCTGCGACAACGACAGCAACACGCAACTGCTGTGGGACTGCGCCGGGCCCGCTTTCCCCAAGGACGGCATCAACGACCATGTCGTTCACGGTGCGGCGACGGTGAACCCCGCGCAGGTGGGGACCAAGGCCGCGTTCCACCACGTGCTCACCGTCGCACCGGGCCAGTCGGCGACGGTGACGCTGCGGCTGTCCGACTCGGCGACCTCGACGGACGGCGCGGACGTGCTCATCGCCGCCCGCCGAGCCGAGGCCGACGAGTTCTACGCGGCGCTGACTCCTCCCGACGCCGGCGCTGACGAGGCCATGGTGATGCGCCAGGCGTTCGCCGGCATGCTCTGGGGCAAGCAGTTCTATCACTACGACGTCTGCAACTGGCTCGACGGCGATCCGGCGCAACCGCCGCCGCCGCCGGGCCGCGGCGCGATTCGCAATGGCGGTTGGCGACACTTCGACGCGCTGGATGTCATCTCCATGCCCGACCCGTGGGAGTACCCGTGGTTCGCCGCATGGGACCTCGGTTTCCACTGCGTCGCCCTGGCGCACGTCGACGCCGAGTTTGCCAAGCGCCAGCTGATCCTGCTGCTCCGGGAGTGGTACACGCATCCCAACGGGCAGCTGCCGGCATACGAGTGGTCGTTCGACGACGTCAACCCGCCGGTGCACGCGTGGGCGGCACTGCGTGTGTTCGAGATCGACGGCGCGCGCGACCTCGACTTCCTTGAGCGCGTGTTCCACAAGCTGCTCATCAACTTCACCTGGTGGGTGAACCGCAAGGACACTGAGGGCAACAACATCTTCGAGGGCGGCTTCCTGGGGCTGGACAACATCGGCCCGTTCAACCGGTCCACCCTTCCCCCCGAGGCCGGATCTCTCGAGCAGTCGGACGGAACCGCCTGGATGGCGATGTACTGCCTGAACCTGCTGGAGATGGCGATGGTCCTGGCCCGCCACGACAACACCTATGAGGACGTCGCCACCAAGTTCTTCGAGCACTTCGCGCTGATCGCCAGCGCCATGGACGTCCAGGGGCTGTGGGATGAGGAAGATGGCTGGTACTACGACGTGGTGCGCGCCGCGGACAGCAGCCAGTTCCCCATCCGGGCCCACTCCATCGTCGGCCTGATCGCGATGTGCGCGGTCACCGTCATGGAGCCCGAGGTGAGGTCGCAGCTGCCCGCCTTCGTGCGCCGGATGGACTGGTTCCTGCGCAACAAGCCCCAGTTCGGCCGGGTCATCGCCCATGTCGAGGTCGACTCCGTGCAGAGCCGCCGGCTGTTGAGCCCGGTTGACCCGGTGCGTCTGCGGCGCATGCTGACGCGCATCCTCGACGAGAACGAGTTCCTCTCGCCGCATGGGCTGCGCGCGTTGTCGCGCTACCACCTCGACCATCCCCTGGAGATCGAGGTCGGCGGCATGACCGCGCGACTCGACTACGAGCCCGGTGAGTCGACGTCGAACCTCTTCGGGGGCAACTCCAACTGGCGTGGGCCCGTCTGGTTCCCCATCAACCACCTCGTCATCGAGGCATTGCGCCGGTACCACCTGTTTGTCGGCGACGAGTTCACCGTCGAGTTCCCCACCGGGAGTGGCCAGCTCCACAGCGTCGGCGAGGTGGCGGCAGGGATCTCGGCGCGGCTGGTCTCGCTCTTCACGCAACGCGCCGACGGCAACAGACCGGTGTTCGGCGCTGACCAGCGCCTGCAGACCGATCCTGCCTGGCACAGCCAGATCCCGTTTCATGAGTACTTCCACGGCGACACCGGCGCGGGTCTGGGTGCATCCCACCAGACCGGCTGGACGGGAGTCGTCGCCGACCTCATCGCGTCGCGTGCGGCGCCGACGCAACTGCCGATGGAGATGCGTGGGCCACCGACGACCGCGTCCGGCGATGACGGCGGCAGCGCGGAACACGCACCATTGCGGTGAGCGTCTACGTGACCCTGGGCACGGCGGCAGCGCTGACCGGAGCGCCCCGGCATGGTTGAATACACTCAGGTGAAGAGGTGCCCGTGTTGGATCGACTGAAACGCGCGGCGACAGCCCTGTCACCGACCGCGGCCGGAGGGGACCGCTGCCGTCTCGCCGGGTGCCGGCGCCGCGACGCGATGCCGTGCAGCTACGTCGACAAGCGGAGCCGCAGCTGTCCAACCGCCTGGTGCACGGAGCACGCCGTGTCGGTGGGTGGGTTGCCCTTCTGCCGACGGCACGCATCGACGCTGATCGCGCTCGACGGCGCCGAGGCGGTCGCCGGGTTGCCCGACCTCGACAACCGCGCCCCATCGCTGGTCGGCTGGATGGGGAGGGAGTTGGACAGCTCCATCCGGGAAGTGCTCCACCGCGTCGCGCCGAACGACAACGCCGCCGTGGTCATCGACCCGGTCCGGCTGCTTCTGACCCCCGGCGGCGGCCCCCGGCGGTGGGCCAAGGCGTGGAAGATCCTCGACGACGCGTCGGTGGTCAACCGGGTCTCGGTCGAGGTCGACGAGCACGACGACAGCGAGGTCAGCGCCCGGGTCGATGCGGACCTGATCGGCATGGGCGTGCCGCCCTGGATCGAGCGTCGCCGCACCGGCGTGGCCGTGGACGCCGCCACCGATGCCCTTGAGCGCCGCCAGTTCACCGCCGCGATGGCGCGCTCGATCGAGCTGGTCGTCACCGGGCAGGAGGTGGCGACCCGCCCTTGAGCGCGGTCACCATCGACTGGACGGAGAGCGCCTCCGAGCGGGAGGCGCGCATCGATGTCATCCGCGCCGCGTGGCGCGCGGCGTACGCCCACATCTTCACCCGCACCGAGATCGACGGCGTTTTCAGCGGCGACCTCGAGGGCGAGGGCAGCTGGGTGGCGTCGCGGCTGGCCCCGGCCGGCACCCTCGCCGCTCGGCGAGACGGTCGCCTCATCGGGCTCGCCTCGCTGGGGTTCCTGCGCAGCGGAGACGCCGAGCTGGCGGCGTTGTACGTGCGGCCCGAGGAGCAGGGACGGGGGGTGGGCCTGGCCCTGTGGGCACATGCGCTCGACGAGTTCCGCCTCCGCGGCTGTACACGCATGGAGGTGTGGACCCTGGCCCGCGCCGACGCGCGCAGGTTCTACGAGGCTCGCGGCTGCGTCGCCTTCGCGGAGGGAAGCTTCACCACCGCCGGCCACGTCGAGCCTGCCGTCGGTTATGCCGTCGACATCCCCATGTCGTCCTCGTCACCGCTGGGGCAGTCGATGCCCAGCCGGTAGCCCACCTGCTGATGGGGCGCGGGGACGGCCGTCTCGGTGAAGGCGTACCCGGCGTACAGGGACGACGGGACCCGATGTCCAACCAGGCGCCGCTCGGCGCGCGCACGATTGAACGAGTGGCGCACGTGGTCGAGACGGAGGAGGACGACGGCCGCGATCGAGGCGATCAGCGGCACCACCGCCACCTTGACGCCGGCGGCGGCGTACATGCCGGTGCCGACGATCACCACGGACTCGGCGACCAGGATCAGACGGCGGCTGCCGGTCCGGAGCGTTCCCAGCCGTAGCACGAGCACGGTCTCGAGGAGCGAGCCGGCGAGCACCCAGACGGCGAGGGCGGTCCACAGCGCGCCACCCGGGAGGAGCACGGTGTGCGAGCCGGGCAGCCGCAGCGAGGTGACCGGCGCGGTGAGCCCGGCGGTGAGCAGCAGGCCGGCGACGACGGCGACACGGAACACCAGGCAGACCTGGGCGAGACGCACTGCGGCGGGCGCGAGGAACGTGCGCCGTGGCGAGCGCGGCATGCCGAGGGGACGGAAGCTGGTGGGAGCGGACTGACTCACTGCGGCCAGCGTAGATCCGCCCGAAAGGAGATTCGTGGCAAACGCGTCACGAGGGTTTCACGTTCTGCCGTCCCCCAACGCCGGCGCAACGCGGCCGTGACACCGTCCGGGCGGGGTGCTGCTACGTTGACGCACCCATGCACGAACCACTTCGCGCCGTCAACGGGGCCGGCTTCGCGGCTCCCGCCGGGCTGACGGCACTGCCGGTCGTGCTCGCGCCTGTGTCAGGACGCCTGCACGTGCTGCTGGTGCGACGCGAGGAGGAGCCGCACGCCGGGATGTGGTCGCTGCCGGGCGGCTTCATGAGTGGCGACGAGCGACCCGAGGAGACAGCGCAGCGCAAGCTCACCGAGAAGACCGGCGTCGGCGCGGTCTACATGGAGCAGCTGCAGACGTACGGCGACCCCAAACGCGACCCGCGCGGCTGGATCCCGTCGGTCGCCTACCTCGGCCTCATCGACGCCGCCGTGCTGCGCGAGCACGAGTCCGCGGCGCGCTGGTTCGCCGTCGATGAGCTGCCGCCGCTGGCGTTCGACCACGCCGAGGTCATCGCCGACGGCGTCGAGCGCCTGCGCGGCAAGGTGTGGTGGTCGAACATCGCGGTCGGGCTGCTGCCCGAGCGGTTCACCATGCCGCAGGCGCGGCGCGTGTACGAGGCCATCAGCGGCGTCACCTACGAGCCGTCGAACTTCCGCCGCGGCCTCGAGCAATCCGGCCTGGTGCGCACCACGGGAGCCGTCGTCAAGAGCGGACCGGGGCGCCCCGCGGCGCTGTATGAGTTCGTCGACCGGCGGCCCGCCTGGAGCACGCGGCGCTCGCGCGCGCCGGCGACGGTGCGGCCGCGCCGGCCGCGCTGAGCCCGGCCGTCAGGCGCTGCTCGGGCGCTCCTCGAGGATGGCGTGCAGCGTGATCGTCTGTCTGCCACGGCGCACCTTGCACGAGATCACCTGGCCCACCTTCTTCGCCTGGATGAGGCCGCCGAGCGTCTGCCCGTTGTCGATGTCGACGCCGTCGATGGCGACGAGGATGTCGCCCGCCTTGAAGCCCGCGGCCGCCGCCGGGGTTCCCGCGGTCACACCCTTGACGAACACGCCGGGACCGGAGAACCCCGAGCCGGCTTCGATGGCGTCGATGCTGTCGAGGTAGGAGACGCCAAGGAAGGGATGCTGCACCGTCCGGTGGTTGATGAGCGTCTCGGCGACGTAGCGGGCGAGGTCTGCGGGGATGCTGTAGCCGATGTTGTTGGCGTTGCCGGCGGTGGCGACGTTGACCCCGACAACATCGCCGGCCATGTCGGACAACGGACCACCGCTGTTTCCCGGGTTGATCGATGCGTCGGTCTGGAGGACGTCCTCGAGCGTCTCTGACGACGACCCGCCGCTGGCGCTGATGGTGCGATGCAGCGCGCTGATCACGCCGGCGGTCACCGAGCCCTGGTTGCCGAGTGGCGACCCGATGGCGACAACCGGCTGCCCCACGGTCAGGTTGGCCGAGGTGCCGAACGTCGCCTCCGGCAGCGTCGTGCTCGGGACGCTCACCACGGCGAGGTCGTCGAGGCTGTCCCTGCCGACCAGCTTGGCGACGAACTCCTGGCCATCGGGCATGACCACGTGGAGGCCGACGGCGCCGCTGACGACGTGGTTGTTGGTCACCAGGTAGCTGACCGAGGCGTCGTGCGTGATCACGAAGCCGCTGCCGAGGTCCGTCGTGGAGGACTGGGTGGCGATGATGGTCCCGACCGCCGGGGCCAGCTGTTTGGCGACCGCGACGGTGGCGACGGTGCCGCTGGTGACGGGGCTGCCGTTGACCCGCACCTCGGCCGTCCCCGATCCGGCGGCGCCGCGGGTGGCGGCGTAGGCGACGCCGCCGCCGACGATGAGCCCCACCAGCAGCATGGCCACCGCGCCGCGCCAGCGCCGACGCGGGGCCGCGAGCGGCTGGGGCGGTGGAGGGGGAGGTGCGCTGTCCGACGGTTGAGCGGGCTGATCTGTGTCAGAGGCCGCCGCGGATGGGGACGCTTCGGGCCACGGGGAGGCCTCAATGGGGTCGATGACGCCTATTGTGGCCCGCGCATGCTCGCCAGCGTCCTCAGCATCGGGCGCCCGTGACCGCGCTCACCTGCGCCCTCGGACCGGACTCGGCAGGGACCCTTCTCCATCGGTTCCTGGCTTCGGCGACCACCCGGCTGGACGTCGCGGTGTACGAGGCGGGGCCCGCCTACGCGTGGGCGTTCCCCCGCGCGGTGGAGCGCGGGGTCAAGCTGCGGCTGCTGCTCGACGGCCACGGCGGCGCCAACCGCGGCTGCCTCGAGGAGCTCCGGGCGGCGGCCGCGCGCGGCACCGTCGTGCCCTGCCGGCTGCGCCGCCACGAGGGCGCGCGCGACGCTCACTGGAAGCTTCTGGTCGCCGACGCGGACCGAGTCGCGGTGGGCACTGGCAACCTCATCGAGCGCGACGCGCCCGCCGACCGCCACGGGCGCCTGCCGCCGGAGGCCCCACCCCAGGCGGGCACGCGCGAGTGGTGGGCGTTCGTCGACGGCGCCGCCACCCTGGCGTCGACGGCACGATCGCGCATCGGCGCGGTGTGGCGCGATGCCACCCCGCCGCCGCCGCTGTGGGCGGTCGAACCGGCGGCCGAGGCCCCGCCGGTCGGAGCTCCGCGCCCGAGCGTGGCGCCGCTCGAGGTGGAGGTCGGCCCCCGACGCCTTCACCTCGCCGTCGAGGCCCGGGCGGTGCGGCTGGACATCGAGGCACTGCTGGAGCGCGCCGGCAAGCGCTGCTTTGTGGTGGTGCCCTACATGCACACATGGGCCCACGAGGTGCGACCGCTGCTCGAGCGTCTCGCCGAGGCCCGGCGCCAAGGCCTCGATGTCCGTGTGCTGCTCGGAGCGGAGCCCGCCGGCGGGGATGCCGCCACGCTTCGTGAGCGCCACCTCCCGGCTCGGGTGATGAACCCGGCGCGCTGCACCACCGGGCACGCCAAGGGATTGGTCGTGGACTCCTGCGCCCTGGTCACATCGTCGAATTGGAGCGCGGCGGGACTCGGCACCGCGATCGAGTGCGGCCTGCGCATCGATCATCCCGCCGCCGCCGACTACTTCGGCGACGCCTTCGAGCGCGATTGGGAGGTGTCGGATCCGGCGTGAGCGCCGGTCGTCTCGCCGGACCGGGGTTATGCTCGCCGAATGGTCGAGGATGAGGTCGTGGCTGCCCCGCCTGGGGAATCGGCGACCGAACGGCTCCCGGTGGTGCCGCTGCGGGACAACGTCGTCTTCCCCCACCAGCTGGCGCCGCTGGCGGCGGGGCGACGGCGCTCGGTCGCCGGTCTCCAGGCGGCCGTCAACGCCGATGGGCGCGTCATCCTCGCCGTGCAGCGCGACGCGCAACCGGACGACGTCGGTTTTGCCGACCTCCACGAGGTCGCCGTCGTCGCCACCGTCGGGGCTCTGCGACTCATCCCCGGGGCCGGGGCGCACGCGCTGGTCGAGGGACAGCACCGGGTGCGACTGCAGTCGTTCGAGGAGGACGGCGATCACTGGTCGGCGACGTACGGCGCCGTCGACGAGCACGACCTCACCGGGACGGAGGCCGACGCCCTGGCGGGAAGCGTGCGTCAGCTCTTCGCCGAGTACGTCACCGCGGGCGGGCAGGTCGCCCCCGAGGTCGCCGCAGCGATGGCCCGTGCGGGTGGCCCCTCGCGGGTTGCGGACATCGCCTCGGCCGCGCCCGACCTGACGGTCGACGAGCGGGTGGAGCTGCTCCAGACGCTCGACGCGGTCGAACGCCTCCGCCGCCTGGCGCCGTTGCTCGGCCGCCAGGTCGAGGTGGCGTCGATGCGCACCCGCATCCACGAGGACGTCACCAGGACCATCAACAAGTCACAGCGCGAGCACATCCTCCGCGAGCAGCTGCGAGCGGTGCGCAAGGAGCTCGCCGACCTCGAGGGTGAAGGCGACGACGGCGAGGACCTCGCCGCACGCATCGAGGCCCTCGGGATGTCCCCGGCCGTCAAGGCCCGCGCGCTCAAAGAGGTGTCGCGCCTCGAACACATCCCCAGCGCGTCGCCTGAGATGGGCATGGTGCGCACCTGGGTCGACTGGCTGCTCGACCTTCCCTGGGGCGAGCCGCCGCACGTCGACATCGACATCGAGAGGGCCGCCGCCATCCTCGACGCGGACCACTACGGTCTCGCCAAGGTCAAGGACCGCATCCTCGAATGGATGGCGGTGCGCGACCGCGCGCAGCGGCGTGCTGAGGCGACGGCCGCGGCTGCCGCCGAGGTTGCCGCGCACGACGGGGGCGGCGGCGATACCGACGCCGAGTCGCCGCCGTCCGGGGTGCGCGACAGCACCCGCCCGCCGTGGGTGCTGCAGACGCCCATCCTCTGCCTGGTCGGGCCCCCCGGGGTGGGCAAGACCTCGCTCGGCCGCAGCATCGCCCGCGCCATGGACCGACGCTTCGTGCGCCTTTCCCTCGGCGGCATTCGCGACGAGGCCGAGATCCGCGGTCACCGCCGCACCTACATCGGCGCCCTGCCCGGACGGATCATCCAGTCGATGAAGCAGGCCGGCAGCGTCAACCCGGTGATCATGCTCGATGAAATTGACAAGGTTGGCACCGACTTCCGCGGTGATCCGTCGGCGGCGCTGCTCGAGGTGCTCGATCCCGAACAGAACCGCGAGTTCAGCGACCACTACCTCGAGGTCCCCTACGACCTCTCCCATGTGCTCTTCATCACCACGGCCAACATGGTCGAGACGATCGGTCCGGCGCTGCGCGACCGCATGGAGCTGATCCGCATCAGCGGATACACCGAGGTCGAGAAGCTGGGGATCGCCGAAGGCCACCTGCTGCCACGCCAGCTCGAGCAGCACGGGCTCGATGACGGAGAGCTGTCGATCGGCCACGACACCCTGGTGGCGATCCTGCGCGGCTACACGCGCGAAGCGGGGGTGCGCCAGCTCGACCGCACCATCGCCGACATCGCCCGCAAGGTGCCGCGGCGGCTGGCGGCGGGCGCAGAGCGCGTCGTCGTCGAACCGGCCCAGCTCAGCGAGTTTCTCGGCCCGCAGCGCTACGACTATGGCGAGGCACAGGAGGAGGACGAGGTCGGCGCCGTCACCGGGGTGGTGGTCAGCGACGTGGGCGGCGACATCGTCACAGTCGAGGCGCTGGCGGTGGTGGCCGACCCCGACCTGTCGCTGACCGGGCAGCTCGGCAACGTCATGGAGGAGTCCGCCAAGGCAGCCCTCTCCTGGGCGCGCGTGCATGCCGTCGAGTACGGCGCACCGCGCGACTTCTTCGACACCCACGCCCTGCACATCCACGTGCCCGCCGGGGCGATCCCCAAGGACGGTCCCTCCGCCGGCGTCACCATGGTCACCGCGATGGTCAGCGTCGCGTCCGGGCGCAGGGCGCGGCGCGATGTCGCCATGACCGGTGAGGTGACGTTGCGTGGCCACGTTCTGCCCATCGGTGGCGTCAAGGACAAGCTCCTCGCCGCCCATCGCTCGGGGTTGACCACGTTCATCATGCCCCGCAAGAACATGCGCGATCTCGACGAGATCCCCGCCGACGTGCTCGAGACGGTCGAGGTGGTGCCCGTCGACAACGTTGGCGAGGTGCTGGCCCGTGCCCTGATCGACGCGCCGGCCGAGCGTCGCGAACCGCGCGGCGCCGGGTTCATGCTGCCGCTGCGCGACGAGGACGTGCGACCCCCGACCATCACCGCCTGATGGGCGAGCCGCTCGGCGACCTCCTCGACCTCCACGTCGTGGTGGATCCCACGTACGACCAGAACTGCTACGTGCTGCACCGGCGGGACAGCGACGCCGCCCTTGTCGTCGACCCGGGGTTGCAGCACCCGCACACGCTGCATCTGCTGGAGGATCAGGGCTGGCGATGCGAGCGGGTCCTCCTCACCCACGGCCACGGCGACCACGTCAACGGGGTTCCGGCGATGGTGGCCGCGCACCGCTGCCCGGTCGCGCTGCACCCCGACGACCGTGAGCAGCTGGTGAGCGTGCGATTCCTGCCGGGCATCCCCGCCGACCTTCCCGGCGTGGTGATCGATGAGGACCTCGTCGACGGCCAGGTGATCTCGTGGCACGGCATCGAGCTGGGGGTGCTGCACACCCCGGGACACACCCGCGGTTCGGTGTGCTTCGTCGCCGGACGTGACCTGCTCAGTGGTGACACGCTCTTTCGCCGCGGGGTCGGCCGCGCCGACCTGCCCGGGGGCGACTGGCCGCAGCTCCTGGTCAGCATCGAGGAGCGGCTCTACACCCTGCCACCCGCCACCATCGTGTATCCCGGCCACGGCTCACGCACCACCATCGGTGAGGAGATGGGGTCAAACCCCTTCGTCGTGCATCCGCGTTACCGCTGACGGCCGGGCGCGCCGACGGATGCGGGGAATCGCCCGATCAGCTCGGCGAGGATCGCCGCCGTCACTCCCCAGATGACGTCGCCGCCCACCTCGTAGAAGTGCACGTCGCGGGCCTGGCCCTCGTGGGTGAGGGTGCGCACGGTGTGCGGAGCATCGATGAGGTCCTGGAGATCGACGTGGAAGAGTCGAGCCACCTCGAAGGGATCGGGGTTCATGGCGATGTCGCGATCGTGGACGCCAACCACCGGGGTGAGCCAGTTGTCCGATGTTGCCGTCAGGAATGGCGGCAACAGGCCGATCACCTCCACGGCGTCGCTGGGGATCGCGGCCTCCTCGCCGGCCTCGCGGAGCGCGGTGGCGACGATGTCGGCATCGCCCGGCTCACTGCCGCCTCCCGGGAAGCCGATCTGGCCGGCGTGGTGACGGAGATGCGCCGTGCGCTCGATGAAGAGCAGCGGCAGGCGCGGGTGGCTGGTGTCGAACAGCAACAGGACCCCGGCGGTTCGACGGGTCGCGGGCGGCGCGTCGACGTGGGTGGCGTCCAACCTGTCGACAGCGCTGCGCAGCAGGGTCTCGAGGTCGGCCATGGGGTCACTCTACGTGACGCCGCCAGAGCGGGCGGTCAGGCGGCGCGGGGCCTCATCGCGAGGCGGAGGTTGGCCTCGAGCCGCCACATGGAGTCGGCGCGGCGGACGGCATCCTCGATGACAACGGCCATGACCTGCTGGCGAATGTACCGGCCGGCAGCGTCGTCCTCGCTGGCGTCGGCCAGGCGTTGCAGCTCGGCGGGTGGCATGTCTGGCCTCTGCTCCGTGGTGCGGCATGGCCCGGGGGCGTGACCCGGTGCCGTCGGCCGTGGTGGAAACGTACGCTTGCCATGCTCGGGCGGCGGTCACGCTGTGACCAAGCCTCGGTAAATCTGCGTGAAGGAGGTCTGAGGTCCTGCAACGCGATGTTCAATTGGGGGGCCGAGATCGGCCACCGTCGCAACGGTGCGCGCAGTGCGGTGGCGAAATGCGGGTCTCGCATCGCGAGTACGCGGGCGCTGGAAGCAGCACGGTGATGCTGCGCTGCGCCTCGTGCGGGAGCACCGCGGCCGGCTCGACGCGCAGTGACACCGACCGGCGAGCCGCCAACACGGGGAGATCGCGGCGCCATCAACCGATCGACGAGGGCCCGCCGCCCAACCCCGTCCTCGATCCCGAGGTGGCGCGCAGGCTGCTCGAGGAGCTCGGCGGTTAGCTCGTCGACGCGCCGGTGCCGGCGGCCACCACCTTCGCCGCGCCCAGCGTCGAATGGGAGTCGAACCAGGCGAGGACGGCGGCGTTGATCTGATCGCGGTCGATGTCGACGCTCATGCCGTGACCGCTGCGCGGGAAGGTGACCCGGGCCACGTCGGCGCTGCACACCAGCCGCCGCTCGATCTCCACTGCGTTGTCGGGGTGGATGGTGCGGTCACGTCCACCGTGCATCAGCAGCACCGGGGCGCGGATGGCAGCGAGCTCGTCGCGGACGTGGCCGATGAGTCGCGTGAACTGGTGGATGGACGACATCGGGCGGCGGCCGTGTGAGTACAGCTCCTCCACGCCGGCCGGGTCGTAGAGGTCGATGTCATCGCCGGCCTGGTGCCAGCGCACCACGTGACGGGCGACCGGCACGACCCGCACCGCCAGCCCGGTCAGCCAGATGGCGGCGGCGAGCGTGGCCACCGCCGCGACGCGCAGGTCGGTCGCCGCCAGGTGGAGCGCCAGGGTGCCGCCCATCGACTGGCCGGCGACCATCACCTCGTCGCATTCCGCCGCGAGAATGTCGAGCTCCCGCTGCGCGGAGGTCATCCAGTCGGTGTACGACGACGCTCCGAGGTCGTTGGGGGTGGTGCCGTGGCCGGCGAGAACTGGCGCCCGGCAGCGGTAGCCGTTGGCGGCGAGGTGCTCACCGAGACGGCGCAGCTCCGGCGGGGTGCCGGCGAACCCGTGGAGCAGGAGCACCCCACGGCGCCCGGTTCCGAGCGTCCATGGACGCACCAGCTCCGGGTCGAAGGGGGCCAGGGTGCGCGCGGTCATGGGCGCGGCGAGTATATGCCGGGCCCGCGGATGCTACCGTCGCGGCCACGTGACCGAGGGGCTGATGCGCGCGGCGCTGGATTCGATCGTCCGCGGCGAATCGCTGGACGTGGTCACCGCGTGCGCGGTGATGGACCTGGTCATGGATGGCTCGGCGACCCCCGCTCAGATCGGCGCCCTCCTCGCCGCACTGCGCACCAAGGGTGAGTCCGTCGACGAGCTGACCGGCATGGTGATGTCGATGCGCGACCACGCCACCGTGGTCGACCTCGACCCCGGCGCGGTCGACACCTGCGGCACCGGCGGTGACAACAGCAACACCTTCAACATCTCGACGGCCGCCGCGCTGGTGGCGGCGGGCGCGGGCTGCCGCGTCGCCAAGCACGGCAATCGTGCGCAATCGTCGCGCTGCGGCAGCGCCGACGTGCTCGAGGAGCTCGGCGTCCGCGTCCCCGTCGACGCGACCGGCGTGCGCCGCTGCGTCGAGGATGCGGGCATCGGCTTCATCTTCGCGCCCGCCTTCCACCCCGCCATGCGCCACGCCGCGGCGGTGCGGCGCGAGCTGGGCATCCGCACCGTCTTCAACATCCTCGGCCCCCTGGCCAACCCCGCGCGGGTCCGTCACCAGTCGCTGGGCGTGGCGGGCAACGCCCCGGTGGCCGCGATGGCCGGTGTGCTGCATCAACTCGGACATGTCCACGCGCTGGTGTTCAGCGGACCTGACGGCATGGATGAGCTGGGACTCGACGGTGTCGCGTACGGGCACGAGGTCACGGAGGACGGTGTGCGCGACATCGAGATCGACCCGCAGTCGCTCGGGCTGCGCGTCGCGCCGAGCTCGGCCTTCGCGGGCGGCGACGCCACCACCAATGCCAGGGTCATCGTCGCCGTGCTCGACGGTGAGCAGGGCCCTGCTCGTGACGTGGTGCTGCTCAACGCGGCTGCGGCGATCGTCGCCGCGGACGCTGCCGAGGGGATGGCCGACGGCATCGAGCGCGCCCGCGCCGCCATCGATTCCGGGGCCGCGCGGGAGGCGCTCCGCCGCCTGGTCGCCACCTCGCAGGCGGCAGGGTGAGTCGCGGCGGCGACCTGCTTCGCCTCCAGGAGATCGACGCACGGTTGGCGCACGACTCCACCCGGCTGCGCGACACCGAGGCGGAGATCGCCGGCGACCCCGAGCTGGAACGACGCCGCCGCGACGCGCGCCGCGTGCGCCGCCGGCAGGCTGCCGCCGACGCCGAGCTCGCCACCGCCGAGCAGCAGGTCGATGGCCTGCGCCGGCGCGCGCGGGAGCTCGACCGTCACCTCTACGACGGCTCGGTGCGCAATCCCCAGGAGCTGCTGGTCATGCAGAACGAGCTGGCCGCGCTGCGCGCGCGCATCACCACCGAGGACGACCGCCTGCTCGAGCTGATGCAGAGCGCCGAAGCGGCCGCGGGGGCGGAGCGCGACGCCAACGCCGCGATCGTCGACCTCGAGCAGGAGCGCTCCGACCGCGCGGGCGAGCTGTTGGAGAGAGTGGCGGCGCTGCGCGCTGCGATCACAACGCACGAGCGCGAGCGCGCCGAGCTCCTCCCCGGACTGGCCGCAGCCGACGCCTCGCTGTACGCCCGGCTCAGCCGTCGGGTGCAGCCCGCGGTGGTGCGCATCACCGCCGACAGCTGCGGCGGCTGCCATATCCCCTTCGCGAACTCCGAGGTGCGGCGCATCCGGCTGGCTGACGAGCCCGCCCAGTGCCCGGGTTGTGATCGCATCGTGGTGTCGTGAGTCGCAGCGTCGTCGTCTACACCGACGGAGCGTGCTCGGGCAATCCCGGCGCCGGGGCCTGGGCGTATCGCGTCGAGTGGCCCGACGGGTCGATCGAGGAGGCGGCGGGCGCTGCGCCCATGACCACCAACAACCGCGAGGAGCTCAAGGCGGTGCGCGAGGGGCTGCGCGCGGTGAGGGCGCGCATCGGGGAGGACCCCGACTGGCGGATCGTGGTGCGCACCGACAGCCTCGGTGTCATCAACTGGCTGCTGCGCCGCTGGAAGCGCAAGGCCAACCTCGACCTCTTCCCGGGCATCGACGCGCTCGTCGACCGCCGTGTGGTGTTCGAGCACGTGCGCGGCCACAGCGGGGAGCCGGGCAACGAGCGCGTCGACGAGCTCGCCGTCGCGGCGGTGGCGCGTCAGCTGGCCAACGCACCCGTGCTGGAGCCGGGCCAGGCGGACCTGCCATTGGAGTGAGCCGGCACCGTGGCGGGGAGCGTGCAAGCCGGCCTGTAAGCCGGG
>DATBEL010000036.1:0-2219 GCA_036276135.1 Candidatus Dormiibacterota bacterium
GTCGGTGAAGGCCGCCCATCCGGCGGGATCGCACAAGACCAGCAACCTCTCCTATCACGGCGGCGTCGGCGGTGTCGGAGTCGAGACCGGCCGCGACAAGGTGTACCTGGTGTACTGGGGCTCGCAGTGGACCAACAACGACCCCTCCAAAGAGGCCGCGCTCCAGCAGAGCTTCTTCGGCGCCGTCGGTGGCAGCAGCTGGAACAACTCCGTGACCCAGTACTGCCAGGGCGTGGCCAGCGGCACCACCACCTGCCCGGCGACCGCGACCCACGCGTCCAACCCGTCGGGAGTGCTGGGCGGGTCATGGTCCGACTCCAGCGGCGCTGCACCGTCGAGCCCCACCCAGAGCCAGCTGGCGGCTGAAGCCGTCAAGGCGGCGGGATATTTCGGCAACACCTCGGCGCTGTCGAACACCACGGCCCAGTACGTGATCTCCACCGCCACCGGCAACAGCTCCAGCGGCTTCGGCACCCAGTACTGCGCGTGGCACAGCTCGGTCAGCTCCAGCTACGGGAACGTCGCCTACACCAACATGCCGTACATCACCGACGCAGGCGCCAGCTGCGGAGCCAACTTCAACGGCCTCGGGGCCAAGGCCGGGATCACCATCGTGGGCGGCCACGAGTTCGCCGAGACCGAGACGGACATCTTCCCCAGCAGCGGCTGGCTCGACAGCCGGGGCGGTGAGAACGGCGACAAGTGCGCCTGGATCTCCAGCGGGCAGGGTGCCTCGGCGAACGTGACCATGGGCGGGACGAGCTTCGCGGTGCAGTCACTGTGGAGCAATGCCTTCAACAGCGGCGCGGGCGGGTGCGTCCTTTCGTATCCCTGAGACGTTCGGCAGGTGACCTCACGGCTGTGAGGCGGGCAGCGCCGCTGCGGATGGCGGTGGCGCTGCCTGCGCTGGCGCTGTTCGCATGCGGCGGAGCACCGGGCGGAGGCGCGGGCACGATGGCATCGCCGACACCGAGCCCCTCGCCGCTCACCGCGGTTTGCGTCGCCCTGCCGGCAGCGATCGGCCCCGACGTCGCCGGCTCGCTGGGACCGGCGGACAGCGGCGGGAGCTTCTGCCTGCACGTCGGGCAGCGGGTCAGCGTGTTCCTGAGCGTGCCGGTCGCCGAGGCGGACAGCGGGAGGTGGGCTGCCATCACCGCATCGGATGGAACCGTGCTGCAGGCGGTTCCCAGTGGGGTGCTGACCCTGGTCCGCGGCGTGACCGCGGGGATCTTCGCGGCCACGCGGACGGGCATTAGCCGGCTCAGCTCGACGCGTCCCACGGGCCAGAGCTGGCAGGTGACCATCGTCGTCGCGAGGTAGCCGGCCGCCGCCGCTCAGGGCTCGGCGTCGGCCTCGATCTCCACCTTCCAGCGCGGGTCGAGCAGGGCGCTGACCACCACCATGGTCGACGCCGGGCGGCTGTGGCGAAAGACCTCGGCGTGAGCGCGGCCCACGGCGTCGGCGTCAGCGGCGTCGACCAGGTACATCCTGGTTCGAACCACCTGCTCCAGCGAGGAGCCGGCGTCCTGCAGGGCGCGGCCGATGATCTCCAGGCAGCGCCTCGCCTGGATCTGTGCGTCGGGATCGCAGCTGCCGTCCGGCCACACCGGGGCGGTGCCTGAGACGGCGACGTGCTCGTCGACGGCGACGGCGCGGCTGAAACCGATCTGCTTCTCGAAGGGCGAACCGGAGGAGATGTGACGGCGCTCTCTCATGTCGCGCTGTTCCCGTCGTCGCGGTCCCAGCCCTCGACGGTGAAGCCCGCCGGGGGCCGCGCCGTCTCGCGCATCCTGGCGCGCTGCTCGGTGACAGCGGCGGCGACGTCGTCGTCGCCCAGCGCGATGATCTGGGCGGCGAGGTGGCCGGCGTTGCGCGCGCCCATGTCGCCGACGGCGACGGTGGCCACGGGGATCCCCGGCGGCATCTGCACGATGCTGAGCAGCGAGTCGAAGCCGCTCAGCGGGGTGGCCGCGAGGGGCACGCCGATGACCGGGAGCGTGGTCAGCGAGGCGAGCACGCCGGGCAGGTGGGCGGCGGCGCCGGCGCCGGCGACGAGCACGCGCAGTCCGCGCTCGCGGGCCTGGAGCGCGTAGCTGCGCACGATGTCGCCGGCGCGGTGCGCCGACATCACCCCGATCTCCCAGCCGACGCCGTACGTGTCGAGGACGTCGCCGCACTTGGACATCACCGCCAGGTCGGACTCGCTGCCGACCACGATC
>DATBEL010000037.1:0-19046 GCA_036276135.1 Candidatus Dormiibacterota bacterium
GCGAGCTGGCCGAGGGTGTCGACGAGCAGGTCGACGGCGTCGGGGGAGACGGTCGCCGCCGGGTCCAGCGCCACCGCGACATCCCAGGTGTGGATTGCATGCTCGCTCAGGCGCATCCGCGCCAGCACCGCCAGGTCGACGTCGCCGCCGAACAGGTTGAGGTGGAACCGCTCCTGCTCGGCGGTGTCGAGGGATTCGAATCGCTCGAGCGCGGCCTGGTCAGCCGCCAGTGCATGCGCCGCCTGTTCCTCCGGGCTGCGCGCGTTCCACACCTCCCAGATCGGTTCGAACGTCTCGCGCCCCGGCGGGTCCTCGCGTTTGCGGCCCGCGTCGAGGAAGAGGTTGAAGATCTCAGCCCCCGACCCGATGTGCGACAGCACCTGCGCGATCGTCCACTCCGACGCGTACGACTGGCGGTTGAGCTGACCGCTGTCAGACGGGTCGACGAGCGTGCGCAGCCGGTCATGCGAGCGCCGCCAGGCGATGATGAATGGGGCGGCGGCAGTGGCCATGGTCGTGTGTCACCTCGTCATGCGGCGGTGGTGCGCTCGAGTCAGCCCGACGAGAACCGATCGTATCTGTCCGAGTGAAAACCACAGCCCGACGCCCGATCGCAGCGCCGCGGCCATCGGCTGCCCCGCCGGCGGCTCCCCCCCGTCGTACGCTTCCGCGGATGAGTGCCTGCCCCGCGTGCGGACATGAGAACCCGGACGGGGCCAAGTTCTGCTCGGAGTGCGCCGCTCCGATCCTGACCACCGCGGTCGCCGCGCGCGAGGAGCGCAAGGTGGTCACGGTGCTGTTCGCCGACCTGGTGGGCTTCACCACGCGCTCGGAGCAGCTCGACCCTGAGGACGTCCGTGCCTTCCTCTCCCCCTACTACGCCCGCCTGCGGACCGAGCTGGAGCGCTTCGGCGGCACCGTCGAGAAATTCATCGGCGACGCCGTGATGGCGCTGTTCGGCGCGCCGGTCGCTCACGAGGATGACCCGGAACGCGCCGTGCGGGCGGCGCTGGCGATCCGCGACTGGGTGGCGGAGCAGGAGGCGGCCCTGCAGGTGCGGATCGCGGTGAACACCGGCGAGGTGCTGGTTGCCCTGGGAGCGCAGCCGAAGCAGGGGGAGGGGATGGCGTCGGGGGATGTGATCAACACCACGTCGCGATTGCAGACGGCGGCGCCGATCAACGGCATCCTCGTGGGCGAGACGACGTACCGGGCGACCTCGCAGGTGATCATCTATCGTCCCGCCGACCCCGTGATCGCCAAGGGGAAGACGGATGCGGTGGCGGCATGGGAGGCGGTGGAGGCGCGCTCGCGGCTCGGCGTCGACCTGGCGGGTGCCACCCGGGCGGCCCTGGTTGGCCGGCAGAGGGAGCTGAGCATCCTCGAGCAGGCGCTGTATCGGGTGCGCGACGACACCTCACCGCAGCTGGTGACCGTCGTGGGCGTGCCCGGGATCGGGAAGAGCCGGCTGGTGGCCGAGCTCGGCCGTGTTGTCGACGAGGATCCCGACCTCATCTTCTGGCGGCA
This sequence comes from Candidatus Dormiibacterota bacterium, assembly GCA_036276135.1. Classification (GTDB taxonomy): domain Bacteria; phylum Chloroflexota; class Dormibacteria; order Aeolococcales; family Aeolococcaceae; genus Aeolococcus. The sequence goes on from DATBEL010000037.1 coordinate 1,528, forward strand.
GGGCCGCTCGCTCCCGTATGGCGACGGAGTCACCTTCTGGGCGCTGGGGGAGATGGTCAAGGCGCAAGCCGGGATCCTGGAGACCGACTCGCCCGAGCAGGCGGGGGAGAAGCTCGAGAGCTCTGTCGCGGCAGTCATCCCTGACGCAGCTGATGCGCAATGGATCGAGGGTCACCTCCGACCACTGGCCGGGCTCCCCAGTGACGTCCACACCGGCGGCGACAGGCGTGAGGAGGCGTTCACGGCCTGGCGTCGGTATTTCGAGGGGCTCGCCGAACGCAGTCCTCTGGTGCTGGTGTTCGAGGATCTGCATTGGGCCGACGACAATCTGCTGGACTTCATCGAGCATCTCATCGACTGGGCGAGCGGCGTGCCGATGCTCATCGTCTGCAGCGCGCGGCCTGAGCTGTTCGAGCGCAGGCCCGGGTGGGGTGGCGGCGCACGACACGCGACCACGCTGTCGCTGGCTCCGCTGTCGGACGAGGAGACGGCCCAGCTGATCAGCAACCTCAGTGACCGTCCTGTGATGGAGGCGGGCGCGCAGCAGGTCTTGCTGTCTCGCGCAGGCGGCAATCCGCTGTACGCCGAGCAATACGTGCGCATGCTCGCCGAACGCGGCAACGCCGAGGAGCTTCCCGTGCCCGAGACGGTGCAGGGAATCATCGCCGCGCGCCTGGACGCGCTGCCGGCCGACGAGAAGAGCCTGCTGCAGCTCGCTGCGGTGCTGGGCAAGGTGTTCTGGCTCGGCGCTTTGGCACACGCCGGCGGCCTGGATCGCCGCGCAGCGGAGGTGCAGCTGCACGCGCTCGAGCGCAAGGACTTCGTCCAGCGCGCGCGGCGTTCGTCGGTGGCCGACGAGGCGGAGTACTCGTTTCTTCACGTGCTGGTGCGCGAGGTTGCGTACCGGCAGATTCCGCGTGGGCAGCGTGCTGAGCAGCATCGCCTCGTCGCTGAGTGGATCCACGCGCTGGGCCGGACGGAGGACCACGCGGAGATGCTCGCCCACCACTACCAGAGCGCTCTCGAGCTGGATCGGGCGACGGGCAGGGCGATCGATCCTGCGTTTGCGGAGCGCGCCGTGGCCACCTTCCGCGAGGCCGGCGACCGCGCCGCCGCGCTCACTGCCGTGCTCAGCGCAGCGGGGTTCTACGAATCCGCTCTCGAGCTTGCTCCCGCAGGCTCGGTCGTGCGGGCTGCCCTGCTCTTTGCACTCGGCCGGACAAAGGTCGTCAGGGGTGCTCCGGACATCGACCTGCTCATCTCTGCGCGCGACGAGTTGCTCCAGTGCGGCGAGCGCGAGACCGCGGCCGAGGTGGAGGCCGCGCTGGCTGAAGTGCACTGGTTCCGAGGGGACACGGCGCAGGGTGCCTCTCACCTGGCTCGCGCGCGCGAACTGGTCGAGGCGCGCGGACTCTCGAGCGCGAAGGCCTCGGTGATCAGCGCGGTCTCCCGCTACCTGATGCTTGCCGGAGAGAGTGCCGAGGCGATTCGTCTAGGTCGCAACGCATTGGCGATGGCCGAGCAGCTTGGCCTGGACGAGTTGCGGGCGAACACGTTGAACAACATCGGTGTCGCAAGGGTCGACAGCGACGATCAGGGAGGCCTCGCCGATCTCGAGCAGGCGCTCGCCATCGCCCTGCGGGCGCACCTGCCGGGGGCGATCTGCCGGACTCGCGCCAACCTGTGTGGAACCCTGTTGGTGAACGGCGACCTGGAGAAGGCGCTGGCCCACCTGGAAGAGGCAGCGGCCGATGCGTCCCGATTTGGCCTGGTGCGGGATGGTCGGTGGTTCCGCGGACAGCGTCCCGAGCTGCAGTTTCTTCTTGGCCGGTGGGACGAGGCTCTGGTCGGGGCCGAGGAGTTTCTCGCTGAGGTGGAGGCGGGATCGCCGCACTACGGAACGGCCGGCGCGCTCATGGTGCGCGCGCGCATCCGACACGGCCGCGATGACATTCGCGGCGCAACCGCCGACAGTGAGCGCGCTCTGGCGCTCGCGCGGCTGGTCAAGGATCCGCAGGCGCTCTTTCCAGTGATGGCGGACTGCGCTCACGTGCTGCACGGCAGCGGCGAGACCCAGCGCGCAGCGGAGCTGGTCGATGAGTTCCTCGTGGAGGGCGCGGCACGCGCAGGGGTCGGCTTTGGCGGGGGCATCACGGCACTGCACCTCCTCGCGTGGACGGCGTGCGCGCTTGGACGTGGAGACGAGTTGCTCGCCGTGCTTCCCGAGTCACAGGTTGCCTGGGTGCGTGCGGCTGCGGCCTTCGCGTCTGGAGACGTTGGGCTCGCAGCTGACGTCTGCGTACAGATCGGCGCGGCCACCGAGGAGGCGTACGACCGGCTGTGGCTGGCTGAGGCACTCGTGCAGCAGGGCCGTCGGACCGAGGCCGAGGTGGAGTTGCAGCGAGCCCTCGCGTTCTATCGGTCGGTCGGCGCCACCCGGTACCTCCGGCAGGCGGAGGAGTTGCTCACGCGGTCGGCCTAGGCGTTGTGGGACCGGCGGTCCCCGATCCCGTCAAGGACCAACCCGCACCATGACGTCCGGCAGGTGCCTCGCGCGGCCCCGTCCTCCGCTGAGCGCGGTTACGAAGCGGGCACATATATCGAGCGGCCGGATCTCCCCCTGCCACAATCCGTGCCATGGAGAAGCTGGGCCGCATCCTGGTGGTCGAGGACGCGCCTGCGATCGCCGATGTGCTTCACGGGTACCTCACCCTGGCGGGGTACCAGGTCATCAGTGCGTCGGATGGCCTCACAGCCCTGGCGAGGATCGCTGACAGCAACCCCGACCTCGTCCTCACCGACGTGCTCATGCCCAACCTCAGCGGCACCGAGCTCGCCCACCGGCTCCGCGGCAGCTCGGATCATTCCCGAACCCCCGTCCTGCTCTTCACGGGGCTGCCAGCGGACAATCCCGACATCGCCGGCGCCCTGTCGCTTCCGTTGGTGCGTATGGTTCAGAAGGGCAATCCCTTTCGGCTGCTCGTGCAGGCGATCGACGATCTGCTCACGGAGGCGGCGGCGCAGGACCACAGCCTGGTGACGTAGGGGGCTCTGGAGGAACGATGGCACGCCAGACGACGACGGCGACAAAGGACAAGCTCGGCCCTGACCTGGCGCGGACCGCCGCCGGCAACGGTGGCAATGGCCGCCAGAATGCCGCGGCCGGCAACGGTGGCAATGGCCGCCAGAATGCCGCCGCAGATCCCGGGATGAGCCTCGGCGAGCTCGAGCAGCTCCAGCGCGGGCTCGAGGCGGCCCGCGCCGGCGACTTCACAGTCCGGCTGCGCGGCCACAGCGGCGGCATCGTCGGCGAGATCTTCGACGCGTACAACGACGTCATCCAGATGAACGCTCGGATGGCCGAGGGGCTGACGCGGATCGCGCGAATCGTCGGGCGCGAGGGCAAGATGACCGAGCGGCTCACCCTGGCCGAATCGACCGGGTCGTGGCGAGCGAGCGTCGACGCCGTCAACTCGCTGACCGACGACCTGGTTCGTCCGACGACCGAGGTGGCCCGCGTCATCGTGGCCGTGGCCGAGGGTGACCTGTCCCAGAAGATGGCCCTGACCATCGAGGGGCAGCCGCTCAAGGGGGAGTTCCTCCGCATCGGCACCGCCGTCAACTCGATGGTCGACCAGCTCAGCTCGTTCGCGGCCGAGGTCAGTCGCGTCGCCAAGGAGGTGGGAACCGACGGCAAGCTCGGCGGCCAGGCCGAGGTCGAAGGCGTCAGCGGGATTTGGAAGGACCTCACCGAGAACGTCAACTTCATGGCGGGAAACCTCACCAGCCAGGTGCGCAACATCGCCCAGGTGGCGACCGCCGTGGCCAATGGCGACCTGTCCCAGAAGATCTCCGTCGACGCCAAGGGTGAGATCCTCGAGCTCAAGAACACCATCAACACGATGGTCGACCAGCTCAGCTCCTTCGCGGACGAGGTCACGCGCGTGGCGCGCGAGGTGGGCACTGAGGGCAAGCTCGGCGGACAGGCGCAGGTCAAGGGTGTCAGCGGCACCTGGCGTGACCTCACCGAGAACGTCAACCAGCTGGCGGGCAACCTCACCGACCAGGTGCGCAACATCGCCCAGGTGACCACCGCGGTGGCGCGCGGCGACCTGTCGCAGAAGATCACCGTCGACGCCAAGGGCGAGGTCGCCGCGCTGGCCGACACCATCAACACCATGGTCGACCAGCTGCGCGCGTTCGCGGCCGAGGTGACCCGCGTCGCCCGCGAGGTGGGCACCGAGGGACGGCTCGGCGGCCAGGCCGAGGTGGCCGGCGTCAGCGGAACCTGGAAGGACCTCACCGAGAACGTCAACCAGCTCGCCGGCAACCTCACCGCCCAGGTGCGCAACATCGCCCAGGTCACCACGGCCGTGGCCCAGGGCGACCTCTCCCAGAAGATCACCGTGGATGCCAAGGGTGAGGTGGCGGCGCTGGCCGACACCATCAACACCATGGTCGACCAGCTGCGTGCGTTCGCCGCCGAGGTGACACGTGTGGCCCGCGAGGTCGGGACCGAGGGACGGCTCGGTGGCCAGGCTCGGGTTGAAGGCGTCAGCGGCACGTGGAAGAACCTCACCGAGAACGTCAACCAGCTGGCCAGCAACCTCACCGACCAGGTGCGCAACATCGCCCAGGTCACCACCGCCGTCGCCCGGGGCGACCTCTCTCAGAAGATCACGGTCGGCGCCAAGGGTGAGGTGGCGGCGCTCGCCGACACCATCAACACCATGGTGGACCAGCTGCGCGCGTTCGCAGCCGAGGTGACCCGCGTCGCGCGCGAGGTCGGAACCGAGGGCAACCTCGGTGGCCAGGCGGAGGTGGAGGGCGTCAGCGGCACCTGGAAGGACCTCACCGAGAACGTCAACTTCATGGCCGGCAACCTCACCGCCCAGGTGCGCGCCATCGCCCAGGTGACCACCGCAGTCGCCAACGGCGACCTGTCCAAGACCATCAATGTCGACGCGCGCGGAGAGATCCTCGAGCTCAAGGACACCATCAACAAGATGGTCGCGCAGCTCAGCTCGTTCGCGGCGGAGGTGACCCGCGTCGCCAAGGAGGTCGGCACTGAGGGCAAGCTCGGTGGCCAGGCCAAGGTCGAAGGTGTCAGTGGCACGTGGAAGGGCCTGACCGAGAACGTCAACCAGCTGGCCGGGAACCTCACCACCCAGGTGCGCGCCATCGCGGAGGTGTCGACGGCGGTCACCCGCGGTGACCTGACGCGAACCATCGCCGTCGTCGCGCAGGGAGAGGTGGCGGAGCTCAAGGACAACATCAACCAGATGATCGCCAACCTGCGCGAGACCACCCAGAAGAACACCGAGACCGACTGGCTGAAGACCAACCTGGCGCGAATCTCGGGGATGATGCAGGGGCAGCGCGACATCGGCGCGGTGTCGCGAATGATCATGTCCGAGCTCACCCCGCTGGTGGCTGCGCAGCACGGCGCCTTCTTCCTCGCCGAGCACCGCGAGGAGGAGACCGCGCTGCTGCGGCTGATCGCCAGCTACGGCTACCGGTCGACCAGATCGGTCATGCGCACCTGCGCATTCGGCGAGACGCTGGTCGGCCAGGCGGCTGTCGAGAAGCAGACCATCCTGCTCAGTGACCCGCCGCGTGACTACATCACGATCGCCTCAGGGCTCGGCGAGGCGCGCCCGGCCAGCGTCATCGTCATGCCGGTGCTGTTCGAGGAGCAGGTGCTCGGCGTCATCGAGCTGGCCTCGTTCCAACCGTTCAGCGACATCAACCGGACCTTCCTCAACCAGCTGATGGGCACGATCGGCGTCGTGCTCAACACCATCATCGCCAACATGCGGACCGAGGAGCTGCTGGCCCAGTCGCAGCGACTGGCGCAGGAATTGCAGAGTCAGTCAGAGGAGCTGCAGGTCCAGCAGGAGGAGCTGAAGCGTTCCAACGCCGAGCTCGAAGCGCAGGCGAAGTCTCTGACCGAGTCCGAAGAGCTGCTGCATCAGCAGCAGCAGGAGCTGCAGCAGACCAACCGCGAGATCGAGGCCGCTCGCCGCGGCCTGGAGGAGAAGGCAGAACAGCTGGCGCTGAGCTCGAAGTACAAGTCGGAGTTCCTCGCCAACATGTCGCACGAGCTGCGCACGCCGCTCAACAGCGTGCTCATCCTCGCCAAGATGCTCGCCGACAATCCCGAGGGCAACCTCAGCGACAAGCAGCGCCAGTCGGCGCGCACGATTCACGCCGGCGGCAGCGACCTGCTCTCACTGATCAGCGACATCCTCGACCTCTCCAAGGTTGAGGCCGGCCGAATGGACGTCAACCCGGCCGACATCCGCGTTGGCGACGTCCGCGACTACGTCGATCTCACCTTCCGCCCGGTGGCTTCGGAGAAGTCGCTGAGCTTCGACATCGACATCGCCGACAACGCACCGCCGGTGGTGACCACCGATGAGCAGCGCCTGCAGCAGGTGTTGAAGAACCTGCTCTCGAACGCCTTCAAGTTCACCAAGCGCGGCGGAGTGACGCTGAAGATCGGGCTGCCGCCGCCCAACATCACCTACGTCCAGGAGACGCTGCGCCAGGCCAGCTCGGTGGTGGCGTTCTCGGTCACCGACACCGGCATCGGTGTCGCCCCCGACAAGCTGCGCCTGATCTTCGAGGCCTTCCAGCAGGCCGACGGGACGACCAGTCGCAAGTACGGGGGCACCGGGCTTGGGCTGTCGATCAGTCGCGAGATCGCGCGGCTGCTCGGCGCCGAGATCCGCGTCGAGAGCGCACCCGGCGAGGGGAGCACGTTCACGCTGTACCTGCCCGCGCAGTACCGCCCCGTCGAAGAGATGGTGATCGCGTCGGTGGGGTCGACCGGCGGAGACGACCATGACCACGAGATGCGTGTCCTGGCCGCGTCGAGCGCGGTGGCGCCGATGCTGGCTGACCCGCCGCTGCTCGGCGACGCCGGGCAGGACGACCGCGACCAGCTTCAGGCCGGCGATCGTGTGCTGCTGGTCGTTGTCGACGGACTCGAACGCGCCTCAATCGCGCTGACCGAGGGCCGCGCCCAGGGCTTCAAGGTGCTTGTTGCGGTGCGCGAGGAGTTCGGCCTCGAGCTCGCCAGGCAGTTCCGACCGGACGCGATCGTGCTCGACCTGGAGAGCAACCTCTCCGACGGCCTCACGCTGCTGGTCCGGCTCAAGCACGAGGGTGACACGCGCCACATCCCGGTCGGCATCATCGCCGGCGGCGCTCACCGGCAGCAGGCGCTGGGGGCCGGTGCGCTCGCCCACATCGAGCCGCCGCTGACGGGACCGGTGCTGGCGTCGGCGCTGCGCGACATGGCCGCCTTCATCGATCGCAGCGTGCGTCACGTCCTGCTCGTCGATGACGACCCGGTGATGCGCGGCAGCGTCAGCGAGCTGCTCGGCAGTGGCGAGGACGTGCGCGTCACCGCGGTCGGCTCGGGCGAGGCCGCGCTGGCCGAGCTGGCCAGGGACCACTTCGACTGCATGGTGCTCGACCTCGGGCTTCCCGAGATGACCGGCTTCGCCCTGATGGAGAAGCTCAAGAAGCAGCGCAGGTACCGCAGCCTGCCGGTGATCGTGTTCACGGGGCGCGAGTTCTCCCACGAGGACGAGCGCCAGCTGCGCCGGTACGCGCAGTCGATCATCATCAAGGACGCCCGCTCGCTCGAGCGGCTGCTCGACGAGACCGCCCTGTTCCTGCACCGTCCCGAGGTGACCATGCCGGCAGAGCAGCGGCAGATGATCGAGGCTCTGCATCGCACCGATGCGATCTTCGAGAATCAGAAGATCCTCATCGTCGACGACGACGTGCGCAACGTGTACGCGCTCACCTCCGCGCTGGAGACGCACGGCATGGAGATCGTCTTCGCAGAGAACGGCAAGGAGGGGATCGAGCGCCTGGTGCAGAACCCCGATGCTGCCCTGGTTCTCATGGACGTGATGATGCCCGAGATGGACGGATACGAGACCACGCGCGCGATCCGGGGCATGGAGGGTTTCGAGCGGCTGCCGATCATCGCGCTGACCGCCAAGGCGATGAAGGGAGACCGCGAGAAGAGCATCGAGGCCGGGGCATCCGATTACATCACCAAGCCGGTGGACATCAACGCCCTGCTGTCACTGATGCGTGTCTGGCTGCACCGCTGAATCCCATGAGCAACAACGGGGAGAGCGCCAGCCCGGTGTACTCGGCCAACATCCTTGCGGTCGACGATCACCGCGAGAACCTGGAAGCGCTGGTCGAGGTGCTCGCTCCTCTCGGGCACACCATCCTCACCGCCGACAGCGGCGAGGAAGCCCTGAAATGCCTGCTCCGCAATGAATGCGCGGTGATCCTGCTCGACGTTCGCATGCCGGGCATGGACGGGTTCGAGACCGCCGCCGAGATCAAGAGGCGGCCGCGAACCCGGCACATCCCGATCATCTTCCTGACCGCGCTCGAGACCGACCCGTACCACGCCCTGCGCGGCTACTCCGAAGGTGGTGTCGACTACATCGCCAAACCCTACGACCCCTGGATGCTGCGGTCGAAGGTGGCCGTCTTCGTGGAGCTCGACATCAAGAACCACCTGCTGCGCGAGCAGTCAGAGGAGATGGCGCGCTCCAACAAACGGCTCGTGGTCCTGGCTGCTGAGGCCGAGGCCGCCAACCGAACCAAGAGCGCCTTCCTGAACATGGCAGGCCACGAGCTGCGCACGCCGCTGGCGGTGATCATGGGATACATGTCCCTGCTCCTGGAGGGTGCGTACGGGACTCCGCCCGAGGGGTTCACCCTGCCGTTGAACTACATCGACGAGAAGGCCACGGAGCTCGGCGCGCTGGTTGAAGGCATCCTCGAGGCGGCCAAGATCGAGGCGAACGTCCTGCCCACCAAACCCCGGGCGGTCGACCTCGACGACCTCGTGGCCGCCGCGGTACGGCGGGCGCTGCCCCGTGCCTCGATGCTCGGTGGAACCATCGAGGTTCAACCCAGCTCGCAGCCGGTGGCCGTGGCCGCCGACCCGCAACACATGGGACGGGTGATGGACAACCTGCTCAACAACGCGCTCACCTACGGTGGGGAGAGCCCCGCCGTCCGGGTGGCGGTGGTCACCGGTGACTCACCCCAGGTGACCGTCGAGGACGACGGCGAAGGGGTGCCGGCAGGCCTCGAGGACAAGATCTTCGACCGCTTCGTGCGGGGCAACGAGGCGGGTTCGGGTCCGACTGGAACCGGGCTCGGCCTGTACATCTGTCGCGAGCTGGCGCGGCGCAACGGAGCGGACGTGACCCTGGAGTGGTCAGGGCCCGGCAACGGCAGCCGCTTTGCCCTCACCTTCGCGCGAGGGGACAGCAACGGCGCTCATCGCATCCATCGACCGGCCGGTGCCGCAGAACCGTCGGCGGTGCCGAGCAACGACGAGCACGCGAGACGGCGGCCGTAGCGGGCTGAGGTTCGTCACTGGTTCTCGGCGGCGTCGGCCAGCCTCTCCAGCGCGGGGAGTGCGGCCAGCACCGCGCCCCGGTCCGTGTCCCCGAGGGAGCGCAGCCCTCCATAGATGAGCGTGGTGCCGTTGCGCCGCAGATCCTCGAGGAACGCCAACCCATCGGCGGTTGCCGAGACCTGTGACGAGCGCGCGTCGTCGGGATCGCGCACGCGGGTCACCATGCCGCGCTCCACGAGGCTGTCGACCAGTCGCGACAGGGTCGACGCGGACACGCCCTCGCGGGTGGCGAGGTCGCCGAGGCGCACCGGCATGCACCTCGAGACGGTGGCCAGCGCTGACAGCTGCGACTGGGTCAACTCCCCGAGCCCGGGACGCCGCAGGCGGCGGCTCAGGCGGGCCACAGCCCGGCGCAGGCGGGCAGCGGCTTCGCTGTCCAGGGCGATCCGGGTGGTGTGTTGATCGGTGTCGGGGGCGGGACCCGGCTGACGCGACGACGGCCGCGATGTTGGCGGCAGCAGTTTGCTTGGCACAAGGAAACTATATACTGACTGCAGTGAACCGGCTGACCAGGACCCGGCGCATCGGCGTGCATGCGGGCCATGACAACTACAAGTGGTGGGCGCTGTCCTGCACCAGCCTCGGGATGCTGATCGCCACCATCAACTCAGGCACGCTGATCATCGCCCTGCCGGCCCTGGAGCGCAGCCTGCACACAACGCTGCTCGAGCTGGTCTGGGTCATCCTCTCGTACATGATCGCGTCGACCGTGCTGGTGCTCAGCGCGGGGCGGCTGTCGGACCTGTTCGGTCGCAAGCGGGCGTACGTCGGTGGATTCCTGCTCTTCGGCGTGGCCTCACTCGGCGCCGGTTTCTCGGGGTCGGCGACCGAGCTGATCCTGTGGCGTCTTCTGCAGGGGGTCGGCGGGGCGCTGCTGTTTGCCAACGCGCCCGCGATCGTCACCGATGCCTTCCCCAGCCGCCAGCTCGGCGTTGCCATGGGCAGCAACACCATGATCGCCGCGGTCGGGCTGGTGCTCGGCCCCGTGCTGGGCGGAGCGTTGGTGGCCATCTCGTGGCAGTGGGTGTTCTGGTTCAACGTGCCGCTGAGCATCGCCGGCGCGCTCTGGGCTGCGGTGGTGCTCCACGAGATCGGCCGCCGCGACACCGAACGCGGCCTCGACCTGCTCGGCTCGGTGACCTTTCTCGTCGGCCTGACCGGCTTCGTCTTCGCCATCTCGCGCGGCGGGCTGTCCGGGTGGGCTGACACCACGGTCATCGCCGGCTTTGCCGCGGGCGCGGTGCTGCTGCCACTGTTCGTCTGGATCGAGGCCCATCAGCGAGCCCCGATGCTCGACCTCACCATGTTCCGCAGCCGGCTGTTCTCAGCCGCGTGCGGCGCCGCCTTCCTGAACGGCCTCTCGCGCTTTGCGCTGATGTTCGTCTTCGTCTTCTACTTCCAGGGGCCTGAGGGTGACAGTGCCATCGTGGCCGGCCTCAAGTTGATCCCGCTGGCGATGGGGATGCTGATCGCCTCACCCATCGCCGGTGTCCTCGCAGACCGTCATGGCTCCCGCGGCCTGGCGACAGCCGGCATGCTCCTGAGCGCAGCGGCGTTGGCGCTGATGACCACGCTGGTGGTGGCGTCGCCCTACTGGCAGGCGGCGCTGTGGCTGCTCGCGGTGGGCGTGGGATCGGGCATGTTCAACTCACCGAACACAGCGGCGATGATGGGCGCGGTGCCGCCGCAGCGACGCGGCGTGGCCGCCGGGGCGCGCACCCTGATCACCAACTCGGGCGCGGTCATCTCCATCGCCTTCGTGCTCGCCGTGATCACCGCCGCGGTGCCCACGCCGGTTCTGTTCGCCATCTTCTCCGGCGTGACCAGCGGCCTGTCCGCCCATCAGCTCAACCCGTTCATCAGCAACATGCACGTGGCGCTGTGGATCCTCGCCGCCATCTCCCTTGTCGGCGCTGCGGTGTGTGCGTTGCGTCCGGTCGAGGCGAAGGGCTCGGGCAGGGCATCGGAGGTGGAAACCCAGGCCACCTCGCTGATAGCCTGAGCGGGCCGGTCGCTGCCGCCCAAGAAACAGGGCTAGGTCAACTCTTCGGCGAGCAGGTCCATGAGCAGGCCGTCGTGCCAGGTGCCGTCCGCGCCGCGTTCGTAGCGGCGCATGATGCCCACGGAACGGAAGCCCACGCTCGCGTACGAGCGGATGGCGCGATCGTTGTGTGCTGCCGGGTCGATGGTGAGGCGGTGGTGGCCGCGGTCATCGAACAGGTGGCGCGCCAGCGTGCGCAGCGCGTCGGCGCCGATGCCGCGATGGTGCCAGCCGGGATGCAGCGAGATGTCGATGCCGGCGTGCCGGTAGTCGGGCTCGTTCTCCTCGAAGTACTGGATGAGGCCGACAACCTGGTCGTCGACCTCGACGGCGAAGACGACGGTTCCGTCCCCGGGAGCGATGACGTCCCGCTCCACGCGCTCGACGTCGTGGTGGCCCCACCACTCCGCGACGGCGGGGTCGTCGAGGATCTCTGCGAGTCGCGGTGCGTCCGCCACGGTGACCGCGCGCAGCCGCACCATCTCGCCGCGCAACGTCGGGATACCGGCAGCCACGTCACGTGCTTTCGCGGGCATGTCCAGACCTTGGTGATGGGAGTGTCGGCCGACATTAGGACAGTTGGCCGCCGGTCGGCGCGATCGTCCCTCAGTGGGGGAGGCCGGCGAACAGGCCGACGAGGCGCCGGTAGTTGCTGATCCACGCGTCGTTCCAGTCCGCGTCCTCAGGATGACCGGCGGTGTCGGCGGCGTGAGCCTGCTCGGCCTGGGTGAACCAGCCGACGGCCTGGCTGACCTGCGCCTGGGTCGGAGCGCTGTGGGTCTGGCAGATGCCGGACACCTCGAGGTTCACCGCGGTCCATTCGGCCGCGTAGTTGCGGTAGTAGGAGACCAGTGCGGCGCCCGTCCCGTAGCGCGCGTCGCGGCCGCTCTGGACGGCGCTTGCCTCATCGAGGTCGAGCTGGACGTCCCGGCTGAGGGTGCCGCCGGCCCAGGTGCAATCGGCGCCCGACCAGGTGGCCCGGATGACCGTTGCGGGCACGGCGGCCGCGGTCGGGAGGAGGTCCGCGAGCGGCGGCTGCGAGGCCGAGGCCGCCCCGGCAGCCGCCTGCGGCGGCGGCAGCACCGGCGGCGGTGGGGCGGTGGGGTCATCGGCGGCGGGTGTGGCCCCCGCGAAGATGCTGTGCAGGCGGTCCGCAGCCCCCTGGGCAGCGGCCTGAGCCGTGGGCACCAGGGTGGGGTTCTCAGCGACGACGAAGCCCCCGACCAGGGCGGTGATGTACAGCACCCAGAATGGGGCGAGCCGCTTGGCGAGGCGGCGATTGGCCGCAGTCGCGTCGGAGTCGTGACCGCTGGCGCACGGCCCCGGACCGGGTCCCCCCCGAGATCGCACCGTTCAACCCTCGTCGATCGGCCTGTTGGCACGTTTGGCGCGAGTGCAAGGATACGCCTGCGGGACGCATTCCCGCCAGCGGCGCTGGCCGCGCCGTACCTGGTGACCGATGGCGCGGCCGGACGCCGCGTCTCGGTGGTGGCGGTCCACTGACCAAGGGAGCGATCCGCACGACCAGCGATGAGCAGCGCGGTCAAGCGCCGCCGAGCACCGCTATCGGCGATGACTGCAGCCGATCGAGGAGCTCGCCAACGTCGCGATACACCGCCACCGCCCCGGCGGCTTCCAACTCGCACGATGACCAACCCCCGGAGCAGAGTCCGACGCACCTGACGCCGGCTCGTCCGGCCGATTCAACGTCCCAGCGCGTGTCACCAACCATGACGGCGTCAGCGGGATGCACACCCACGCGGCCGAGCGCGACGGCGACCAGGTCGGGCGCCGGCTTGCTGGTCGCCACATCGTCGTTGGTGATGACCGAGTGGATCACCGACCGATCCGGCACGACGCGCTCCAGCAGCAATTCAGCGGTGGCCGCTCCGGCCGAGGTGGCGACCACGACCTGCACGCCTCGGGCGTGGATGGCGGCGAGCAATTCACCCGCGCCTCTGAACGGCTGCGACTCCGGCTGCAGGTTCGCCATGTGCCGCTCGTGCGCTGCGTTCAACTCGGGCATCTCACGGCCCACGAGCGCCGGCACCAATTGATCGCCGCCCATGCCTATCAACCGGTGCAGCACGGCCATCTCCCTGTCGTTGCCAAGCTCACGGCAGGCTCGAGACCACGCGACGGTGTGCAGGTAATTGTTGTCGACCAGGGTGCCGTCCACGTCGAAGATCACTGCAGACATCGGTCAAGTGTCGCAGTCCGTACTCCTGCGTGGATCGACGCTGGCTGCGGCACCAGCACCGTTCGCTACGATGATCGGTGCCACACCGCCGGTCGATGCAGGAGGACATTGACGATGAGCCGTGATCCATACGCTGACCTTCCCCAGGTGCCCTGGTTCCAGCTGGCCAGCGACGACGTCAAGGAGGGGGAGGAGGTTCCCGTCGCCCAGCGCAGCGGCATCTTCGGCGCCGGTGGTGACGATCGTTCACCCCAGCTGTCGTGGTCGGGATTCCCCGACGGCACGCAGAGCTTCGCCGTGACCGTCTACGACCCGGACGCCCCCACGGCGAGCGGCTTCTGGCACTGGGCGGTGGTGGACATTCCTGCCGACGTCACGCAACTTCCCGCGGGCGCGGGGGAGGAGACGGGCGCCGACCTGCCCGGGCAGGCGTTCCAGCTGCGCAACGACGGGAGTGCGGCGCGCTTCATCGGCGCAGCGCCGCCGCCCGGCCACGGCCGCCACAACTACCACGTCGTGGTCCATGCGGTCGATGTCCCATCGCTGGGCATCGCACCCGAATCGACGCCGGCGTTCCTGGGGTTCAACCTCTTCGCGCACACGCTGGGCCGCGCTCGCATCATCAGCTGGTTCGAGCGCTGACGCGCCAACCGGTGGACAGCGCCGCGGTCTACCACGGTCCACTCGAGGGGTTCGTCTCACGGCGCACCGCTCTCGAACGAACACTGCGCTCGAGTGACGCCGCCGCCGCAGCGGCGGTGAAGAAGCTGCGCAAGCCCTCGGTGGGTGCATGGGCGATCGACCAGCTTGCCGTCGAGAACCCGGACCTGGTCGCCGAGCTGCTCGCCGCCGGGCTGGACGCCAGGGAGGCTCAGCAGGCGGTGGCGGATGGTTCGCGCAGCGGTGAGGATCTTCTGGTTGCGACGACGCGCGTTCGCGAGGCAATTGAGGGTGCGGTGCGCGCCGCCGCGCAGGTGCTCGAGCGCTCCGGCCAGGCGATGGCCGAAGAGACTGCGCGGAAGATCAGGACCACGGTCTTGGCAGCGGCAAGCGGCGGTGCGGCGGACCGGCAGGCACTCTGGCGCGGGACGCTCGATCGCGACCTGACGCCGACCGGGTTCGGCGCGGCTGATGTCCCCGATGACGACGAACCGGAGCTCGCCAGAGCAATTGCGCCGCTGCGCCGCCAGGCATCGCCACGCCGCCGTGGCGCAGCTACCGGTGGCGCACGGGTGGCGGCAGGCGACCGGGTTGCGCAGCTCGCGGCGGAGCGCGGCGCGGCCGAGCGTCTGAAGGTGGCCGAGCGCGCGCGCACCATCGCCGCCACGAAGCGGCAGCACGCCGAACGTCTCGCCGCAGAGGCTCGTGCGGCGGACGACGACGCCACCGCAGCGGAGCGATCCGCCGAGGCGGCGGAGAAGGCGGCACGATGACCGCTCGAGCCAGGGCCCTTGCCGCGGCGGTCACGCCGCTGTCCGGCACCGGCGAGGACATCGACGTGGCTGCCATCGCCGGTCTCGTCGGTTTCTATGCCGCGTCCGGCCTCGATGGGCTGCTGATCCTGGGCACGACCGGTGAGGGCATCCTCCTCTCCGTTGCGGAGCGACGCGCTGTGGCCGACGAGTACCTGCGCTGCTCCCAGGGACGCCTGCCCGTCATGGTGCACTGCGGCGCCCAATCCACGCGTGACACCGCTGCTCTTGCCGAGCACGCGGCCCGCAATGGCGCCGCGGGCGTCGCCGTGATCGCTCCTCCCTACTTCGCGCTGGATGACAGCGCCATCGAGCAGCACTTCCTGGTGGCCGCGCGGGCGTGCGCGCCCACGCCGTTCTACGTGTACGAGTTCGCGGCGCGAAGCGGGTACGCGGTGCCGCTGCCGGTCATCGAGCGCCTGCGCGACGCAGCACCCAACCTCGCCGGGCTGAAGGTCTCCGACACTCCCTTCGAACGGGTCCAGCCGTATGTGATGCCCGGGCTGGACGTCTTCGTGGGCGCGGAGGAGCTGATCCACCGCGGGCTGGCGGTCGGCGCCGCGGGAGCGGTGTCCGGCCTCGCTGCGGCGCTGCCGGAGCTGACCGTTGCGGCGGTACGCTCCGGCTCGGCTGCGGACTCGGCGACGGCGGGACGCGTTCGCGTCAGCCTGCAGCGGTTCCCGTTCCACGCCGTGCTGAAGCACATCCTGCGCTGGCGTGGCGTCGCCGTCGAGGTGACCGTCAGAGCGCCCCTTCGCGACCTCGACGCTGCGGAGGCCGGCGAGCTGGAACGGCTGCTGTCCCCGGATGGGGAGATCGCTCAGAGTATCGCCGTCTCCACGGACCCTGCGAGGGCCGGCTCGCGGAAGCGATCGAGCCGCAGCGGACCAAGGTCGAACGTGCTGCAGCGCTGATCGCGGATCAGCTCCGTCACCGCCTGACCGGCCGCCAGGCAGTGCATGATGCCGTGGCCACCGAAGCCCGCACATTGGATGAACCACGGTGCCTCGGGTGGCGCGTCGATGATCGCGTTGTGGTCCGGCGTCTGTGGGTAGAGGCCGGCCCAGCACTTGCGTGGGTTCATCGTCGCCTGCTCGAGAAAGGGGAAGCGGTTGCCGACCCGCGTGGCCAGCGCGTCGAGGAACCCCGGCTCAAAAGCCGTGTCCCAGCATGGTGGACTCGCGGGATCGGAGTAGCCGATGAGCACACCGGCGCCCTCGCGGCGGATGAGCACGCCGGTGTCGGTGTCGACGCACATCGGGATCGATGCCGCAAGGGCGGACAGCGGCTCCGTGCAGGCGAGGTTGCGACGGTAGGGGACCACGGGAAGCTCAATGCCGCCGAGCGCGGCAAGGTGCGGCGCGAAGGCGCCGGCGGCATTGACGACGTGCTCGGTCTCGATGTCCACCCCGGTGCACCTGACCACCGTGCCGGCGGCCGTGTGTTCGAGCCCGACGACACCGGTGTCGAAGAGGTACGTGGCGCCCAGCCTCGCGCCCTCGCTGCGCAGCGCGCTGACCACGCCGTGTGGATCGATGATGCCGTCGGATGCGCAGAATGTCGCGGCCCGGAGGCCCTGCCGGCGAACGAAGGGTGCCAGCTCGACGGTCTCAGCAGGCGAGAGCCACTGCACAGGCACGTCACAGGAGCGCTGCGTCTCGTAGGCGCGTCGCAACGCGCCGGTGGTCAGCTCGGTGCCCGCCATGACCAGGTACCCGACCGCGCGATAACCGACCCGCCCGTCGGTGAGGCTGTCGAGCTCGGCCAGGCCGGAGATCGTGTGCTGCGAGAACACGATGTTGATCGGAGTGGCGAACTGGGCGCGCACCCCGCCGTTGGCGCGCCCCGTCGACCCCATCCCTGGTGAGGAGTTGCGATCGACCACGACGACGTCGGCGATGCCGGACCTGCGCAGCTGCAGGGCAACGGCCAGACCGATGGCACCGGCGCCGACGACGACGACCCGAGCCCTCACCTGGCGAGCCCGATTCTCGGCGACGCTGACACCGTGGTCAGGCGTGCTGGCTGTCGAGGTGCTGCAGGAGCTCGTGGGCGGCGAGCTCGATCGCCTTGTGGCGCCATTCGGCGGCGCGGTACTGGCAGGCGATCAGCCCGGTCCGGTGCACGCGGCGGAAGTCGCCGTACACGAACGCGTAGCGAGCCTTGGTCTCATCGGCGGCACCGTCGGTGAGCCCGAGGTGCCAGGTGGCGTAGTCCTCCCAGGGATGGGCCTCGAGGTAGGCGTTCTCATCGTCGGCGCTGGGCTGGACGTCGCCCCAGTTGCTGTCGAGGACGTACTGGTGGGCATCGATGAGCCGTCGCGCATGCTCGACC
>DATBEL010000038.1:0-13461 GCA_036276135.1 Candidatus Dormiibacterota bacterium
AGCCCATTGTGAGGGCAACCCGGTCAGTTGTGCGAGTGGCTTATGGGGTGCGCTTGACTTCGCGAGTGTCTGTTTTTACAGGGGAAGGGCAGAATCCCTTCCCCTCTCGGAAAGGCGGCCGTCACCGCCTTTCCAAACCCCTTCCCTCGGCGCCACTCGGCGCCGGCTATACGGCTGGGGTTGCCGGCGGGCTCTGACTGCTGCCGCCGCTGCCGTAGCCGTTGGGTGGTGGCGATGCGCCGAGCGTTGACCAGGCGACGGATGTGGCCGGAGCGGCCGGCGGCACCGCCGTGCCCCAACCGGTGAAGGTGACGGTTGTGGTCGTGGTGACCGCACCGGCGCTCACTGTCGACGCTTGCGAGATGGGCAGGTGGGACGCCGGGGCGACGTCGAGGTAGCCCGTCCCGCTATCGCCCTGCTGCGATGTGATCGTCCCGCTGATCCTGGTCGCCCTGCTGCCGTCAGCTGCGGTGACCTGCGAGGTGGACCTGGGAACCATCGCCAGCTCGTTGGCCTGCTCGGCGACGGTGATGCCCGGCTGGAGGATGCTGTACGGCCCGTCGCTGCTGGTGACGGACACCCATTTGCCCTGCACTCCGGCGGCGCCGGCGGAGGGCACGCCCAGCTGGTCCTCGACGGCCGGGACGTTGCCCTGGAAGTACACGGTGCCACCGACCAGACGCAGGGTGAACGCCTCGTTGCCGTACGTCGAGTTCAGCGTGATGAGCTGGCCGCCGCCATCCTGGGTGGCGTCGCCCACGGTTTTCTGAGTGACGTTTGCACTGGTCGAGACCGAGACATAGTGGACGCCGGCGGCACCGCGCGTGGCCGCCAGCGTTTGGTTGTACAGGGCCCTGGCCGCGGCGCTTGTCTGAGTGGAGCTCCCGGGCGACCTGCTCGCCGGGCCTCCCCGGGTGAGGAGGCCGACACCGAGTCCGATGCCCAGGCCGGCGATCAGCACGATGGCCACGGCAACCGCCACCACGAGGGTGCGACGCCTCGGCCTCGCCGGCAGGGAGCCGGCCGGCGGCGGTGGCGTGTGCCAGGGCGCGACGGGCGGAGCCTGCCAGGGGACGGGGGGTGGTTGGGGGTGGTAGTCGGGGCGGTAGTCGGTCATCACCCACAATCGTGCCACGGACCGGCTTTCAGTTAACTGACGGAACTCGCCAACACGGCCGAGACCCACCGGAGGAGCCATGACTGACCCGACGCCGCCTGCCTCGCCGGCCCTGGGCCTGCGTGCCAGCTACGACGCAGTCGCGCAGGCGTACGAACGGCGCTACAGCGAGGAGCTGCGGCACAAGCCCCTCGACCGCGCTCTGCTGCGCGTGTTCGCCGACGACGTCGGAACCGCAAGCGTCGTGGGCGACGCCGGCTGCGGGCCCGGCCACATCACGGCGCACCTGTACGAGCTCGGGCTGCGCCCGGTCGGCATCGACCTGTCGCCGCGGATGATCGAGCTGGCCCGTGAACGGTTTCCCGACGTTGACTTCGCCGTGGGCTCGATGCTGGCGCTGCCCGCAGACGACCACTCGTGGGCGGGAATGGTGGCGTTCTACTCGATCATCCACCTGACGTCCGAGGAGCTTCCGGTGGCGTTCGCCGAGTTTGCTCGCGTTCTTGCACCGGGCGGCCCGGCGCTCCTCACCTTCCACGTCGGTGACGAGGTGCGCCACGTCGACGAGCTGCTGGAGCAACCCGTCGACGTCGACTTTCATCTCAGGCAGCCGGCGGACGTGATCAAGCTGCTGCGGGCGGCAGGTTTCGACGTGGAGATGTCGATGGAGCGTGCGCCGTACATCAGCATCGAGGCGCCGACGCAGCGCGGCTACGTGCTGGCGCGTGCGCGGTGAACGCTCAGACCGGCGTGGCCAGCATCTCGTTGCGCATCTGGTCCAACCCCAACGACCCCAGCTGCAACGCCCGCGTATGGAACGCCTTCAGGTCGAAATCCGCGCCCTGGCGGCGGCGCATCTCGGCACGGATGTCGAGCCACGCCCGCTCTCCGACCTTGTAGCTGATGGCCTGCGCCGGCATGCCCAGGTACCGCTCGACCTCGCTGCGCGTGAAGTCGCCGGGGATCGGCGAGCGGTGGTCGACGAAGGGAATCGCCAGGTCCCACGACCAGCGCTGCCCGGCATTCTCCTCGCCGTCGGGAATGGGCATCTCGAGGTGCAGCCCGATGTCGACGATCACCCGCTTGGCACGGAACAGGTGAGACACCAGCATGCCCAGCTCGTAGTCGGGATTCTCGAGGTAGCCGAGCTCTCCCATCAGCCTTTCGGCATACAGCGCCCAGCCCTCGCCGTGACCGCTGACGAAGCCGACGGTGCGCTGGTAGCGGCTGAGATTCTCCTTGAGGCAGGCCATGATGCCGAGCTGGAGATGGTGGCCCGGAACCCCCTCGTGGTACGCGGTTGAGACCTCGTTCCACAACGGAAAGACGGTGCGCCCGCTGGTGGGATACCAGGTGCGCCCGGGCCTCTTCCAGTCCTCGGACGGAGGCGTGTAATACATCGCCGCGGCGCCGCCGGGGGGCGCGATCATGCACTCGCAGCGTTGGATCTCCGGCGGGATGTCGAAGTGGGTGCCGTTGAGCTCGGCGATGGCGTTGTCGGTCAGCTCTTGCAGAAAGCGTTGGAGGTTGTCCTCACCGTGCACCGCTCGGTTCGGGTCGGTGCTCATCAGCTCGATGACCTTGTCGACGCCCTCGCCGGGGCCGATCTTCTCCGCGACTCGAACCATCTCCGCCTCGAGACGGTGCATCTCATCCCACCCCCACGCGTACGTCTCGTCCGGGTCAAGCTCGCTGCCGAGAAAGGCACGCGAGGCC
The DNA here is from genome assembly GCA_036276135.1 of Candidatus Dormiibacterota bacterium. GTDB lineage: Bacteria > Chloroflexota > Dormibacteria > Aeolococcales > Aeolococcaceae > Aeolococcus. The sequence continues at coordinate 2,834 of DATBEL010000038.1, forward strand.
AGGCGGTAGCGGTCGCGTCCGACGGGGTCGTGGTCGGGGGCGGCCGGGGCGTAATCGTCGCGGAGGAAGGCGGCCAGGCCTGCGTAGGCCTGGGTGGCGTTGTGGGCTGCGGACTCGAGCTCAGCACGAAGAGGTCCGTCATGTGGGCATCGCTTCGCAAGAGCGAGGAAGAACGGGGGGCCGTGCCCATCGGTCCCACCCCAGACGGCAGCCTGCTGAGCGCAGACCAGGGCCTGGCGCCGGGCCGCGGGCAGCCCGAGATCGAGTCCGCGCCGCAGCGTTGCCTCGAGGCCCTCGATCGACTGCGGGATCTTGGCAACCCGCGCCGCGATGTGACGCCAGTCTTCCACGCTCTCCTGCGGGCAGAGGTCGAAGATCATCCGGATGTGCTGCACCGGCGAGGCGATGTTGCGGAGTGGCCGCCAGCTCTCACCTGCGTCATGCATCTCGACAGCCGCCGCGATCCGCTCGAGCATGAACTCGCGGCAGACGCGGTCGGCATCGTTGTCCGCGTCGGCATGGCGCAGGTCGGCGATGGTCCGGCGGCTGAGGTCGGCTCGTGCCTCGACCCCGTCCGGTGACTCGTCGGTCATGTCCTCCTCGTGCCCGGGCACGCCGAGGAGGGTTGCAACAAGGGCCTCCTGGCCGGCCAGTTCGATGGTGTACCGGTCGGCGAGGTCGAAGATCGCGCTCACCGGCCCGAGTGTAGGCGGGCGGGTTCCGCCACGGCCGGCGCCGGAATCGGCTACGCCGCCTTCTTCGAGATGCCCTCCTTCCAGAGGAACTTCAGGAAGTTGGGCTGGCCGGTGACAGTTGTCAGCGCGGCAGCCTTGTGCACGTACTGAGCGTCGGTCAGCTGGCGAAGCATGAAGTCCGCCAGGTCAACCCTCGAGGTGAACCTGCCACGCAGGTGCCTCTCGCCGGTCTGGTAGTCGGTGACACCGGGCGACACGAACAGGCCTGATGGGCGGACGATGGTCCAGTCGAGATCGCTGTTGATCACGATGTCCTCCATCCGGCGCTGATCGGCGTACAGCGTCTTACCCACGACGCCGATGAAGAATGGCTGAAGGATCTTCCGAAAGACCAACCCTCCCTCGATGTCGTTGTGCGGATCGACGGCGCTGGACGTCACACACACGAGGCGGCGAACGCCGCGGTTTTGCATGGCCCGCACGATGTGGGCGGTGCCCTCGGAGAAGACGCTGATCGGTTTGCGGCTGTAAGGGACGCCCAGCGTCGAGAGGACAGCATCCTGGCCGGCCACCGCCGCTTCGACGGACGCCACGTCGAAGACGTCGCCGCGACTCACCCGCAGGTGTTCGTGCTCGATCGGGAATGTATCGGGGTGGCGGGTGAACGCGGTCACCTCATGCCCTTCGGCAAGCGCCTGCCTGGTCAGGATCCGCCCGGTGGGACCGTTGGCGCCGAAGACGATGACCTTCATGATGTTCCTCCACTTCGGATTGCGCCCTCGGCGCTTACCGGCCAATCAGTTGATGGACACACGGTAGCACGTCAACCGGGCCCAGGTCAAGCAACTGATTGATGGTAGGATGCGGGCATGCGTGAGGCGGTCGAGAATCCACCCAGCCCCGATCGCCGTGGTGCCCTGGTGGCGGCGGCGTACAACCAGCTGGCACGACGAGGGTTCGAGGGCCTGCGGACGCGGGAGGTCGCCGCCGAGGCGGGCGTCAACATCGCGACGCTCCACTATTACTTTCCCAGCAAGGAGATCCTCATCGGCGCGGTTCTCTCGCACGCGATGGCGCGGTTCCGCTCGACGCTCGACGTCGCGGACTCAACCGGCGACCAGTTGCGCCGGCATTTCGACGGCCTTCGCCGGCTCTTGCGCGAGGAACCCGAGCTCTTCACCGTGATGGGCGAGCTGGCGCTGCGCTCCACGCGCGATCCCGCGATCCGTGAGCTCTTTCAGAACACCGTGGACACATGGCGCGCCGCCATCCGAGGGCTGCTGGTCAAGGCCGGCAAGGACGGGTCACTGCCTGGTCCGCGCGACCCCGACGCGCAGGCGTCACTCGTGGTGGCGACGGTCATGGGCGCGTGCATGATCCCGGTGTGGCGGCCGGCGAGGCGGACTGAGACGTTCCGCGAGCTCGAGCGATCGCTGGGGCTGCACCCGGGCTGAGCGGATCAACCGCGCGGCCGGCAGGTGCATGATTCGCGCTGCATGGTGACCCCGGCCCGACGCGCGTGGACGCATTTCGAGCCGATCCACGCCATCGTGTACTTCGTCCCCGAGGCGCGCGAGCGGTACGCGGAGGCGGGGCTGCGCGGCGGCTGGATGGGCTACTTCGCCTCCCGCTCGGCTCCCATGGGAGCGGTCGGCCCCGAGGTGGTGACGGCCGTCTTCCACAACTTCGCGCCGACGATGGTGCACCGCGCCCTGCCCGATGCCTGGAGCTTTTCGAGCCCCGAGCGCGTCCTGGCGGCCCGCCTCGACACCGTCGACGCCGCCCTTCGCCGCCTCTGGGGCGCCGCCGTTGACTCGCTGATCGTGGCTGAAGCGGCGGAGCTTGCGCAGGAGGCGGCGACGTACCTGCGCGAGGATGGCCGGGCGCTGTACGCAGGTCATGCCGGTCTACCCGTGCCAGGCCCAGCACACCTTGGTCTGTGGCACGCGTGCACGTTGCTGCGTGAGCACCGCTTCGATGGACACGTCGCCGCGCTCACTGTGCACGGGTTGGATGGCCTCGAGGCGGTGATCACCGCGCATGCGAACGGCGAGGGTGTCGACGCGGCCACCATGCGTGGGTTTCGCGGCTGGACGGAGGCCGAGTGGCACGGGGCCGAAGAGCGTTTGCGAGCGCGCGATCTGCTCGACGGAGGCGGCGCGCTCACCGATGCAGGGCAGAGCCTGCGGACCGCGGTCGAGGACACGACGGACGAGCTGGCGGCTGCGCCGTGGACGAAGATGGACGAGTCGCGGCGCGAACGGCTCCTCAGCCTGCTCAGGGACCTGGTGCCGAAGTTGATCGGGCCGGGTGGCCTGGTCTACCCGAACCCCATCGGAGTGAGCCCGCCAACGCTCGCGTGACTGGCACTCACGAGCGCATCGCGCCGGCTGCTCGCGACCTTCGCTCGGCCTCCGTCTTCACCGACGCGATCGACTGCTCGACCGCTCGCTCCCACCTGGCCGCGACGCGGTCACCCCACCAGGTGCCGGCGCCCCACAGGTCAGTGCCCAACTCGCCCGAGTAGACGAACTCCGTCCCGTCGCCAACCGAGCGCAACTCGAAGGTCTCGACGACGTGGGGAACCGGCCCCCTCACCAATCGGAAGTCGATGCGGTGGGGGCGCTCAAAGCGCACCGTCTCGACTGTCGTGGCGACCAACCCGGCGGGGAGTGGCGTGTAGTGAGCCGCGAGAACCAGATCCGCGCCGCGCTCGAGAACGCGCAGCTTGGATTCCATCGCCTTCGGGGTGCGTCCGAGGTACGGCCCCGCGATGACATCGAAGACGACGTCGGGACGCGCTTGGATCGATGCGTGCAGCGGTCCCAGCGCGCGCGTCCGCCGGCCCACACCGAGATCCATGGTGAGAGCGCCGCGCACGACCAGGACGTAGGCGGCGCCCGCTGCGGCTGTCGCCCCGGCGAGTGCAGCCGCGGTCCCGCTGATGGCGCGTCGTTTGCTCATCGGGCTACACGCACGGCAGCTGGCAGCTCAAGGCGCGGCGAGCTCGTCAAAGTCCTCCTCGCGATACTCGACCGATGCGTCGGCTCCCGTTGGTCGATGCAGTTCGCGTTCGCGCAGCTCGACCCTGCGGATCTTCCCCGAGATGGTCTTCGGCAGGTCGCTGAATTCGACGCGCCGGATGCGCTTGTACGGCGCGAGGTTGTCGCGGCTGAAGCGCAGGATCGACAACGCCGTCTCTCGCGATGGGGAGTGACCCGACGCCAGAACGATGAATGCCTTGGGAACGGCCAGCCGCACCGGGTCCGGTGAGGGCACGACGGCAGCCTCGGCGACGGCGTCGTGCTGGAGCAGGACGCTCTCCAGCTCGAACGGCGAGATGCGGTAGTCCGACGCCTTGAAGACGTCGTCCGCGCGTCCCACGTAGGTGATGTAGCCATCGGCGTCCCGCGACGCCACGTCGCCGGTGTGGTAGTGGCCGTCTCGCATCGCATCGGCGCCGCGGTCGTCGTCCCCGCGATATCCCACCATGAGGCCGAGCGGCCGGTTGCGGAGGTCGAGACAGATCTCGCCCTCGTCGCCGGGCTCGCCGGTGACCGGGTCGAGAAGCGCGATGGTGTAGCCCGGAACCGGACGCCCCATCGAGCCCGGCTTCACCGTCTGTCCCGGCGTGTTGGCGATCGCCACCGTCGTCTCCGTCTGGCCGAAGCCGTCGCGGATGGTCACCCCCCACGCCTGCTCGACGCGCGCGATCACCTCAGGGTTCAGCGGCTCGCCGGCGCCGACCACCTTCCGTGGCGGCCGGGTGAGCGCGGACAGGTCGCTCTGGATGAGCATCCGCCACACCGTCGGCGGTGCGCAGAAGCTGGTCACCGCGCAGCGGTCCATCACCGACAGCAGGTCCGCCGCGACGAATCGCTCGTAGTTGTGGATGAGCACGGTCGCGCCGGCGTTCCACGGTGCGAACACGTTGCTCCATGCGTGCTTGGCCCATCCCGGGGACGAGATGTTGAGGTGGACGTCGCCGGGCTCGAGCCCGATCCAGTACATGGTCGACAGGTGTCCCACCGGGTACGAGGCGTGGGTGTGCTCGACGAGCTTCGGCTGCGCGGTCGTGCCCGACGTGAAGTACAGCAGCAGGGGATCCGACGCCTGCGTGACACCGGTTGGCGCCAGATCCTCAGGTGCGGACGCGGATTCGGAGTAGTCCAGCCAGCCGTTGGACGGTGCACCGACGCAGATGCGGGTGTAGTCGCCGGGCACGCCGGCGAACGATGCGACGCTCTTGGCGCCGGCCACCACATGGCGGGCATCGCCACGCTGGACCCGGTCGCGAAGGTCGGCGGCCGTGAGCAGCGTGCTGGCCGGGATGAGGACCGCGCCGAGCTTGATCGCGGCCAGCACCGTCTCCCACAGCTCGACCTGGTTGTCGAGCATGAGGATGAGCCGGTCCCCGCGGGTGACGCCCGCTGCCGTCAGCCAGTTGGCCACCTGGTTCGATCGCATCGATAGGGCGGCGAACGAAAGCCGCGTGTCCTGTCCTCTCGGGTCGGCAATCCACAACGCCGTCTGCGACATCGTCGCCGAAGATCTCGCCAGCGCGTCGAACCAGTCCAGCGCCCAGTTGAACTGCGTCAGGGCCGGCCAGCGGAAGCCGCGATACGCGGTCTCGTAGTCGTCGCGCCAGGTCAGAAGCGAAGTCCGCGCCGCGCGGAAGGCTGCGGCGCTCGCCGTGCTGCCATGGTCGCTGACCGGGTTCATCCGCATACATTCTGTCCGCCGAACGGTGGCGGACACAACCGCGGATCAGCGGTCGCAGCCGTCGCCGTCGCTCGGCCTGCCGAAGTTGTCGGCGTCTTGATCACCGCCGCCGTGCTGCGGGATGACGCACGGCATGGCCGTCGGCCGCGGCTTGGGCGCCATGGTGGGAACTGGCTTGGGTGTCGGCGGCCGCGTCGGCGCGGCTGTCGCGACCGGGATGGGAGTGGCCGGCAGGGGCGGCGGCGTCGGCATCAACGTCGCGGCCGTCGCCGGTGCGGCAGATGACGGCGCGGACACTGCTGTCGCGCCGCCGCACGCCACCAGCCCGAACGCCGCCATGGTTGACATCAAGAGAAGGCGTGAACGCATGTCGAAGTACCCCCGTGAGGCCGGCGCACATTGCGGGCCCTCTCACCCACGAGGCCCCTGAACACCTAGACGTACGCGCGCGGTTACAGCCGGCGTGCGACGGTGCGATCGGCGCTGTCGGGGCGCAGGGGTCGCAGGCCGGCGCCCGAACCTATACTCGCAGCGTGGCCACGGTTGAAGTCACCGACGACTCGCTCACCGTTCATGTCACCGGCGTCGACCGCATCCTCGCGTTCAAGAGCACGATCACCGTGCCGCTCGCGCACGTCACGGAGATCACGCAGGATGCGACGGAGGCGGGGAAGGTGTTCCATGGACTTCGATTGCCCGGCACGGCGATCCCCGGAGTGCTGACCGCGGGCACATTTCACAAGAGCGGCGAATGGACCTTCTGGGATGTGCACGACCCGGACAAGGCTGTGATCATCGGCCTGAACCACGAGCACTACGCACGGCTGGTCGTGGGCGTCGACGATCCCGCCGCCACGGTCGAGGCGGTTCGGGCGGCATTGGTCAAGACGAGCGCCACGTGACCAGGTGCCGGCCTCCGCGGGCGACGGCACCGGCGTGACGAAGGATGACCAGCTGCACGGTCTGCGCCGGCTGGCGCACGAGCTTCGCGTCGCGCCGGGAAACAAGGTGGCTCTGCCCGGTGGCTTCGACCCAGCACACACCGCGACGTTCGTGCACAGGGCCGACGCCGAGGCTTCGCTGCAGGCCGGCATCCAGCACCTGGCCCACTACCAGGCGCGCCTCGCCGCCCAGGACAGCTACAGCCTCCTGGTCATCCTGCAGGGGCTCGACGCCGCCGGCAAGGACGGTGCCGTCCGGCACGTGATGAGCGGGGTCAACCCGCAGGGTGTGCGCGTGACCAGCTTCAAGGTGCCCTCCGCTGAAGAGCTCAACCACGACTTCCTCTGGCGCTACACGAGGGAGCTGCCCGCGCGCGGCGCCATCGCCATCTTCAACCGGTCGCACTACGAGGAGGTGCTCGTGGTCCGCGTCCACCCCGAGAATCTCGAACGCGAGCACCTGCCCGTCGAGGCCAGGGGGAAGGATGTGTGGAAACGGCGCTTCCGCGACATCAACGACTGGGAGCGTCACCTCGTCGACAACGGCGTCCGCGTGGTCAAGCTGTTCCTCAACGTCTCCAAGGAGGAGCAGCGCAGCCGTCTGCTCGATCGCATCAACGACCCTGACAAGAACTGGAAGTTCTCCCCTGCGGACATCGCCGAGCGCGACCACTGGGATGAGTACCAGCACGCGTACACCGACGTGCTGAGCCAGACGAGCACCGAGCGCGCCGCGTGGCACGTCGTCCCCGCCGACCACAAATGGTTTGCCCGTCTGGCCGTGGCTGCCGTCATCGTGGATGCGCTCGCCACGATCGACCCTCAGTTTCCCAAGCTGGGAGCGGCTGCCCGCCGCGAACTCGCCAGAGCGCGCGCCCAGCTCGAAGCGGAGGCGGGATGACCGACCAGCGAAACCGCCACGATTCGCGACCGGGATCAGAGCATCCATACGCCGGCACGTCACAGGGAGGCATCCCCGATGAACCGCACCAACCTGGCCTTTCCGGCGGCAGTGGCGGGCACGGCTGACACGGCGCTGTTCCTGATGCGCCGGCCCGCGCTCTTCCGATCAGCTCCCGGACGCGCGGCCGGCAGCGTTGCGTTCCTCGCGCTCTGGATGACGCTCGCAGCGCGCACCCGATATGAAGGCGATGGCAGGCCGGCATCAGCCACGCTGGCACTGGCGGGCACCGCCTTTGCCGGCAATCTCGCGATGCTGGCTGTTCACCTGCGCCACCGCGTCGCCGGGCCTCGGGTGTTCCTTGGCGCCGCGCTGAGCGGCATCGCGCTCGCCGACTGTCTACGCCGTCTTCAGCACACTAGTCACGCGTGAGGCGCAGCAACGTCACCTCGACCGGGATCCGCAACGTGCCGTCCGCTCCCTGGAATGCCACCAGGGCATCGTTGAAGTGGCGGCTGACAGCGATGGCCTGCGCATCCTCCATGGGAATGCCGAGGTGATCGCACAGCGCCACCCAGAGTTGCTCCGCCCTGTCGAACCTGGCCACGTCGCGCATCGGCGTTGCCGTCCAGCCGTCCGGGGGCAGCGCTGACCGAGGCGGCGCCAGCTCGTGCGGAACGGCTGCCGTCACCTCCTGCCACGCTCGGGCGAGCAGGTCCTCGGGGAGCGGGCGGCTGGCAGCGGTGACGATGGCCGCGGCGTGGCGGGCAACGCGCTGCATCTCGCGGAGTGCCGCCGTCCCGACAGCGCCGCTGAGGCGCAGCAACGACACAGCGGCGTCGAACTCGCGTTCCTTGAACGGCAGCTCGTCGGGGGACGCCACCACCTCCGACGCGATGGTGCGCGACTCACGCAGCTCCTGCGCCAGCGCGCGGGCCGAGTCGTCGTCGGCGACCACCGTGACCACCGACCCGGCCGGACCGGTGGTGCTGGCCACACGCCGGGTGAGCACCCCCGCGTCGCCGAGCACGTCGACGACGCGCATCCCCGGCGCGATCCCGGCCGCTTCCACCAGCTGTTCGGCGAGTGGACCGAGGAGAGCCGTCTCGTACAGCCTGCTCACCCTCATCGCATCCTCCTGCGCGGCGGTCAGCTGACCGATACCACCGCCGCCGCGATGGCCGCAGCCCGGGCGGGGTCGCGCAGCACACGCAGGAACGGCTTGCGGCGCTCCTCCCACGCCTGCGCTTCGGCGATCAGCTCCGGGTGCCCGTCGATGAAGTGGGTGGTGTAGTCACCGGCGATGAAGTCGGCGTCGCCGAGGATCGCGAGGTGGTATGCGATGTTGGTGCTGATGCCCACGATGGCGTACTCGAGCAGCGCGCGACGCATGCGCGCGATCGCCAGCTCGCGCGTCGGCCCCCACGTGATCAGCTTGGCGATCATAGGGTCGTAGTTCGGCGAGACCATTCCCGGCGCTGCCAGCGACGAGTCGACGCGCACGCCTGGACCGCTGGGCTCGCGATACCCGGTGACCTGGCCCGGCGATGGCATGAAGTTCCTGTCGTACCTCTCGGCGTTGACCCTGCATTCGATGGCGTGGCCACGCGGCACCAGCTCCTCCTGGCGCAGCGTCAGCTTCTCGCCGGCCGCGATGCGCAGCTGTTCGACGACGAGGTCGACCCCGTAGACCAGCTCGGTCACGGGGTGCTCCACCTGGAGGCGCGTGTTCATCTCGAGGAAGAAGAACTCGCCCTTGCTGTAGATGAACTCGACGGTGCCGGCGTTGACGTAGCCCACGGCCTTTGCCGCGGTGACCGCCGCCTCGCCCATCGCCCTGCGCTGCTCCGGCGTGATCACCGGGGAGGGCGACTCCTCGACGATCTTCTGGTGCCGCCGCTGGATCGAGCACTCGCGCTCGCCGAGGTGGATGACGTTGCCGTGCGCGTCGGCGAGCACCTGGATCTCGATGTGCCGCGGCTCCTCGACGTAGCGCTCCAGGAACACCGTGGAGTCGCCGAAGGCGCGCTGCGCGGTGCTCTGCGCCGCGTCGAGGTTGCCGCGCAATTCGGCCTCGTCGCGGGCGACGCGCATGCCGATGCCGCCGCCACCGGCGCTGGCCTTGATCAGCACGGGGTAGCCGATCGTTGTCGCGGCGCGCACCGCGTCCTCGGTGTCGGTGAGCGCGTCGCTGCCCGGCACGATGGGCACCCCCGCGGCCGCCATGCGCTGCCGCGCCGGCACCTTGCCGCCCATCGCCGCCATCGCCTCGGCGGGCGGGCCGATGAAGACGATGCCGTTGTCCTTGCAGGCTTTGGCGAATGCCTGGTTCTCGCTGAGGAAGCCGTAGCCGGGATGGATCGCCTGCGCGCCCGTCTGCTTGGCGGCCGCGATGATGCGGTCGACGAGCAGGTACGACTGCGCCGGTGCGGGCGGTCCGATCTCCACCGCCCCGTCGGCGAGCATCACGAACGCGGCGCGCGCGTCGGCCTCGCTGTACACGGCGACGCTGCGGATGCCCATGTCCCTGCAGGCGCGGATCACGCGAAGCGCGATCTCACCGCGGTTGGCGACCAGGATGGTGTCGAACATGGGGTTGCTGAACTACTCGACCAGCAGGATGGGGTCCTTGGGCGACACCACCGCGCCCTCGGCGACGTACACCTCGCGGACCGTGCCGTCGCGGGTGGCGACGATGTCGTTCTGCATCTTCATCGCCTCCAGGACGGCGACCACCTCGCCCAGCTTGACGCTGTCGCCGACCGCGACGCCCACCTTGAGGATGAGGCCCTGCATCGGCGCCAAGACGGTGCCCTCGGTGACCGCCGGCCTGCCGCCACCGGCGGCGACTCCGTTGGACGGCGGTACACCGCCCGCACCGCCGCCCATGCCGAACGTGCCGGCGGGCGCGACCACGCGCACCTGGTACTGCTCGCCGTCGACCTCGACGGTCAGCTCGCGCACCTCGTCGGCGAGGGGCGGCGGCGGCGCGGGCTCGGCGGATGCGGCGGCATCGATCAGCGGAGGCGCGTCACCGCCGGGCTCGACGTGCTCCGGCTCGGGCTTGGGCTCGTCGCCGAGCAGCTCGGCCACCGCCTCGCCACGCAGCAGTGCCGCGGTCTCGGCGGGGAACAGCGCGTAGCAGACCACGTCACCGTCGCCGCGCACCGGGAGGCCCTCGCGCCGCATCTCGCGGCGCAGCCCGGCCATCGCCGGTTCGAGCAGGTCGGCGGGGCGGCAGGTGATCGGCTCCTCGCGCCCGTTGACGATGCGACGCACCTCGGGGTCGACCTTGCCGGGCGGCTCGCCGTAGAGCCCGAGGCAGTAGTCCTTGACCTCCTGGGAGATGGTGGCGTAGCGGTCGCCGTC
>DATBEL010000039.1:0-11057 GCA_036276135.1 Candidatus Dormiibacterota bacterium
AGCCCATTGTGAGGGCAACCCGGTCAGTTGTGCGAGTGGCTTATGGGGTGCGCTTGACTTCGCGAGTGTCTGTTTTTACAGGGGAAGGGCAGAATCCCTTCCCCTCTCGGAAAGGCGGCCGTCACCGCCTTTCCAAACCCCATCCCTCGGCGCCACTCGGCGCCGGTACAGCGCCGTACAGAGGCTGGATGTCCGTCGCGAAGCGACAGCGGCGCGCCAGATGCGCCGAGGAGTGGGGTGTACAAGGTCGAATTCACTTCGACCTTGTGAGGGGCGAGGATCTGCCTCGCCCCTGTAAGGACAGGTAGTTGCTGCGGGAAGCGCAGCAACTACCGATGCAGCAGCAACGTGAGATTCAACACCGGGGCTGAGAGGCTCAGGGCGGCGGCCATGAGCAGGGCGGCGAGCACGCGGCGGCCGCGCAGGTAGCCGAGGGCCAGCAGGACCAGCCAGCCGACCATGAGCACCTTGACCGTGTAGGCGGCCAGCGGCGAGTGCGACAGCAGGACCGCAAAGAAAGGGTTCCTCTCCGTGTAGCCGCTGCCGGCCAGGGCACGGGCGGTGGTGGCGATGTCCGCGGCCTGGGCGGCCAGCAGGATGCTCAGCATGAGAAGGACGGGCCGGCTTCGCAGGTTCGCCCTGAGCGTCTCGAGGCTGCGGTCCAACGGCGGCTCGGGAACGAGCTCGACGGTGCCGACCCCGACGCGGCGGACGCGACGCTCCTGTCCGCTGCCCACGCTCATGACGTGCCCCTCATCGCGTTGTGTCTGACGGTCCTGTGACAAGTGTGAAACGTTTGGGTCAGATAACGCAACTGGCGATTTCGGGACGTGCCGACCGCCACGCGATCAGGTGGCGGTGGTGATCGCCTCCTCGAGCCGGGCCATGACTCGCAGGGTGATCCGGAGCTCCTCGTCGTCGAGCTGCGAAAGGACGCGTTCCAGCATCTCGCGACGGCCGCCGAGCGCAGCCTCCAACGCGTCCTTGCCGGCGGGGTCGAGCGACACGGTGACCACGCGACGGTCGTCCTCGTTGCGCTCGCGGACGACCAGGCCAGTGTCGACCATGCGGTCGACCATGGCGCTCGCCGAGGGTGGGGTGGTACCGAGCAGGGTGGCCAGGTGGCTGACCGTGGTCGGACCCAGCTCGTTGAGCAGGCCGAGCATGTGCAGCTGGGCCGGGCTCTGGCCGCACGCGTGCATGTCCCTGGCCACGGCCCTCTTGCGACGTTCCAGCCACGACTGCACGGCGTCGACCGCGGCGACGACGGACGCCCGCGGGGGAGCTGCGTGAGCGGTCATGCCACTGCCACAGCCGGGACGCCGTGCTTGGCCTCCTCCTGTGCCGTCGTGGTGCGGCGCAGCGGCAGCTCAGGCAGCCGCAGGAACAGGAGGAAGGCCGCCAGCGCCGATCCCGCGCCCAGCCACATCAGCCCGGCGATGGAGTTGGACAGGTCGGCCTGGATGCCGGTGGTGATGCGGGGGATCAGCGGCTTGGCCGCCGCCGGCAGCTGCGCGCTGAGCTGGCCGTTGAGGTTGCCGACGCCGGTCAGGCTGTTGGTGGCGGCCCCGCTCGAATGGGCGAACTGGCTGACCACGGCGGGTGGGACACCGGCGTTGGTCAGCTGGGTGGGCAGCTGCGAGGCGAAGGTCAGGGCGAAGATGGAGCCGGCGATTGCCAGGCCCACCGAACCTCCGATCTGGCGGAAGAAGGTGAGGTTGCTGGTGGCCACCCCGATGCGCCGCACCGGGACCGCGTTCTGCATCGCCACCGTCGTCACCGAGAAGGTCGGGCCGACCCCGAGCCCGGCGATGAGCATCCACAGCGACAGCGTCCAGTAACCGGTGCTGATCTCCAGTCGGGTCATCAGGTACATGCCGATGGTCAGCAGGGCGGCGGCCCCGATCAACATCATCTTGTACTTGCCGGTCCGGCTCACGATGACGCCGGACAGCGTGCTCGAAAGGATCAGGCCGACCATCAGCGGCCAGGTGCGATAGCCCGAGGCGGTGGCCGAAAGCCCTTCCACCGCCTGGAAATAGCGGGGCAGGAAGATGATCGCGCAGAAGAAGCCGAAGGCCACCAGGAAGGTCGCGGCGTTGATCGTGGTGTAGCTGCGATTGCGGAACTGGTCGAGCGGGATGATCGGTTCGCGGGCGAAGCGCTCGGCGACCACGAACCCGACGGTCAGCAGCCCGGCGGCGACCATGTAGGCGAGCACGTTGAGCGATGTCCAGTCATAGAGACGCCCCGATGAGTCGGTCAGTCCCTTGTTGGTGAGGCCGATCAGCAGCGAGATCGCGGCGACGCTGAAGATGCCGATGCCAAGGAAGTCGAGGTCTCGCACCCGCACCCCTCGGGTGTTGCCGGAGTTGGGCAGCTGCGTGGCGATGACCGCGAGCGCGACGATGCCGATGGGCAGGTTGACGTAGAAGATCCAATGCCAGCTGAGGTTGTCGGTGAGGAAGCCTCCGAGGAAGGGGCCGAGGATGAAGCTGAGCCCGAAGACCGCTCCGAAGAGTCCCTGGTAGCGACCGCGCTCGGCGGGGCTGAAGAGGTCGCCGATGACCGACAGGGCGATCGGGAAGATGGCGCCCGCCCCGAGCCCCTGCAGCCCGCGGAAGATGATCAGCTCGCCCATCGACTGGGAGAGGCCGGACAGGGCCGAGCCGAGCAGGAAGACCGCGATGCCGATGAGCAGCAGCGGGCGACGCCCGTAGATGTCGGAGAGCTTGCCGTAGATCGGCACCGTGACCGTGGAGGTCAGCAGGTAGACGGTGACGACCCAGGTGTAGAGGTTGTTGCCGGCCAGGTCGGTGACGATGCGGGGCAGGGCGGTGCCCACGATGGTCTGGTCGAGCGCGGCCAAAAAGAGGCCGAGCATGATCGCGACCATGATCAGAGCCTTCTGCCGAGGGGCGATGGAGCGGGGGTCGGGCATCGAAACTTTCGCCTTTCTTAACAATTAGCTCGTTAGTGGTAGTTAGCCTATCCAAACCATTAGCCCGGCGTCAAGGGCGCGGGCGAGTTGTGACACGGGCCCCGCGTTGGGACCGAATACCGCGGGCGAAGACCGCCGGGCACCGTGCATGCTGCGGTCATGGACGGACCGGTGCGAGCAACGGTGGCGTGACCCGGCGCGGCTGGATCCTGTTCGGCGTCATGGGCGTCATCTGGGGCATCCCCTACCTGCTCATCAAGGTGGCGGTGGGTGACCTCACCCCGGCGTCGCTGGTGTTCCTTCGCACCACAACGGGCGCGCTGGTCCTGCTTCCCATCGCGGCGCGGCGCGGCGCGATCGCGCCCCTGCTGGCTCATTGGCGGTGGCTGCTCGTCTACACCGTCGTCGAGGTCGCCATCCCCTGGATGCTCCTCTCCGACGCGGAGACACACATCTCCAGCTCGCTCGCCGGTCTGCTGGTGGCGGCGGTGCCGTTCGTCGGCGCCCTGCTGGCGCTGCTCACCGGCGGTGACGAGCGGCTGGACGCGCGGCGCATGACGGGGCTGCTGGTGGGGTTCGTCGGCGTCGCCGCGCTGGTGGGCTTCGACCTGTCGGGCGGCGACCTCGGCGCCGTCGGGGAGATCGCGGTGGTCACCGTCGGCTATTCGCTGGGGCCGATGATCATCGCCCGGCGGCTGAAGGGGCTGCGGCCGGTGGGGGTCGTCGCCGCCTCGCTGGCGCTGACGGCTGTGGCCTACGCACCCATCGGCGTCCTGCAACTTCCCAGCCACGCACCCTCGCTCAAGGTCGTGCTCGCCGTGGCGGCGCTGGGAGTCGTGTGCACCGCGCTGGCGTTCGTCCTCTTCTTCGCGCTCATCGCCGAGGTCGGACCGGTGCGCGCAACCGTCATCACCTACGTCAACCCCGCCGTGGCGCTCCTGCTCGGCGTGCTCATCCTCGGCGAGCCCTTCACCGCCGGCGCAGGTGTGGGCTTTGCACTCATCCTGGCCGGCAGCTTCCTGGCCACGCGGCGGACCGTCGCGCCCACGTCGAAACGGCAGCGCGCGGTGGCGGGAGCCGAGCTGGGCGCGCCGACCGCGGGCGTGCGCTAGGCGCGGACGGCACGGTGCCCGGCGCGGCCAGCGCAAGACCTGGCGCGCGGCGGACGTTGAAGAGACGTCCCCCCTGGGACGGAGGAGAACGGAAGGGAGATGAGACGCACGCGCGTCCTGATGCTGGCGCTGGCGATGCTGGTGCCGGCCGCGCCGCTCATCGGCGGCGGCTGGTCGTTGGTGGCCCACGCCGCCACGTGCACCCCGCAGTCCCCCGGGGCGTACCCCAACGACCCCAGCTTCGCGCCGGCGGAGAACGGCCAGCTCGGCGCCACCTGGGACACCGAGGACTGGTACCTCTACGGTTGCCTCCCCAGCAAGACGGCTCCGCTGGCCACCGACCCGCAGGGATCGTCAGGGATGCACGTCAGCGACCTCTGGAACCGCGCCACCAACCCGCAGCGGGGGCGCAACGACGTGGTCGTCGCCTACATGGAGGG
The DNA here is from genome assembly GCA_036276135.1 of Candidatus Dormiibacterota bacterium. Lineage (GTDB taxonomy): Bacteria > Chloroflexota > Dormibacteria > Aeolococcales > Aeolococcaceae > Aeolococcus. The sequence goes on from DATBEL010000039.1 coordinate 4,494, forward strand.
CGGCGTCAACTGGCGGATCCCGACCAGCTGCGAGCTCAAGGACCGAGCCCAGCTCAACAGCGGGGAGCTGCCCTACCCGGAGAACGCCGCCGGTCTCACCAAGCCGCAGCTGATCGCCCAGGGCCAGACCTTCAAGAACAGCAACCCCTTCGACCTCAATGACGACGGCGTCGTCAACGTCGAGGACTGGCTCAACGACCCACGGGTGCGCGCCGCCGATGCCGGCCAGCCGAAGAGCCCGCCGGGTGGCCCGTTCCTGCACCACGTCTGCTCCGGGGTCGGCCCGGGCTTCAGCGACATCACCCCCGAGGACCTCATCGTCGCGTTCGGCCATTGCCAGGTCACCAACGGTGCCATCGGAACGGCGGGCTGCCCCGCCGGCGGCCGCTTCGACAACGACCACAACGGCTACCCCAACGACATCAACGGCTGGAACTTCAACCGCGACAACAACGACCCGCAGACCGAGCAGAGCGTGTACCAGCACTTCGACGCGGAATCCGCGCAGGCCATCGGCGAGGGCAACAACGCCAACGCAAGCATCGGCATGTGCCCGCTGTGCCGCTACATCCCCATCAAGGCCGGCGACGAGGCCATCGACCGGCCCGACCGCGTGGCCGAGGCGATCGTGTACGCCGCCAACATGGGCGTCAGCGTGATGGACGCGACCAGCGCGACGCTGGGCCTCAACAAGAGCGTCCAGGACGCCATCAACTACGGCTACGGCAAGGGCATGACCGTGGTGTTCCCCAGCAACGACTTCGAGTCCGCCGACCACACCGACGGCATGTTCTACGCCCACGTCTGGCCGGGCAACTCGCTGACCGGCGACCATTCGACGCGGACCGGGGCGACCTGTCCGAGTTCCCCGTACTGCCCGTTCGTGCTGAGCAACACCACGTTCGACTCGCGCTCGAGCCTGACGTCGTACGGCGCGCACTCGCTGTTCTCAGTGCCCAACAACGACGGCTCCACCTCGACGGGCACGCCCACGCAGGCCGGCATCGCAGCGCTGATGGTGTCCGAAGGCAGGGATGCCATGGCGCGTGGACAGATCACCACGCAGCTCACCGCCAATGAGGTGCAGCAGGTGGTGCGTGCCACCGCGCTCCCCATCAACGCCCCCTGCCCGGCGGTCGAGCCGTGCTTCAGCGCACCGCCGGGGTCGACGTTCAACATCCAGTACGGCTACGGGCGCCCCAACGTGCTCGCCGCCGCCGATGCGATCGACGCCAACCACATCCCCCCGACCGCCGACATCCAATCGCCGTCCTGGTACCAGTGGGTCGACCCCACCAGGCAGTCGTCGCTGGTGGTCAGCGCGGCGGTGGCGGCGCAGCGCGCCGCCGGCGGGTCGTACACGTGGCAGCTGCAGTACGGGCTCGGCGCGGCGCCCAACGACAGCAGCGGTTGGACGACGTTCGCCGGCGGCAGCGGCAGCGGACCCGCGACCGTCTCCGGCAGCATCGACCTCACCAGGATCCCCTCGTCCTTCTGGGGCGGCGCATACAGCGTCGACCCGAGCACGCGGTCGAGCATCGAGCAGTACGACGTCAGCGTGCGCGTCCAAGTTTTTGCCAATGCTGACAGGAGCAGCCCGCTGGCGATGGGCGAGGATCGTCGAGCGTTCCACCTCCGCCACGATGCGAGCGAGCTCGCCGGCTTCCCGCTCAACCTGGGCACCTCGGGCGAAGCTTCGCCAACCCTCGCCGACATCGAGGGCAATGGCAGGCTCGACGCCATCGTGCCCACCTCGGATGGCAGCGTCCACGCCATCCGTCCCGACGGCACCGAGGCGCCCGGCTTCCCGGTGCACACCGACCCCGCCATCGGCATGGATCCGTCCTACGCGCACAACTACCTGACCGATCCGACCTGGGCGCACAACGTGGTGCCACGCCCCGGTGATGAGATCGCCAGCGCCGTGGCCGTCGGCGATCTCACCCACAGCGGTGCCCTCGACATCGTCGCCAGCACGGTGGACGGCAAGACGTATGCGTGGGACGGACTCGGCCGCCGCCTGCCCGGCTTCCCGCTGCTCGACGGCACGCTGTCGCAGTACGGGATGCAGGTGCCCTCCCCGAACACCCCGTACAGCTTCCAGCCCGAGAATGTCGCCTTTCCATCGCCGGTGCTCGCCGACCTCGAGGGCAACAAGCACCTCGACATCATCCAGGCGGCGGGCGACAACCACGTGTACGCGTACCGCGCTGATGGCTCGCGCGTTCCGGGCTGGCCGGTGAGCACGCTGCTTCCCGCCGGCACCGTCCCGGCAGGCAGCCAGCAGACCCACGACAGCAAGGTCATCCCCACGCCCGCGATCGCCGACATCAACGGCGACGGCATCCCTGACGTGGTCGTCGGGCTCGACGACAGCATCCTGGGCAGCGGCCCATCGGGAGCGGGTGTGCAGGGCTTCCTGCTCGCCTTCGACGGCCGCGGCACCACAGCCCCACGCGGAGGCCTGCTCACCGGCTACCCGGTGAAGATCCCCGGGCTCATCCAGGGCTACGGCGTGGCCCAGGACTTCGTGACCCAGGGCGTGGAATCCCCGGCGGTCTACGACTCCCCGCAGGGCCCGCAGGCTGTGGTCAACGCCAACCTGTGGTCGCAGTACCGCGTCGACCTCAGGTCGGCCACGGTCTCGCCCTCGCCGTTCGTGCCCGCGACCATCCCCGCGGCGGCGCCCAACTCCTGCCCGACGCCCAACAGCGTGCCACCGACGTTCTCGGCGAGCTGCACGCTTGTGCCGTTCACGACGTCGGCCAGCCTCGGCAAGGTGCTGCCCGGCAGCGCTCTGCCGCAGGTGTTCCAGTCGGGCTCATCGGCGGCCGACGTGCTCCTCGGCATCACCCAGACCCCGGGCTTCGGCATCCGCGTCGACAACGGCATCGGTGGCTGGGATCCAACCACGGGAGCCAACCTGGCCCAGTACAACCGGTACATCCAGGGCCTCGGCTTCTTCGCGGCGCCGGCCATCGCCGACGTCACCGGCGACGGCACGCCCGACATCCTGCAGAGCGCCGACTCGAGCGCGCTGATGGGGTTCGACGGCAGCACCGGTCAGCCCGCCGCCGGGTTCCCCAAGTGGACCGGTGGATGGTCGCTGTTCACGCCCGCCATCGGGGAGCTCGGCGGCGCCGGACAGACCGACGTCGCCACCATGACGCGCGAGGGCTACCTCAGCGTCTGGTCGACGCCCGCCAACGGCTGCACCGGCGACAGCGAGGCGTGGCACTGGCACCAGGACGACCGCAACACCGGCCACTACGGCACCGACACGCGGCCGCCGTCGGCCATCGCCGACCTCACCGTGACCACGCAGCCCGGCAACGATGTGCTCAGCTTCACGGCCGTCGGCGATGACTGGAGATGCGGGACCGCGGCGAGCTACCAGCTGTTCACCTCGAGATCTCCGATCGTGCAGGGCAACGTCGCCGCGGCCACGCGGATCACCGTCACCAAGGCGCCCGCCGCGGCGGGGACCAGGGAGACGATCACCATCCCGGCGTCACTCGACAAGGGCTACCTCGCGATCCGCGCCGTCGACCACAGCGGCAACATCGGCCCGGTGCGGATGAGCACCACGACTCCCGTGGCCGCCGTCGTGCAGCTCGGCAGCGGCCCGTTCGCGGCACTGAGCGTGGCCGCGCTGGCGATCATCGCCGCGCTGGTGCCACGGCGCCGCCGGAGGATGCGCACGCGTTAGCCCGGCGCGCGCAGGTGCTCCGTGTTGTTCCAGGCGACCAGAGAGCTCCGGCCCTGCTGGTGGTCGAGCTCGGAGATGGCGGCCGTGAAGAGGTGCAGATATTCCCCCAGGCGGGGCGGCTGCGCGAGCCACCGCGCCGTCAGCACCCGGAGCAGATGGCCATGAGCGAACACGACGATCTCGCCGCCCGCATCACGCAACCGTGCGATGACACGGTCCGCACGCTCGGCGACCTGCGCCAGCGACTCGCCGTTGGGCACCCCGTCGCCCCACAGGTTCCAGCCGGGTCGCTGCTCGTGGATCTCCGCTGATGTCAGCCCTTCGTAGTCGCCGTAGTTCCACTCGCGAAGGTCAGGGTCGAACTCTGCGTTGCCCGCCAGGCCGGCCAGCTCGCAGGTCATCCGGGCGCGCTGCAGGGTGCTGCAACGCGCCGCGTCGAAGGTCCATCGCGACAGCGGTGCGGGCAGCGCCGCGGCCTGGCGCACACCGTTGTCGTTGAGCGCGGGGTCGGTCCAGCCGGTGTGCCGGCCCGTCTGGCTCCAGTCGGTGGCGCCGTGGCGCACCAGCACCACGTGGAGGTGCCGCGCCGCCTCAGCCAAGGGTCATCGCCAGCGCTTGGTCGACCACCAGGCACGGCGGGGCGTCAGCAGTCGGAGGACGGCGAGCAGCAGGGCGGCGCCGATGAATGACACCACGATGTCGCCGATGACCCCGAAGGTGTCCACCGGCCGGTTCGGTGAGAGCCAGGACAGCAACAGCCCGCCGATCACCGCGCCGGCCAGCCCCACCGCGGTGTCGGCCAGGCAACCGAAACCACCGCCCGCGACGACCCTGCCGGCCAGCGAGCCGGCGACCAAACCGATGATCAGCCAGACGATCAGATGGTGGCTGTCGAGGGTCATGCGGCGCAGTGTACGGACTGCCCACCTGGTCCAGCGCACAGCGCTGCCGCCCGCCGGGCCGCCGTGGCAGACTTGCTCGCATAGAGGGAGAACACATGCCTGAGAGCCTCAGCGTCACGGACAACCGCACCGGTCGGTCATACGAGCTGCCCATCGAGAACGGCGCGGTCCGCGCCACCGACTTCACGCAGATCAAGGCGGACAACGACGAGCACGGGCTGCTGCTCTACGACCCGGCGTTCCTCAACACGGCATCGTGCAAGAGCCGGATCACCTACATCGACGGCGACCGCGGCATCCTCCTGTACCGCGGCTACCCCATCGAGCAGCTGGCCGAGCGCAGCAACTTCCTGGAGACGGCGTACCTGCTCATCCACGGGGAGCTGCCCAACCCCGCGGAGTCCGCTGCGTGGGAGCACGACATCACCATCCATACGCTGGTGCACGAGAACGTCAAGAGCTTCATGGATGGTTTCCATCACGACGCGCACCCGATGGGGATGCTGCTGTCGACCGTCGGCGCGCTGTCCACGTTCTATCCCGAGGCCACGCAGATCCACGACGAGGAGCAGCGGCGCATCTCCATCGACCGGCTCATCGCCAAGATGCCGACACTGGCCGCGTTCGCGTACCGGCATTCGCGCGGCCTGCCCTACAACTACCCGGACAACGACCTCAGCTACGCCGGCAACTTCCTGAGCATGATGTTCAAGATGGTCGAGCCCCGCTACGAGGTGGTGCCCGAGATCGAGAAGGCGCTCGACGTGCTCTTCATCCTGCACGCCGACCACGAGCAGAACTGCTCGACCAACGCGATGCGCGCGGTGGGCTCATCGCACCCCGATCCCTACTCGGCGACGGCGGCTGCGATCGCCGCGCTCTACGGTCCGCTGCACGGCGGCGCCAACGAGGCGGTCATCCGCATGGTCGAGCGTATCGGCAGCGTGGAGCGCATCCCCGAGTTCATCACCGGCGTCAAGGCGGGCAAGGAGCGGCTGATGGGGTTCGGCCATCGCGTCTACAAGAACTGGGACCCGCGCGCCACCGTCATCAAGCGAATGGCCGACCAGGTGCTCAGCGTCACCGGCACCACGCGCCTGCTCGATGTGGCCCGCGAGCTCGAGAAGATCGCGCTGGAGGACGAGTATTTCGTGAGCCGCAAGCTCTACCCCAACGTGGACTTCTACAGCGGGTTCATCTACCAGGCGCTGGGCGTCCCGGTCGAGATGTTCCCGGTGCTGTTCGCCATTCCCCGTACCGCCGGGTGGCTGGCGCAGTGGGAGGAGTCGCTGCTCGACCGCGAGCAGAAGATCACCCGGCCGCGCCAGGTCTACCTCGGGGAGGGCGCTCGCGACTACCGGCCGATGGGCGACCGCGAGGTGCAGCGTCCGCAGGTGCTCGCCGGCTAGCGGCGGTCACGGCGCTTTTCGCGCCACCGCTGCCGCCCTCGACGATCACCCACAGCCGGCGGGCCAGGTCGGCGGTGATGGCGTCGACATCGTGGGTGCGGTAGTCGAGCCAGTACTCGCAGTGCAACAGGATGCCCTCGCCATCGAGCTGGGGCACGACCAGCGGCACCGGTTCCCTGGCAACCTCGGATGTCGCCGCCACCTCGCGGCGGGCCGCGCGCATCGCGGCCTCGAGGTCGTGGTCGCGCTCGATGCGGAGGCTGACGGTGTAGCGGCGCTGGCTGTACGCGCTGCTGTTGACGATGATGCCGGTGAACACCGTCAGGTTGGGGATGACGGCGAGGCGGCCGTCGCCGGTTCGCAGCGCGGTGGTGCGCAGCGTGATGGTCTGCACCACCCCGGTCATCTCGCCGACCGACACGAGGTCGCCGATCTTGAACGGGCGCTCGAGGAGCAACCAGATCCCGGCGAGGATGTTGCGCAGCACGTCCTGGAAGGCAAGGCCGATGGCCAGGCTGGCCAGGCCACCGAAGGTCAGCAGGAA
>DATBEL010000040.1:0-16173 GCA_036276135.1 Candidatus Dormiibacterota bacterium
TAGTTACGGCACCCTCACCGGCATGATGATGCACAGGTAGTCGTCACGGCCCGAGGGGCGGATCACGCCCGGCTGCAACGAGCCGTTGAAGCTGAGCTGCACGTCGTCGGAGTCGAGCACGCTCAGGGCGTCGAGCACGTACCGCGCGTTGAAGGCGATCTGGACGTCGTCACCCTTGACGCTGGCGCTCAGCGGTGCCTCGTCATCGCCGACCTCGGCCGTCTGTGCGACAAGGGTCAGCGTGTTGTCGCCGACGCGGAGCCGCACCGGGTTGGCCGCGTCGCGGGCGAGGACCGAGGCGGTCTTGGCCTCGCGCAGCAACGACGCTGTGGACAGCTCGACGGTGGTGGTCGACTCCCCCGGGATGACCTGCGCGTAGTTGGGGTAATTGCCCTCGATGAGCCGCGAGGAGATCTCCACGTCCTTGAGGCTGAAGAACACCTGGTTGCGCTGGTCGCTGAAGCTGATCGAGACGGTGGGCCGGGTGGGGTTGACTGCCCGGGCGACCTCGCTGAGGTGACGCGACGGCACGATGACGCCACCGGAGAACGGCTTCTCACCCCGAGGATGCACGTCGAGCGTCTTGACGGCGAGGCGGTGGCGATCGGTCGCCGCCAGCGTCAGCCGCTCACCGTCCACCTGGAAGAGCACGCCGGTCAGCACCGGCGACGCCTCGTCTGCGCTTGCCGCCATCGCCGTCTGGGTCACCGCGTTGGCGAACACCGGGGCGTCCAGCTCGATGGACGCATCCGCATCACGCGCGGGCAGCGGCGGGAACTCCACCGCGTCGATGCCGTGCAGGTTGGTTCGATGAACGCCACAGCTGAGGCGGAGCACCTGGGTGCTGGGCTCGAGCTCCATCGTGCACGGTGCCTCGGCAAGCGACGCGACATACTCGGCGAGCAGGCGCGCCGGCACGGTGGTGCGTCCGTCGTTCTCCACCTCGGCCGGGACAGTGGCTGCGATGGTGAGGTCGAGGTTGGTGGCGGTGACGCGGAGTCCACCGTCGGTGGTCTCGAGGAGCACGTTGCCGAGCACTGGCAGCGTCGAGCGCGGTGAGACTGCTCGCGAGACGAGCGAGAGCGCTGCGCTGAGCGCGGAGGGAGACACAGAGCACTTCATGCTGCCAAGAACCTCACGGTTGGCGGGTTGTCCCCAGACATTCTTAAGAGTCCGAACAGAGTCTCAGAACAGTCGTAGTACGTAGAGGCGACCATTCGGTGGATAACCGGCCGGATCCCTTGTGGGGACGGGGAAATGGCGTGCGCCGCGTTGTGCACAACCGCAACCGAGATCACGATCTTTTCCTGGGGGTGCGGAGTCGGCCGAGCGACGCACAGGTTGCAGCGCAGATATCCACAGGCCTCTCCCGAGCGTCCATCAGTGTTCGTGGAGCCGCTGGCGAATCTGACGCAGGTCGCCCTGGAGGCGTGCGTCTTCGAGGACCAGGTCGGTGATCTTCTCGATCGCGTGCAGCGCGGTGGTGTGATCGCGGCCACCAAAGGCTGTGCCGATGACGGGCAGGGACGACTCAGTCTCCTCGCGCACGATGTACATGGCCACCTGGCGGGGGAACACGATGTGCTTGTCGCGCCTCTTGCCCTTCATCTCCTCGACCGAGATGTTGAAGTACTTGGCCACCGTCTGCTGGATGACGTCGATGCTGACCGGGCTGCTGTCACCGACCGGGATGATGTCGCGGAGGATGGTCTGGGCGGCCTCCAGGGTGACCGCCCTTCCGTTGATCGAGGCGTGGGCCAGGACTCGGATCAGCGCCCCCTCGAGCTCGCGGATGTTCTTCTGGATCTTGTGGGCGATGAAGCTGCACACCTCGTCAGGGACCAGGGACCCATGGATGCCGAGCTTGGTGTTGAGGATGGCAAGGCGGGTCTCGAAGTCAGGAGGCTGGATATCCGCCATCAGGCCGCCCTCGAAGCGGCTGCGCAGCCGGTCCTCGAGGGTGGGGATGTCCTTGGGCGGCCGGTCGCTGCTGACCACGATCTGCTTCTGGATCTCGTGCAGCGCGTTGAAGGTGTGGAAGAACTCCTCCTGGGTGCGGTCCTTGCCGGCCAGGAACTGGATGTCGTCGATGAGCAGGACGTCGACGGTGCGGTAGCGCATCCGGAAGTCCGACGTCCGGTTCTCCTGGATGGAGGCGATCATCTCGTTCATGAACTTCTCGGACGTGATGTAGGCCACCTTGGGCGGGCGGCGGTGGCCCTCACGCACCGCGTGGCCGATGGCGTGCATCAGGTGCGTCTTGCCCAGGCCGACGCCGCCGTAGAGGAACAGCGGGTTGTAGGCCTTGCCGGGGGCGTCGGCGACGGCGCGGCAGGCGGCGTGTGCGAAGCGGCTGCTGTTGCCCACAACGAATGTGGAGAACGTGAAGTTGGGATTCAGCCGCGTGGCGTTGCTGCCATCGATGGCAGTTTCGCCGACGATGCCGTAGACCGGCTCGGGGGCGTCGGCGAACGGCGCCGGCTCGTCGGGAGGCGGCACGGCGGCAGGGTCGACGGTTATCACCACGTCGCACTCGCTGGCGAGCAGCCCGCTGAGGACCTCGCGGATGACCGCGACGTAACGCTCGGTCACCCAGTCCCGGGCCAATCGTGTGGGCACCCCAATGGTGAACGTGTGGCCGTCGCTGTCGACGAGAACGGCGTTGGCGAGCCAGGTCTCGTACCCGGGGCGGGCCAGCTGGAAGCGCAATTCCTCCTGAGCCGCCTGCCAGATCTGCTGGGCTTCCGTGGTGGTCGTGGAGGTTGTTCGGGTGTCGACCACGCCGGCCGAGATCACCTCCACGTCGCGAGAAAAGCCCGTGGCCGACAAGGTCAATTCCCCTCGTGGATGGGTGGTCCGGACCTGCTCGTGTGGCGCTTGTGCACAGGATGTGCACAGCCGTGGATAACGAGCATTGCCGCACCGACGGAGACGATGGGAGGGGCGATGTTGCGAGCGTCGCCCGGCGGAGCATTGAGCAGTCTAGCAACGCCAGGAGGCGCCCACAACCGAGCGTGCGCCGCCCAGCGCAAGGGCCGGTCCCGCCACGTTCGCTGCTATACTCCGCCGGCCAACTCCGACGACCGGACACCCATGCCGCCACATTCGGCGCGCTCACTCTCCACGGTCGTCGATTCCTCTGTGCGGAGCCACCGACATCAAACGGACCTATCAACCCAAGAAAAAGTACCGGCGCAAGACGCACGGATTCCGCATCCGCATGTCCACGCCAGGTGGACGCCAGGTTCTCAAGGCGCGTCGTCGCAAGGGGCGCAAGCGCCTCACCCCCGCGCCTCCGCGGTGATCGCGCGACATCGCCTGCGTGGGCGACGTCGCTTCGCCACGGTCAGGACGCAGGGCCTGCGTGCTTCCTCGAATGGCGTGCGCGCGCAGGTGGCCGGCAACGGGAGCGACGTTGCGCGGGTGGGCTTCGCGCTGGTGGGCGTGCGCTCGGCGGTCCGTCGCAACCTGCTCCGCCGCCGGCTCCGCGCCGCCGTGGCTCCGCTGCTCGTCGAGCTGGCCGGTCACGACCTGGTGCTGGTCGCCGGGCATGAGGCTCTGGAGCTCCCCTTCGCCGCCCTGCGGGCTGGAGTGGCCGAGGCCACCAGCCGTGCGCTGGATCGCTTGCGACGCGCCCCCGTGGTCTCGACAGCAGACAATGGGGACATGACCGCGTTGAACGGGCAGCGGCGATGACCCGTCTCAGCCTCCTGCTGATCCGTGTCTACCGGGTGACGATCGGCCCGATCTTCGCCGTGATGAGCAGCTGCCGCTACCAGCCGACCTGCTCGCAGTACGGCTACGACGCCATCGCGCGCTTCGGCTGGCGGCGCGGGTGGTGGCTGGCACTGCGCCGGATCGGGCGCTGCCACCCGTTCCACGAGGGCGGCTTCGACCCGGTGCCGGAGCAGTACGCCAGCTGGCGTGAGGTGCGCCGTCGCAGGCGGGCTGTGCTGTCGAAGGGTCACGTCTGATGCTGGGCGCCACCATCTTCGACGCCCTCGGCGTCCCCTTCCAGTACTGCCTCGAATTCTTCACCAACATCTTCAAGGAGATCGGGCCGCTCAACACGATCGGCGCGTTCGGCCTGGCCATCGTGGTCACCACGATCATCATCCGGGGCGCTCTGTTCCCCATCTTCGGCTGGCAGCTGCGCACCAGCCGGCGCATCCAGTCCGAGCAGCGGCTGATCGCCCCGCAGCTCGCCGAGATCCGCAAGAAGTACAAGCGCGAGCCGCAGAAGCTCAGCGAGGAGATGAAGAAGCTCTACGCCGAGCACCAGGTCTCGCCGTTCAGCAGCCTCTCCGGGTGCCTTCCCGCGCTCGTCCAGATGCCGGTGCTGGTCGGGCTTTACCGCGGCATCACCAACGCCACCTCACACCTCGGCAACTCCGTCGGGCACGGCTTCCTCTGGGTCGGCGACGTCTCCCAGTCGGCCTCCCAATCGTGCTGTGCGAACGGCTCGTCGACTGACTGGGCGCGGGCGCTCAATCACCCGGCAGTGCTGATCCTGCCGCTGCTCGCCGCCATCCTCACCTTCGCGCAGTCGCGAATGATGATGCCGCCGCAGCGTCCTGACATGACCGACCAGGAACGCACAATGGCCAACGTCACCAAGCAGATGTCGGTGCTCTTCCCGGTGATCATCTTCGTGCTGAGCCTCAACTTCCCACAGGGCCTGGCGCTCTATTGGGTGACCGGGACGCTCTTCATGGTCCTGCAGCAGTACCACCTGGTCGGCTGGGGGTCGTTGAAGGTGCCGGCGTGGTTCCCGGGCGCGACCCGTGTCACTGCCCTGTCCTACCCGAAACACACCCCCGCCGCCGCGAAAGCCGCCACCAAGGCGGCCATCGTCCCGGACGGCAACGGCGCCGGCCCGGCGCGCAGGCGCGGCACCTCGGGCGCGGCCGCCAAGAAGAGCAAGGGCCCGGATGGGAGCACCCCCGCGCCGACGCCCGTCGCCACCGGCGCGGTCAACGCGCCGCCTGCGCGGATCCCCAAGAGACGCAACAACAAACGACGTCGCTAGCGCGCCCGTGGGTGCGGCACGGCGAGGAGACAGACGTGAGCGAAACAGACGAAGGGGCGGCGGGCCTCGCCCCGGCACAGTCCCAGGCCGTCGAGGGCACCGGGAGCACCGTCGACGAGGCCACCGCCAACGCGCTGAGACAGCTCGGCGTGGGACGCGACGAGGTCGTCGTCGAGGTGCTCTCCCGCGGGGGCACCCGCCCCATCCCGGGCGAATACCTCACCTCGAGCCAGGCCAAGGTCCGGGTCGGCCGGATCGATGAGCACACCGCGCGTGGCCGCGAGCTGCTTGCGGCGCTGCTCGAGCAGATGGAGATCCCGGCGCGGGTGTCGGTTCGGCGGGGCACCAGCCCCCGGGCGGGCGAGACGGAGGCGCCGATGATCCTCGAGGTGTCGGGGGACGACCTCGGGCTGCTCATCGGCTGGCGCGGCGAGACGTTGCGTGCTCTGCAAACCACGGTCAACCTGATGATGGGCGAGGACGAGGCGGCCGCCCCCAACCGCCGGCTCATCCTCGACGTCGAACGCTACCGGGCGCGCCGCGAGGAGCAGGTGCGCGAGCTCGCCCAACGGCTGGCCGACCGGGTCAAGGCGAGCGGCGAGCGGTACACGCTCGACCCGATGCACGCCTACGAGCGCCGCATCATCCACCTCACCCTTCAGGACGACCCCGGTGTGCGCACCGAGAGCAGCGGCTACGAACCCGCCCGCCGAGTCGTCATCCATCCCACAGGCCCGGCGCAGGGTGGACTGCCGTCCCGGCCGGACCGAGGTCGCCCACGCTGGTAGAGGCGAAGGGGGAACAGGTTCCCCCCTCGCGCACCCCCCATTCAGCGGTGTCGGTTCCAGCGGCATGAAGCCGCCTGCACCGACGGTCGCGATGGCGAAGGGGGAACATGCTGCTGCCGACCCCGGCCATGTGCGGACAGTTCTCGACGGCGGTGTGCGCCTGCTCGCCGCGCCGATGCGCGAGCGCGCCTCGGTCAGCGTTGCCTTCATGTTCGGCACCGGTTCGCGGGTGGAGAGCGCGGCTGAGTGCGGCCTGGCGCACTTCATCGAGCACATGGTGTTCAAGGGAGGCGACCGCTACCCCACCGCGCGGCTGATCAGCCAGGCGGTGGAGGGGGTCGGCGGCGTGCTCAACGCCTCCACCGACCGCGAGGCCACGGTCTTCTGGGTCAAGGTCCCCGCCGACCGACTCGCGGTGGGGATCGATGTCCTCGGCGACATGCTCTTCTCGCCGCGCCTGCTCGACGAGGATGTCGAGCGCGAACGGCAGGTGGTGATCGAAGAGCTGCGCATGTACGAGGACAGTCCGCAGGACCATGTGCAGACCCTGTTCGATGCGGTGATGTGGCCCGACCATCCGCTCGGCTGGGACGTCGCCGGCACTGAATCCACCGTTCGCAGCTTCACCGCGGCGGACTGCCGGGGCCACCTCCAGCGCCATTACCGTCGCGACGACCTGGTCATCGCCGTCGCCGGTGCGCTGACGCCCGAGCACGTAACCGAGCTGGTCGACGCTTCCCTGCAGCGCTGGAGCCAGGCAGCCGGCACCGCCATGGAAGCTCCGCCCGCCACTCCACCGGGGGGGACGCCACTCAGCCTCCTCGACCGGCGCACCGGGCAGGCGAACATCATCCTCGGGGCGCGGGCGCCGTCGTATCGCGACGAGCGCCGCTTCACCGCCGACCTCCTCAACGTCATCCTCGGCGAGGGCATGTCCAGCCGCCTCTTCCTCGAGCTCCGTGAGGAGCAGGGTCTCGCCTACGACGTGCACTCGTTCATGAGCCGGGTGGCCGACAGCGGTGCGCTGGGGGTGTCGCTCGGTTGCGAGCCCAAGCGCGCCATCGTCGCCATGCGCGCCGCAGTCGCGGAGCTCCGCCGGCTCGCCGAGGAGCTCGTCCCCGACGCCGAGCTGGCGCGGGCCAAGGAGTACGCGCGCGGGAGGCTCGAGGTGCAGCTGGAGAGCACCTCGGCGCTCTGCAATCACCTCGGTCAGCAGGAGCTGCTTACCGGCGAGATCCTCTCCTCCGCAGACATCGCCGAACGACTGCTCGCCGTGCAGGCGGTTGAGCTGCGCGCGCTGGCCGCCGAGATCCTCGCCGGGGGGCTGCGAGCAGCAGTCATCGGACCGTTTCGCAAGCAGGAGCCGTTCCTCGAGGTGCTCAGCGCCTGAGGGAATGAGCCGCGGCGCTCTGGCCGTGTTCGGATATGGTGACCGGCGCGCCCACCCACCCTGAGAGAGTCGCCATGCAGTCCGAACGCACCCTCATCCTCGTCAAACCCGATGCCGTGCAACGCGGATTGATGGGCGAGATCGTGAGCCGCCTCGAGCGCCGCGGCCTTCACCCGGTGGCGATCAAGCTCATGCGGGTCACCACCGACCTCGCCGAGCGCCACTACAGCGAGCACCGCGAGAAGCCGTTCTTCAGCGGGCTCGTGGAGTTCATCACTTCGTCGCCCGTGCTGGCGATGGTCTGGGAGGGCCCCGGCGCGGTGGCCATGGTGCGCTCGATGATGGGCGCCACCAACCCGGCCAGCTCAGCCCCGGGCACCATCCGCGGTGATCTCGCCGTCAGCCTGGCGATGAACGTGGTCCACGGCAGCGATTCCCCGGAGAGCGCGACGCGCGAGGTGGCCATCTTCTTCACCGACGACGAGCTGCTCGACTGGGAGAACAGCAGCGCGCAGTGGGTGCTCGCTGAGGGCTAGCTGTGGTGCGCCACCGCAGCGGCCGCGCGGCGTGCTCGCCGCCGCCGCCGAACCGACAGCAGGCCCGCGATGGGCAACGCCACCACGAACGATGGGATCACCGGCGTGTCGAGCAGGCTGGTGGCATCAGGGACGAGCGTGGGTCCCGCACCCAGGCCGAAATGCGCAAACGGCAGCACCCGGATGAACGCCTTGGCGAGGATGTTCTTGCGAGGGACCAGGCCGAACATCCGTGAATCGCTCGAGAAGTTGCGGTTGTCGCCCATGACGAAGTAGTCGCCGGTCGGGATGGTGAGCGGCGTGGCCACCGTCGACGCCGTGCCGTTCGGTTGGCAGCAGAAGTTCATCGTGTCCCATTTCTGGGGGAGATACGGCTCATTGAGGAGCTGCCACGGCCCCTTGCCCCCGGCCTTGATCATCACCGCGGTGGGGCTGCGACTGCCGTCGATCTCGAGAGTGTCGCCGGGGAGGCCGATCACCCGCTTGATGAAGTCCTTGGTGGGATCGCTCGGCGGGATGAGCACGACGATGTCGCCGCGCGCCGGGTTGCCGAAGTAGTACGAGATCTTGCTGGCGAGCAGAAGGTCGTTGTTCTGCAAGGTGTTCACCATGCTGTCGCCATCGACGCGCACCGTCTGCAGCGCACTCCAGATGGCGACGTAGAGCACCAGCGCGATGATCAGCACCTCGAGGACGTCGCGCACCAGGCCGTGGTGACGGCGGCGCGACAGCGGCAGCTCGGGGCGGCGCGGCCTGTCGAGGTCGTCAAGAGGATCAGGCTGCACGCGGCGTGATTATACGGGGCGCCCGACTCTGCGAAAGTCGCGGAGTGGCGACGTTCTCGGCCGGCAGCGGAGTTTGCGCCGTCCCCATCGTGCCTGCCCCGGCCGGGCGTCGATGGCGGAGAGCCGCGGCGCCGGCGGTGGCGCAGCGGCCTCCCGAGAGACCGCTCGCGGACGGGCGACGTGGCCGGGTGAAGCGCTGCCACAATGGGGTTGTGGCCCCGCAGGGCCCCTGTCGCGTCAAGCCACCATGCGAGGGACACCATGGCACTGCTGACCAAGACGCCCTACAAGGCGCGCGAGTTCGATCTCTCCGGCCTGGTGGGCATATCCGACAAGACGATGGAGACGCACTTCGGACTTTATGCCGGTTATGTCAAAAACACCAACACTCTCAACGAGCAGCTCGTGGAGCTCACCCACGGTGGCAAGGTGGGCACGCCCGCGTACGCCGAGATGACCCGCCGGCTGGGCTTCGAATACAACGGCATGGTGCTGCACGAGTGGTACTTCGGCAACATGACCAAGACCGCCAGCGGTGGTGAGATCTCGAGCTCCTCTGAGCTGGGCCGGGCCCTGGGCGAGTCGTTCGGCGACCTCGAGACCTGGCGCAAGGATTTCGTCGGTGTCGGCGGCATGAGGGGCGTCGGCTGGGCTGTGACCTACCTGGACCCGGCGACCGGTCGGCTCAGCAACCACTGGATCACCCTCCACGAGGACGGCAACATCGCGGGTTTCCGGCCGATCATCGTCATGGACGTGTGGGAGCACGCCTTCCTGCTCGACTACAAGCCCGCGGATCGTCCCAAGTACATCGAGTCGTTCCTCGCCAACCTGGACGTGAGCGCGGCCGAGGCGCGGCTCGGTGGCGCCGATCGGCCGATCGGCTGACGAGGCTCCATCAGAGCTCGGGGCCGCCGAGGCGGCGGTAGAGCGCGTCGAGGTCCTCGTCGCCGTGGAAGGTGACGACGACGCGCCCACCACCACCGCGCCGCCGCTCGAGGTCGACCGGGAGTTGCAACTGCGCCTCGAAGCCACGTCGCAGGGCCTCGTCGTCGATGCTCAGCGAGGGCGGCGCGGCACGCTCGACCGCGCGGGGCCCCTGGCCGGCGGCGTGCACCGCCCTCTCGGTCTGCCGCACCGACCATCCGTTGGCGGCGACGCGCGCCGCCATCTGCTCCTGCGCGGCCTGGCCGGCCAGCCCGAGCAATGCCTTGGCGTGGCCGGCTGTGATCTCGCCGCCGGCCACGGCGCGCTGGACCTCGGCGGGGAGGGTGAGCAGCCTGATGGCGTTCGACACCGTCGGCCGGCTCCGGCCCAGGCGCATGGCGATCGCCTCGTGCGACAGCCCGAAGGTGTCAGCGAGGCGGGAGTACGCTGAGGCCTCCTCGATCGGTGAGAGGTCGGAGCGGAGGAGATTCTCGGTGAGCGCGGTCTCGAGGGACTGGCGTGCCGACTCGCTCGCCGGGCGAACGATCGCCGCAACCGTGGTCAGCTCGGCCAGACGAACGGCGCGCAGGCGTCGCTCCCCGGCCACCAGCTGGTAGCGCGCACCGGCGCGCTCGACGACGATCGGGTGGAGGAGGCCGTGGGTGCGGATTGATTCGGCAAGCGCGGTCAGCGCCCGGAGATCGAAGTCCTGCCTCGGCTGTTCAGGGTTGGCGTCGATCAGAGCCGGGTCGAGCTCGAGGAGCATCGCCGAGTCGGGGTGCGCCCCGGACGATTCCGCGGCCGCCTCGATGTGCTCGCCGACCGGGCCGAGAAGGGCATCCAGCCCACGCCCGAGGCCCCGCCGGCGCGGGCCGACCCGCGGCGGCAGCGAGGTCACAACGACGCTCCGGCCATCGCCCCGGCCTGCCCGGCCGGCTGATCACCGCGCAATCGGCGGTCGAGGTTGACGGCCAGCTCCGTATACGCCACCGCCCCGCGGCAGGTGGGGTCGTACAGGCTGATCGGCAGCCCGTGGCTGGGCGCCTCGCTGAGCCGGACGTTGCGAGGGATGAGCGGCGTGAGCAGCAGGTCGGCGAATCGGCCGCGCACCTCGTCGACCACCTGGTGAGCCAGGGCAAGCCGTGCGTCGAACAGGGTCATGACGATGCCGGCGATGCGCAGATCCGGGTTCAGATCGCGGCGCAGCAGCTCCAGCGTGTGGGTGAGGAGGCCCAGTCCCTCCAGCGCGTAGAACTCGCACTGGATGGGGACCAACAGCGCCTGCGCGGCGATGGCGGCGTTGACCGTCAACAGCCCGAGACTGGGTGGACAGTCGATCAACACGTAGTCCAGATCGTCCGCGAGGCCCGACACCGCGCCCGCGAGACGGTGCTCGCGCCTGGGCAGGTTGATCAGCTCGATCTCCGCCCCGGCAAGGCTGAGGTCGGCGGGCACCAGGTCGAGACCGGGCACCATGGTGGCGATCCGGGCCTCGCTGACTGGCCTGCCGCCGACGATCACGTCATAGCTGCTCGCGGCCACAGCCGAGCGGTCGACGCCCAGCCCTGAGGTGGCGTTGGCCTGGGCGTCGACGTCGATGACCAGTACGCGTCGCCCCATCGCGGCGAGGGCAGCACCGACATTGATGGTGGTGGTGGTCTTGCCCACTCCGCCCTTCTGGTTGGCGACGGCGAGGACGTGCGGAGCCACCGCCGAATTATCGACGCCCGCAGCAAGGGTCCGCAGAACCGGGGGAGCGAGGGAGTTATCCACCGTATCCCCAAGGTATGCACCGCGGGCCGAGGCGGCGCTGAGATCGAATTTGGGGGTCGCGGGGGGCCCCCTGTGGACAACTTCGGCCCGATGGCGAACGGTTTGTTCCACGTGGAACGCTTCCGCACCCTCTGGATCCACGTGGAACAACCCCTGGTATCGCCCTGGCAACCGCTTCCCAGCGTGGGGTCAGAGCCGCCCGGTCGATCCGTACAATCCTCCGCGTGCCTGCTCCGCGCGCCCATTCCTGGCGGTTCGTTGTGGCGGCTCCGCCACGAGAGGTGTTCGCGGTCATGGAGCAGGTGATCGGCACCCCTCCGTTCCGCTACGAGGTGACCGGCGACGACGCGGCCCGCATCGTCGAGTTCCAGCGCAACAGCCTGGTGGGTCACTGGCGGCGGGTCGACGACGGCCGCAGGTTGTTGGGCCGGTGGCGCAAAGCGGTCCCCAACCAGCGCTGGGTGACCTGCCGGGCCACGGTGGCCGACACCGGCACGCTGCTCGAGGTGGAGGCCAGCAAGGGGCGCGGCGCGCTGCCACGGGCGCTCCAGCTCATCGGCGTGGTCAGCCGCGGCGTCGGCGATCAACGCACGATCTATCGCTCGCGGCACATCCCGCCTGGCCCCGTGACGCTTGTCGCCTCATGGGCCGGAATGCCCTATGGCCTCTACGAGGCACCGAGCCGGGATGCGCCGCGCTCGCGCGAGGTGCTGACCGCGACCCGCATGGTCGCCGTCCCCGGCGGCAACGCGACCTTCGTCAAGGTCCGGCTCAGCGACGGCTACGAGGGATACATCGAGCGCGACGAGATCGTCTCGGCGACGGATCGCGCAACCCGGGAAGCAGGAGAGGTCGCGGCTCGGAACGTCTGAGAGGGGGCCGTCGGTGCTCCGGAGCGGGCGGGGGCATTCGCTCCGGTCGCTTGTCCTCGCGGGCGCTGCGGAGCCAGCACGGCTGTCTCCTTGCTGCTGCGGATGCTCCCTCCGCGAATGCCCCCGCCCGCTCATGGCGGCTTCATGAACGCTCTGCGCCTGCCTCGGGTCGGCCGAGCGCTCGCTGAGCGAAAAGAAGCGGCGGAACCCGTACTGCACGGGATTCCGCCGCTCTGCGTCGAAGCGTCGGGTACCTCGAGACGGCAGGCGTCTCTCTCGGTGCGCGCGAACGGGCGCGCTACCTGGTATCCGCCCCGGCGATCAGCCCGCCACTCCGGCGCGGGTCGGCTGAGTACTACCAGAACAATCGGACATGGGCAGGACCCTCCTTTTCTGAGAGTGCCTCGGCGCCCGCCCGCGTGCGTCGGTGGATATGCGGCGGCGACGAGACCGAGAGACGCACCGCAAGTGTACCGGGCGATCGGCTTCTCGGCCAGTGACAGAGCAGCCGGTAGGCGGCTGGATCTGGGGGTCAGGTAGTTCTGGCCATCGTTGGCTGCATCATGTGGGGCGTCCGTGAACGCTGGGATATCCCGGGTGCCGGTGGTGCGGACTCGCGGGCGAAAGCTGAGGCAGGACAACGGCATACGCGTGAGCACGCGACACGACGGGGTCGGGTTCAGGCGCCCGTGAGCGACGCCTCAAGGACCCTGGGGCCGGTCGGCGCGCTGCTCCCGCCGGGTGGCTCGGCCGTAGCCGCCAGCGTTGCGTAGGAGCCGACGTCGCCGTGGATCGCCGCGGTCCAGGTTCCGTCCGGGGCCCTGGTGAGAAAGGCTGCCGGCACCGGCGAGCCGCCGGCCGGGATGAGCCACACCTCGTACACGCCACTGCCGCCGGCCACCTGCGGCGGTCCCGGCAGGCCGGTCACGGTGAGCACGGCCTGGCCGTCAGCGCGGTCCATGACCAGCTGTCCGTGCGCGCCCGGCGCCGCCGGCATGCCACCCACCGCGACGGATGCCGACCGCTGCAGCGAGGGCTGACGCCCGGCCAGCGCCCATGCGGAGACAGCGACGACGGCGACGGCGGCCGCGCCGGCCAGCACCGTGAACCCGCGTCCGGCGGGCACGCGCGCCCAGACCCGGCGCCACCAGGGACCCTGCTCCCCGGCGCTGGCCTGATCGGCAGCGGCCGCTGCCTCCGCATACACCGCCTTCATCAGCCGGCTGCGCAGCTCCGGCGATGGCTGCAGGGGTTCGAGTGCCAGTGGCAAGCGAGCGGCCGCTTCCATGTACTCGGCGGCCAGGCGGCGGCAATCGGCACAGGAAGCCAGGTGCAACTGGAGGGTGGCATCGTCGGTGCGGTCGATCGAGCCGACCGACAGCGCGGCGGCGAGAACGTCGGCGTCCTGGCAGCTGATCACGCCATCCCCTCCGCGACCTGGTACTCGAGGACGCCGCGCAACTTCCGAAGGGCAAGCCGGGTGCGTCCCTTGACGGTGCCCAGGGGAACCTTCATGAGGTCGCTGATCTCGGTCTGCGAGTAGCCACCGAAGTAGGCGAGCTCGATCGTCTCGCGCTGCTCGACGCTGAGGTCGATCAGCGCGGCGCGGACCGCCTGGCTCTCCAGCTCGACCGCGACCCGGTCCCACGTGTCGGAGATGGACGTCGCCTCTGCGCTGGCGTGGTCGAGAGCGACGTCGGTGCGGGCGCGGCCGGAGCGACCACGGAGTCGGTCCAGCGCGCGGTGATGGACGATCGAGCACACCCAGGTGCGCAGGCTGCCGCGGTCGCTGCGATACGTCGACGCTCGTCGCCAGATGCTGAGGAATGCCTCCTGCACGACGTCCTCCGCGCTGCCGGCGTCATTGAGCACCCTGAACGCGAGGGTGTAGGCGAGTCCCGAATAGCGGTCGTAGAGCATCTCGACGCCCTCGGGCTCGGCCCGCGCGAGCAGGTCGAGCATCCGGTCGTCGGCGTCGCTCACGTCGCGGTGCGCGGCGCTGCGGTCCTCGTCCTGTCCACCACCACCGATACGCGTCCGCGAAGCCTTCGGATCACCGGGCCCGTCGCGGAGCTAGTAGATGCCGAGCTCGAGCCGGGCCTCTTCCGAGGCCATCGTGCGGGGGTCCCAGGGCGGCGTCCAGACAAGCTCGACGTGCACGTCATTGACCCCGGGGAGCCCATGACACACGGCGTGCGCCTGCCCCTGGATGATGCTGCCCATCGGGCAGTAGGGCGTGGTCAGCGTCATCTCGATGGTGAGCAGCCCCTTGTCGTCGATGTGCGAGCCGTACACCAGCCCGAGCGACACGATGTCGATGCCGATCTCCGGGTCGAAGACCTCGCTCAACGCCGCCAGGACGAGCTCGGGCGACGCTTTGGCGGCCGGGCTGCCGTCGGCGGCCGGGCTATCTGCAGCGACGGTGGTGTCTGTGTCGCTCATGGTGTCTCCTCCGCCGGCTGGAGCGCCTGGAGCAGCGCATTGCAGGGCAGCGTCGCACACTTCACTCGCACCGGGTAGGCGCGCACGCCCCGGAGGGCCTCGAGGTCGCCGAGATCGTCGGGGCTGCCGTCCTCGACGAGCATGGCGCGGAAGCGGTGGGCCACGTCGGCAGCCTGCTCGCGGCTGCGCCCGCTCACCTCGTCGCAGAGCATGCTGCAGGCGGCCTGGCTGATCGAGCAGCCGGTGCCATCGAACGCGATCTCGGCGACCTGGTCGCCGTCAAAACGCAGCGACAGGTCGACCTGGTCACCGCACAGCGGGTTGTCGGCCTGGACGACGGCGTCCGCCGGGTCGACGCGGCCGCGATGGCGGGGATGGCGGTAGTGGTCGAGGATGATCTCCCGGAAGAGATCGTCGGCCACCGGCGTAAATCCGACTTGCACAGTCGGAATTGTACCGCCGATGGCCTCACGGCCTCCGCCAGCGACAATCGCCGCCGTGCTCAGACCCCGCCGTCCCCGCACGTCCCCGGTGTTCTGGCTGCTCAGCGGCCAGCTGATCATGTTCACCGGCGTGGCGGCGACGTTCCCGGTGGCGCCGCTCTACGTGCGCCGTCACGGCGGGTCATCGCTGGACATCGCCCTGTTCATCGCCGGTCCGCTGATCGCCAACACGCTTGCGCAGGTGCCCGCCGGCCGGCTCACCGACAGGATCGGGCGCCGTCCCATGTTGCTCGGCTCGCGCGCGGTCTACGGCGTGCTCGGCCTGGTGCTCTTCGCGGATGTCGGACCGCTGTGGGTGCTGGCGCTGCTGCGCACCCTCATGGGGGCGGCGGCCGGGGCCTACGTGCCGGCCCTGCGGGCAGCGCTGGTCGACCTCAGCGGACCCGAGAAGCGCGCCGAGCGGTTCGCGCAGCTCCAGGCGGTGGAGATGGTCGGGTTGCTCGTCGGTCCGTTCTTCGGAGGCCTGATCGCACTGTGGCGCGACGCCGGCATCTTCCTCATCTCCGGCTCGGCCAACCTCATCGGCCTGCTGCCGATGTGGCGCATCCCGGAGACACGGGCTGTGCGCGATCCCGCCCTGCGGCCGGTGCGCCTGCGATGGTGGCGCAACCCCGGGATCCTGGTGCCCTGCTTCGGAGTCGCGGCGCTGGGGACGGTGTTCTCGATGTATGACGTGGTGTGGCCGCTCTACCTGAACGCTCGCGGGTACAGCACCTTCGTCATCGGCCTCACCATCAGCCTCTACGCCATCCCGATCATCATCCTGGCCCGCCCCGGGGGGCGGCTGGCCGACCGCTCCAACCGGCGCTGGTTGATGGTCGGATCGTTCGTGGTGTGCGGCGCCTGCGCGTCGCTCTACCCGACGCTGCATGCCCTGGCGCCGATCGTGGCGCTGGGCAGCATCGAGGCCTGCGGGTTCGTCCTCATCGAGCCGACTCTCTTTGCGGTCATCGGCGACAGCTCGCCGGCAGCACAACGGGGCCGAGCCATGGGCATCGGCGGGCTGTTCCAGTTCGGCGGCAGCGCCTTCGGAGCAGCCGTGCTGGGCACGCTGTACGGGTTCGGCGAGGGCATCGCGTTCTGGGGAGCGGCGGGCGCGCTGTTCGCCGCGGCGATCCTCTGTGCCCT
>DATBEL010000041.1:0-27352 GCA_036276135.1 Candidatus Dormiibacterota bacterium
CTTGTAGTGCAGATCTGCGCTGGGGCTACCGACGTACAGGTCCTGGGCCTGGCGCTCTGATCCGGATATGAAGGTCGAATGTCAGCTGATAGGAGGCCCAGATAATCAAGATAGTACGCGTGCTGGGTCCGTGCTGACGCCCCACGGGTCCAGGGCGGCATCTACCTGCCCAAACGGCCGTCCGACGAACGACCACCCAGATCTACGAGGGCACCAACCAGATCCAGCGCCTCGTGATCGCCCGCTCGTTGCTCCGCGACTGACGCCGGGCGCACATCCGTTCGCGCCCGGAGGCAACCGCCGCGTCGTGTCCCCAGGGAGAGAACGGTGCGTTACCCTAGGTCACTCGGGCGTTACCCCACCGACCCAGCCAACGTTTCACCTGGGAGCCCGATCCACGCTGGCGCGTGTTCATCGATCCATTGCCCGGCCGCCGCCGAACATTCATCGAGCACCCATATATGGCAAGCACGACGCGGCGCCGCCGCTCGAGTTACGACGTCAAGCCGCGCTGGCTCAGCACCAAGCGCGTGGTCGCCCTGGCGGCATCGGCGATCGTCCTCGTAGCCGGAGTCTTCGTCGCCCGAACCGTGCTCGGCCTGGCCCACCTGACCAACCAGAACCCTCTTGGGGTCATCGGCGACCTGATCGGCGGCAAGAACGGCTCGTCGATCAACGACGCGAACCGCGACCTGCGCCGGATCAACTTCGCCTTCTACGGGTATGGCGGCCCGGGCCACGATGGCGCCTACCTGACGGATTCGATCATGGTCGTCTCAGTCCAGCCCCAGCCGACCGGTCCGCCGACGGTGGCTGAGATCAGCATCCCGCGTGACTGGTACGTGCCCAATCAACTCGGCACCGGGAAGACGGACTACGGGCGCATCAACCAGTCCTACTCGGACGGTGTCGGCGGCCAGGGGACGCTGCCGTCCAGCGACCGGGGCGCCGGCGCGGCCGTCGCCGACCGCACTCTCGAGCACCTCCTCGGCATCCATATCGATCACTGGATCGGTCTCGACTTCTCGGCATTCAAGTCCGCCGTCGACGCGGTCGGCGGCGTCGACGTCACCGTGCCCAACTCGTTCACGGATTACCAATACCCCGCCGGGGAATGCAACGGCCAGGCGGGCGCCAACTGCGCGTACGAAACGGTGCATTTCACCGCCGGCCCGCAGCACATGAACGGCGCGCAGGCCCTGATCTTTGCCCGGTCACGTCACTCCAATGACAACGGCGAGGGAACGGACTTCGCGCGCAGCCGCCGCCAGCAGCTGATCGTGGCGGCGCTCAAGCAGAAGGTGGTCAGCCTCGGCGGTCTCGGCAACCTGCCCGATCTCCTCAACAGCCTCGGCGACAACGTCGTCACCGACCTGCACGTCAATGACCTGGAAGCGCTGTACTCACTCCTCAAGGACGTCGACAACAAGGCGATCCTCCACGTCAGCTTCGACGACACCAACTTCCTCTACGAATGCGGCTACCCGCAGAACTGTGGGGCCGCGTACCTGTTTGCCGATGACCGGACCTACGGCCAGATCGCCCACTTCGTGCAGAACGTGTTCATCGACCGGTCGATCATCGCCCGGCATGACAAGGTCACTGTCGAAGACGGCAGCGGCCGCGGCCTCGGCGCATCGGGTCGCTGGACGACACTGCTCAAGTCTCTGTCGCTCAACACCACCGACGGGGGCATGGTCGACCGCCAGGCGACGACCGAGGTCATCGACCAGAGCGGCGGCAAGGACTCCGCCACCGCGGCGTGGCTCGCCAAGTTCTACGGCGTGGCCGTCACCAAGCAGCCGACTACGGCGGCTGCGTCGACGTCCCCGGCTCCTGCAGGTGGCGTTGTCGTGATCCTCGGGCAGAGCGAGGAGAACGCCTTCCTCGGCAACCCCGGCGTCGGCAACTGAGAGCACGCCTGCGATGCGCATCGGTGTCCTGACGGGCGGCGGCGATGCACCGGGGCTCAACGCCGCGATCCGCGCTGTGGCCCGCTCAGCCCTTGCCGATGGCCATGGCGTCGTCGGGATCCGTAACGGTTGGGCCGGCCTGACGGGCATCGGCGACTTCGTCGAGATGCGCCGGGCGGATTTCTCCGGGATCCTGCAGCTCGGCGGCACCATCCTGGGCAGTTCGCGCGTGAATCCCATGAGGCGCGAGGGTGGCTTCGAGGAGTGCGTCGGCAATCTCCGCAGCGCACAGCTCGATGCGGTGGTCGCGATCGGTGGCGACGACACGCTCAGCGTCGCCGCATGGCTTGCCGGCCGGGGCGCACCGCTGGTCGGCGTGCCCAAGACCATGGACAACGACCTCAGCGTCACTGAGTACTGCATCGGCTTCGACAGCGCGGTCCGCATCGTCACGGAGGCACTCGACCGCCTCCACACCACCGCCGCGTCACACCACCGCGTCATGGTGGTCGAGGTGATGGGACGTGACACGGGCTGGGTGGCTGTCATGGGCGGTCTCGCCGGCGGCGCCGACATGGTCATCATCCCGGAGTACCCGGTCGGCATCGACGAGGTCATCGATCACCTGGGCAAACGCCGCGAGCAGGGCAGCGACTTCTCGATCATCGTGGTCGCGGAGGGTGTGCAGATGGAGGGGATGACGCGCGCCACCGACGAGCCGGCAGCGACCGACGCCTTCGGCCACGCCCAGCTGGCCAAGCGCGGCGTCGGCGAACGCCTCGCCGTGATGATCGAGGAGCGCACCGGTCACGAGACGCGCACCACGGTGCTGGGCTACACGCAGCGCGGCGGTTCACCCACCGCGTACGACCGCAACTGGGCCACCCGCGTCGGCGCCGCCGCGTATCAGTTGGCGGCGACCGGACAGTGGGGGAAGATGCCCGTGGTCGTGTGTGGCACCGTTGAGGTCGCCGCGATCAGTGACGTCGTCGCCGAGCAGCGCCGCGTGCCCGCCGACCTGTACGAGCTCGCGAAGGTCTTCTTCTAGGCGGACGACCACGCCGGTGGCGAGGTCGCGTCGAGGTCGAGATTCGTCGTCAGCGCCCGCGGTGCCGGCGGCGTGGCTGCGGCCGGGTTCGCCAGCCACCACAGCTGGAAATGCCCCGTGGCATCGGCCGGGGCCAGGTAGAGCAGGCTGCTGCCGTCCGGTGACCACGCCGGCGACGCACACAGGCAGCTCCTGATGAGCACCTTGGGCGCCCCGGGGACGCCCTTGACGAGCGGGATCAGCTCGAGTCGTGCGGTCTGCGTGTCAGACGTACAGACCACCGCAAGCTCGGACCCGTCAGGGCTGACCGCCGGCTCACCGCAATCATCCGACCCGGCGGTCAGGAACACAGGGGACGCCCCGGGTCGCGCGACGGCGGCGATGCGCGACACGATCTGCTCGCTGCTGGTGATGCTGTAGCTGGAGTACAACACCCCACCATCGAGCAACGGGACCGGCGCCACGTCCCCCCCGGTGTACGAGGTGGGAGTCGTCCATTGCGTCGACTCCAGCTTGCCGGACAGGGGTCCGGACCACACCGCAAGGTGCACCTCGAAGGTGCCGATCTTGGGTCCGTCGTAGGCGAAGACGACAGTGGTTCCGTCGGCGGCGAGGTGCGGCCAGTAGGACCAGGCGTTGCGCTCCACGTGGGCGGCGTTGGCGTTCCTGGTCAGCTGACGCACGGCGCCCGAGGCATCGACGAGATAGATGTCGCTGTACTCCGCGGCGCGGGCGACCACGAGAAGCTGTCCGGGCCCGGCGATCGCAGGCTGGATCCATGAGCCCGCCGCGGCCGGCAGTGCAACGTCGGTGAACAGTCGTCCGCGAAGCTTGTACAGGTGCCCACCCTGGCTCACCCAGATGGTGCCGGGAAGGGTGAAGGCCGGGGTCTCCTTGGTGGGTGAGATCGCCGACCGTGCCTGGATCAGGGTGGACTTGCGACTGTCGAGGAGACGGTTGATGCCGAACCCGAATGCGGCCCACGCCACCAGCAGGGCGACGATGAGCGCGCCGCGTCTCACCTCGCCGGGAAGTACTTGTGCACCAGCGGGAGGATCAGGTCCCAGTTGGGCGCAAGCACGTCCTGGTTGCCGATCACCTGCGCGTCGGTGTACGGCGGCAGCAGCACCACCTGTTGCACATCGGTCAGCGACACGTTGCCCGCGATGGGCAGCAGGAGACCCACCTGGCCGAGCGACATGTCGGTTGTGAACTGGCCACTCATGGCGCTGGCGATGTCGGGAAGGTCGGCGATTCCCAGCAGCTTTGCCTTGGCGCGGAGCGCGAGCAGGACCTGTTGCTGACGGACCGAGCGGCCGAAGTCGCTGCGGAGGTCATCGTGACGGGAGCGCACGTATTGCAGCGCCTCGATGCCGTCCATGTGCTGCGGGCCCGGCAGAACTGCGACTCGCTGGAAGTCGTAGGGGTCGCTGCCGCTCAGGTCCTTGGGATAGAAGTCGTCGAGCACGGGGTTGCTGGCCACGACGTCGACGCCGCCGACCTCGTCGATGAGGTGCACCAGGCCAAGCAGGCCGATCCACGCGTAGTGATCGATGTGCACGCCGAAGTCCTGCTCCACCGTGTTGATCGCTGCGTCGACGCCTCCATACAGGTACGCCTTGTCGATCTTGTCGGTGCCGCCGGTCGACAGCTGGACATTGAGGTCGCGAGGGATCGAGACCATGGTGACGTGGCGCGTGGCCGGGTCGATCCTGGCAAGGATCATCGACTGGGTCAGCACCACGTTGGTGGCGAACTTGGCGTCGTTGTCGGAGCCGAGGAGGAGCACGGTGAAGCTGCCACCCGGTGCGCCGGCCGGCGCCGCCGTCGGGGTGGGCAGGGCCGCTGCGGGCGCCACCGTCGCATGCGCCTTCGGCGTTGCCGTCGCAGTCGCCGGCTTGTGGTGGATGGTGTGTCCGAAGTCCTGGAACGCCGCGGCGATGGCAGGGGAGAAGTACAGGGCCGCCCCGGTCATACCACTGACGCCGAAGCCGAAGACGATGCCGGCGATGGCGAGCAAACGACGGCGAGGCCGGGATCTTCGTGCCCTGTGCGGCCGCCGCGGACGCCACGGCGCCTCGGGAACGCTCACCCGCGCATGGTACGGGAATCAAGAGTGGAAACGGCTGTCCGTCGATCGGCTGGTCGCCTCGGCGCGGCTACACTCGGCCGGCAATGGACATCGCCAGTGGCCTCCTCAACGGTGACGTGCGCTCGCTCGCCCGCGCCATCCGCCTCGTGGAGGACCGCGATCCCGCGGCGGAGGAGGTGCTGCGCGCCGTGCGAGGTCGCGCTGGTGCCGCTCACGTGGTCGGCGTCACCGGGCCACCGGGCAGCGGCAAGAGCACCGTCTGCGACCAGCTGATCGTCCGTTGGCGCGCGGCCGGCCACCTGGTCGGGGTCATTGCCGTCGACCCATCGAGCCCCTTCAGCGGGGGCGCCATCCTCGGCGACAGGGTGCGCATGCAGCGACACACCGGCGACGATGGCGTCTTCATCCGCAGCATGGCGGCGCGCGGTCACCTCGGGGGGCTGGCCAGCGCAGCGCGCGAGGCGGTGCGGTTGATCGACGCCAGCGGACGCGACCGCTGCCTCCTGGAGACCGTCGGCGTCGGTCAGAGCGAGCTCGAGGTCATGCAGACAGCCGATACGACAGTGGTCGTGACCACCCCGGTGACGGGCGACAGCGTGCAGATACTCAAGGCCGGGATCCTCGAGATCGCCGACATCTTCGTTGTCAACAAGGCGGACATCCAGGGCGCGGCCAAGGTGGCAAGGGAGCTGCGCGACCTAGGGCGGCAGGCCGGGGCGCCGAAGGATGGGTGGCGGCCGCCGGTGATCCAGACCACCGGGACCACCGGAGAGGGGATCGACGAGCTGCTCGAGGCCATCGAACGCCACCACGCGGTGATCGCCGAGAGCGGGGAGTTGGAGGTGCGCCGGCGCGGGCGCCTCCGCGCCGAGATCGAGGCGATCGTGGTGGAGCGCGCCGCCGAACGGGCGCGACGTGAGCTCGAAGACGGCACAATGGGTTCGGAGCTGAGCGGCGATCTCCGCGGGGTCGACCCCTACGGCATCGCCGACCGCATCCTCAACGGACACACGAGCGAACAGCACCCATGACCCAGACTGCCCACCCCCGCCGGCTGCTCCCGGCAGTCCCCGATGACACTCTGGGCGGCCTGTCGCTGGAGCCGAGCTACGGACCGGAGGCGCTGGCCGGCGTCGACCTCGCTCGCGAGGTGCCGGCGCCGGGCGAATACCCATACACCCGCGGGATCCACGACACCATGTACCGGGGCAGGCTCTGGACGATGCGGCAGTTCGCCGGCTTCGGCAGCGCCGAGGACACCAACGAGCGCTACCGCTTCCTTCTCGACCATGGCCAGACCGGCCTGTCGGTGGCCTTCGACATGCCGACGCTGATGGGCCACGACAGCGACGCCCCGGAGTCGCTCGGTGAGGTGGGCCGCTGCGGCGTTGCCATCGACTCGGTCGAGGACATGAGCACCCTCTTCGACGGCATCGACCTCGGCCGGGTGACGACGTCGATGACGATCAACTCTCCAGCGCCGATCGTGTTCGCACAGTACCTGGTGGTCGCCGAGGAGCAGGGCGTGGCCTACGAGAAGCTCGGCGGCACGCTCCAGAACGACATCCTCAAGGAGTACATCGCCCAGAAGGAGTTCATCTTCCCGGTCGAGCCGTCGATGCGCCTGGTCACCGACGTGGTGACCTTCTGCGCCGAGCACGTCCCGCGCTGGCATCCCATCTCGGTGAGCGGCTACCACATCCGCGAAGCCGGCAGCACCGCGGCGCAGGAGCTGGCGTTCACCCTCGCCGACGGCTTCGCGTACGTCGAATCGGCGATGGCAGCGGGGCTCGACGTCGACGACTTCGCACCGCGGCTC
This sequence comes from Candidatus Dormiibacterota bacterium, assembly GCA_036276135.1. Lineage (GTDB taxonomy): Bacteria > Chloroflexota > Dormibacteria > Aeolococcales > Aeolococcaceae > Aeolococcus. The sequence goes on from DATBEL010000041.1 coordinate 6,873, forward strand.
AGCTTCTTCTTCAACAGCCACATCGACTTCTTCGAGGAGATCGCCAAGTATCGTGCCGCGCGGCGCATCTGGGCGCGCCGCCTGCGCGAGACGTACGGCGCCAAGAACCCCAAGAGCTGGCAGCTCAAGTTCCACACCCAGACTGCAGGCTGCTCGCTCACCGCGCAGCAGATCGAGAACAACATCGCGCGCACCGCCTTCGAGGCGATGGCCGCCGTGCTCGGCGGAACCCAGTCGCTGCACACCAACTCGATGGACGAGGTGCTCGCGCTGCCGACCGAGAAGGCGGCGCAGATCGCGCTGCGCACCCAGCAGATCCTCGCCTTCGAGACCGGTGTCCCCTCGGTGGCCGATCCCCTGGCGGGCAGCTGGTTCATCGAGGACCTCACCAGCCGGATGGAGAAGGCCGCGGAGGACTACTTCGCGGCGATCGCCGAACGCGGCGGCATCGTCAAGGCCATCGCCGACGGCTACCCACAGCGGGAGATCGCCGAGGCAGCCTTCCATTACCAGTCACAGCTCGACTCGGGCGAGCGGGTCATCGTCGGCGTCAACGCCTTCCAGGAGACCGTCGACGGACGCGCACCCGACGTGCTGGTCATCGACATCGACGTGGAGAGCGACCAGGCGGAGCGGTTACGCCAGCTCCGCGAGAAACGCGACAACACCAGCGTGGCCACTCGGCTGGACGCCCTCAAGGAGTTCGCCGCCGGCACCGAAAACACCATGCCGGCCATCATCGACGCGGTGCGCGCTCGCGCCACGGAGGGCGAGATCATCGGCGCGTTGCGTGAGGTGTTCGGCGTCTACCACGAGACGCCGGTGTTTTAGAAACAGGGGCGAGGCAGATCCTCGCCCCTCATCAGGTCGAGGCGAATTCGACCTGATACACCCCACTCCTCGGCGCGCCTCGCGCGCCGCTGTCGCTGCGCGATGGGACTCTTTCCTGACAAGGGGGCGGCTGCGTCAGCGGCGGATGATGAAGTTCAGCAGCACGGTCAGGACCACGCTGATGACGATGCAGCTGATGATGGGGAAGAAGAAGCCACCGCTCTGACCCTGTATGGAGATGTCCCCGGGGAGGCGGCCGAAGGGCAGCCGGCCGCCGACCATCAGGAAAGCGCCAACGAGGGCGACGGCGATCCCGGTGGCGAGCAGGAGCTTTCCGAGCAAGCCAGCGTCCATGGGAACAGCCTAGCTCAGCCACCCGGCACCCACGGCCGGCGTCGCAGCTACGCTACAGTGCACCGGACGAATCCACTTCAAGCAGGTCCCGCGAGGCCGGCAAGGGATGCGAATCGCCGTCACGGTGGCGGTGCGCCTTCCGCGCGGGCTGCGGTCCCGGAGGGTTGCTGATGGCGGCGGTGAGGACAGGCGGGCTCGACCACGTGGTCAGCGCGTCGCAGTTCGACCGTCCGCTGCTCAACGCGCTGTTCAAGCGTGCCAGCGCGTTGGAGGGGACGCGAGGCGACAGCCTCTCCGGCCGGATCATGGCGACGCTCTTCTACGAGCCCAGCACGCGGACCAGGCTCAGCTTCGAGTCGGCGATGCTGCGTCTTGGCGGATCGGTGCTCGGAACCGAGGCCGCTCACGTCTTCTCGAGCGCGATGAAAGGCGAGACGTTGGACGACACGATCCGGATGGTCTGCGCATACGCGGACGTGATCGTTCTGCGTCACGATCGACAGGGAGCCGCAGCCCAGGCGGCGGCGGTGGCGACCGTTCCCATCGTCAACGCCGGCGATGGTCCCGGTGAGCATCCCACGCAGTCTCTCCTCGACCTCTTCACCATCGAGCGCGAATTGGGCCGCATCGAGGGACTCCACGTCGTCATCTGCGGTGACCTGCGCTTCGGACGAACGGCGCGATCGCTGGCCCGTCTGCTGGCTCTCTACCAGGGCGTCCGCATCAGCTTCGTGGCGCCGGACGTCGTCCAGGTCGGTCAGGACATCCGCGCCTTCCTCGACGGTCGCGGCGTCGCCTACAGGTTGTTCAGCCGTCTCGACGACGTGATCGCGACCGCCGACGTCGTCTACCAGACCCGTGTGCAGAAGGAGCGGTTCACCAACCCGGCGGAGTTCGAGGTGGCGCGGGGAGCGATACGGATCGACACCGCGACCATGGCCCGTCTGCCGGCGACCGCGATCGTGCTGCATCCTCTGCCGCGCGTCGACGAGATCGATCCCATGGTCGATGCCGACCCGCGCGCCGCCTATTTCCGGCAGGCGGCCAACGGCGTCGCCCTGCGCATGGCGCTCCTCGAGGTGCTCCTGGCGTGAACGGGGCGCCCCTGTCGATCGAAGGTCGCCCGCGGCTCCTGGACGAGATGGCCGTCGCCCGCGCGGTCATCCGTCTCGCCCACGAGATCGGCGAACGGCACGCGGGTGAGCCGGTCGTTCTCGCCGGCATCCGCACCCGCGGCGTTCCGCTCGCCGGACGGGTGGCGCGCGCGCTCGCCGCCCTGGGGCAGCCGGCCCCCGCGCTGGCGGCGCTCGATCTCCAGGACTATCGCGACGACAGGCCCCGCCCGGCGCGACCGCGCCCGGGAGCGTTGACGGCGCCGGACGGGACCGACGCGCCGCACATCGCCGGCCGCGTCGTGGTGCTGGTGGATGACGTCCTCTACACCGGCCGAACCCTGCGCGCCGCCATGGATGCGCTCATCGACGAGGGCAGGCCCGCCGCGGTCGAGCTGTTGGTGCTCGTTGATCGCGGTCATCGTGAGTTGCCCATGCGCGCGACCTACGTCGGCAAGAACGTGCCGACGGCGCCCAGCGAGCGGGTCGCGGTTCGGCTCCGCGAGGTGGACGGCATCGACGGGGCCTGGATGGTCGGTGAGGACGCGGGGTGAACTGCATCCTGCGCGGTGTGCGCGTGCTCGACCCGGCGGCCGGGCTCGACATCGTCGGCCAGGACGTCTGGCTGAGCGAGGGGCGGATCATCGCCATCTACCGCAGCATCGATGAGGGCACGGTCCCCGTCATCGATCTGACCCCGCAGCCCGGCAAGTCGCCCTGCATCCTGGCGCCCGGTTTCATCGACCTCCACGCCCACCTTCGTGAGCCAGGTGGTGAGGCGGCGGAGACAGTGCAGAGTGGTGCGCGCGCGGCTGCCGCGGGCGGCTTCACGCAGGTGGTTGCGATGGCCAACACGCAACCACCGATCGACAATCCGGCGCGCGTCGCGCAGGCGGTGGCGCGCTCGGCCGGGGCGGTCGTCCAGGTGATGACCGTTGCCGCGGCCACCCACGATCTGGCCGGGCGCGATGCCGTCGACATCGAGGGCTGCGCAGCCACCGGCGCGGTTGCGTTCAGTGACGACGGGCGCAACGCCGCGCCGGCCGATGTCCTGGCGAGCGTCATCCGGCGTGCCGATGCGGTCGGCCGACCGGTCCTGGTCCACCCCGAGGACGAGGCCATGATCGCGTCACGGAGCACCGGGGCGGGCTCGGTGACGCGCGCGACCGACCGACCGCAGGATGCGGAGACCACGGCGATACATTCCGCGCTCGCCGCCCTCGCCCGCGCCGGACGGGGCCGCCTTCACCTGCAGCACATCTCCACCGCCGCGTCGGTGGAGCTCGTGCGACGTGCCCGCGAGGACGGTCTCGCCGTCACCGCCGAGGTTGCCCCGCATCACCTGGCGATGTGGCTGCCGGTGGCGGAGATGCCGGAGCCGGCGGCCCTGCTCAAGGTCAACCCACCATTGCGCACCGAACCCGACCGCGTCGCGCTGATCCAGGGCCTGCGCGACGGCGTCATCGACGCCGTGGCCACCGACCACGCTCCTCACCGCGACGACGGCAAGCGGGGTGACGTCCGCACCGCCACCGCGGGGATGACCGGGCTCGAGACGGCCCTGGCAACGTGCATCACCATCGGAGGCATGAGTGGCGATTGGATCCCGGTGCTGGTCGAACGGCTCACCACCGGCCCCCAACGCGTGCTCGGCTCCGTCGACGAGCTGCGCCCCCCGCGTCTGCGCATCGGGGAGCTGGCCACGTGCGTTCTCTTCGACCCCGCCGCCTCATGGACGGTCGGTGAGAACGGCTCTCACTCCCGCTCGCGCAACACCCCGCTGTGGGGCGCGCGGCTGCGCGGCCGCGTGCTCCTCACCATCGCCGCCGGCGTGATCGCGCACCATGACCAGGCTCTTCTGCCCTGGCCGTCCGCGCTGGTGGAGGCGACCAATGGCTGAGCCCATCGCCGGACGGCTGGCGCTCGAGTCCGGTGCGGTGTTCGACGGCTGGCTCTTCGGCGCGAGCGCGAACACCACCAACGGCGAGGTGGTGTTCAACACCTGCATGACCGGCTACCAGGAGGTGATCAGCGATCCCTCGTACGCCGGCCAGGTGGTGGTGATGACCAACCCGCTGATGGGCAACTACGGGTGCCGCGACGACACCGCTGAGTCGTACCGCGTGCACTGCCGGGCGATGGTCGTGCGCGAGCTCTCGGTCGACGCGGGGCACGCTGGTGCGGAGCGCACGCTCGACGAGGAGCTTCGCCACTGGGGCATCCCCGGCCTTCGGGGCGTCGACACGCGCGCGCTCACCCGCCACCTGCGCGACCACGGGACGCTCCGGGGGGTGGTCGCCCCGGCGGCGGCGATGACCGCTGCGGAGCAGGTGAGCGCAGCGCGCGCTGCGCCGACGCTCACCGAGCAGGACCTGGTCGCCGCGGTCGCCCACGAGTCTCCGGCCTTCGAGTGGACGACCCCGCTCGACCCCACGCTCGAACGCGGGGTCGAACTCGCAGGCAATCTCGGTGCATTTGCCGGCGTGCGAATCGTGGTCATCGACATGGGCGTGAAGTACAACCAACTGCGCGCCCTGCGCAGCCGCGGCGCCGACGTCATCGTCCTTCGCCACGACTCGTCGATCGATGATGTCCTCGCCCACCGGCCGGATGGGGTGCTTCTCTCCAACGGTCCCGGTGACCCGGTCCGGCTCGACGGCGCCGTGGGGTTGGCGCGCGCCCTGCTCGAACGCCGGGTCCCACTGCTGGGAATCTGCCTCGGTCACCAGGTGATCGGCCGCGCCATCGGCGCCAGCACCTCGCGACTACCGTTCGGCCACCACGGTGGCAATCACCCGGTGCGAGACGAGGAGCTCGGCACCGTTCACGTCACGTCCCACAACCACGAGTTCCAGGTCGACGCGGCCAGCATCCCTGCCGACAGCGGTTGGTATGTGAGCGAGCGCAACCTCAACGACAACAGTGTCGAAGGGCTCCGTCATCGCAGCCTGCCGGCGTTCACGGTGCAGTATCACCCCGAAGGCGCGCCCGGCCCTCAGGACCGTGCCGAGGTTTTCGACGAGTTCCTGGCGATGTGCCGGGGGGACACGCAGGGGCCGGGCCGTGACGGCGAGGACGGGGATCGCGCCTTGCTCAGACAGGCTGCGGCGCCGCTGACGTCGGCTGTGAAAGCCCGCTGCGTTCTTGTCATCGGCAGCGGGCCGGTTGTGATCGGGCAGGCGGCGGAGTTCGACTATGCGGGGACGCAGGCGTGCAAGTCCCTTCGTGAGGAAGGTGTTCGGGTGGTGCTGGTCAACAGCAACCCGGCCACGATCATGACCGATGACGACGTCGCCGACGTCGTCTACGTCGAGCCACTCACCGTCGGCGTGCTGGAACGCGTCATCGCGGCGGAGCTACCGGACGCGCTGCTGCCCACCCTCGGTGGTCAGACCGCGCTCAACCTCGCCGTTGCGCTCGACGATGCGGGGATCATCGAGAAGTACGACCTCGAGGTTCTCGGCACGTCGCTGAAGTCGATTCGCATGGCCGAGGACCGCGGACAGTTCAAGGCGCTCCTCGAGCGGATCGGCGAGCCGGCTCCCGACTCGCGCACCGTGTCCTCGCTGGCCGAAGCGCGAGCCTTCGCGGCGGACGTGGGGCTACCCCTGGTGGTCCGACCTGCCTACACCCTGGGAGGCACCGGTGGCGGGTTCTGTGAGACCGACGAGACACTGGCTGAGCGCGTCGCCGCCGGGCTCGCCGCTTCACCGATCAGCCAGGTGCTCATCGAACGTTCCCTGGCCGGTTGGCGAGAGCTCGAGTACGAGGTCATGCGCGATGCGTCGGGAACGTGTATCACCGTCTGCAACATGGAGAACATCGACCCCATGGGTGTGCACACAGGCGACTCGATCGTCGTGGCGCCCGCGCAGACGCTCACCGATCGTGAACACCAGCAGTTGCGCAGCGCTGCTCTCCGCCTCATCGCGGCGCTGGACATCAAGGGCGGTTGCAACGTCCAGTTCGCGATGCATCCGCAGACGCACGAGTACTACGTCATCGAGGTGAACCCGCGCGTGTCGCGCAGCTCGGCACTGGCGTCCAAGGCCACCGGGTATCCGATCGCGCGCCTCGCCGCCAAGATCGCCGTCGGCCGGCGGCTCGACGAGGTCGCCAACGGGGTGACGGGCAAGACCTGCGCGGCGTTCGAGCCCGCGCTCGACTACTGCGTCGTCAAGATACCCCGCTGGCCATTCGACAAGTTCCCCGACGCCGATCGCCGCCTGGGCACGCAGATGAAGTCGACCGGCGAGGTGATGGCCATCGAGCGCAGCTTCGAGGCCGCCTTCAACAAGGCCATCCGCTCGCTCGAGCAGCGCCGGCCCGAGGCCGCTGCCCTGCGTGACCCCGTGCTGATCGAGAGCGCTAACGACCGACGCATCTTCGCGGTCATGGAAGCCCTGCGGGCGGGGGCAGCCGTCGCCGAGATCTCGGAGCGCTCGACGATCGCGCCCTGGTTCGTGCAGCGAATGCACACCATCGTCGAGTGCGAGGAAGGCCTGCGCTGGGGTGCTCTGAGCGGTGAGGTGTTCGCCGCAGCCAAGCACCTCGGCATCGGCGACGCACGCATTGCCGAGCTCCGTGCCGAAGAGCCGGCGGCCGTGCGGGCTGCTCGCCACGGGATCGGCCTGCGCCCGGTCTACAAATGCGTCGACACCTGTGCCGCGGAATTCGAGGCACAGACCCCGTACTACTACTCCACGTACGAGGCTGAGGACGAGGTCAAGGCCTCCCCCGGCGGCGGTGCGCGCGTCGTGGTGGTGCTCGGCAGCGGTCCCATTCGGATCGGCCAGGGCATCGAGTTCGACTACTGCAGTGTGCAGGCGGCCCAGGCGCTGCGCGACGCCGGCCTCGAGGCGGTGATGATCAACAGCAACCCGGAGACGGTCAGCACGGACTTCGACTGCAGTGACCGTCTCTACTTCGAACCGCTCGACGAGGAGTCCTCGCTGGCGGTGATCGACGCCGAGAAGCCCGCCGGGGTGGTCGTCCAGTTCGGCGGGCAGACCGCCGTCAACCTCGCGCGACCGCTGCACGCCGCCGGCGTCGCCGTCCTCGGCAGCGATGTCGACACCATCGACGCCGCCGAGGACCGGCGGACGTTCGAGGCGCTGATGCGCTCGCTGGATATCCCCCAGCCGCACGGTGCCGCCACCACCGATCTCGCCGAGGCCATCGAGATCGCGGAGCGCATCGGCTATCCGGTGCTTGTCCGGCCCTCGTATGTCCTCGGCGGGCGCGCCATGGAGGTCGTGCACAGTCGCACGGCTCTGGAGCGCTACCTGGTGGCCGCGATGGCGGTGCTTCCCGAGGACGGGTCGCGACGGCGCGGCAACGTCCTCGTCGACAAGTACCTCTTCGGTACGGAGGTCGACGTCGACGCCATCTGCGACGGCGAGACCGTGGTCATCCCCGGGTTGATGGAGCACATCGAGCGCGCCGGCGTGCACAGTGGCGATTCGATGGCGGCATACCCTGCCCCGCGGCTTGACCCCGGTGTGCGCGACCAGATCGTCGCCGACACCATCCGCATCGCCCTCGCTCTGCGCGTCCGCGGCCTGTGCAACATCCAGTTCGTGGTGTACCGCGGCACGGCTCACGTCATCGAGGTCAACCCACGCGCATCGCGGACGGTTCCCTTCCTCACCAAGGTCAGCGGGGTGCCGATGGTGGAGCTCGCCGTTCGCGTGATGGGCGGCCAGACGCTGGCATCGCTGGGCTGGAGCACAGGCCTGGTGCCCCCACGGCCATTGGTGGCCGTCAAGGCACCGGTGTTCTCGACGATGAAGCTCACCGACGTCGACACCGTGCTCGGTCCGGAGATGAAGTCGACCGGGGAGGTGATGGGCATCGACGTTGACCTCGGCGCGGCCCTCGAGAAGGCGTTCCTCGCAGCGCTCGGCTCGGTACCCGCGTCCGGCGGCTCTCTGTGCAGCATCGCCGACCAGGACAAGGCTGAGGCCCTGCCCATCCTGGCGCAGCTGAGTGCGCTGGGCTTCACCCTCTTCGCGACTGCCGGGACCATGGCGGCGCTCGCGCAGGCGGGGATCAGTGCCGTCGCGGTTGGCAAGCTCGGCCAGTCCCGGCCGAACGTCATCGACGTCATCGAGGACGGTCGCGTCCAGCTGGTCATCAACACGGTGTCGCACCTGGTCACCGACGAGCTGGACTACGACGCGGTGGGTGCGGCGTCGGTGGCCGCCGCCGGCAGGACCGTCAAGGACGGGTATCGCATCCGGCTCGCCGCCGAGCAGCGGCGCATTCCCTGCTGCACATCGCTCGACACCGCTGCCGCGCTCGTCGACGCGATGAGCCGCCAGCACGCCGGTCAGCGATTCGCCATCGGACCGGTGCGCGCCTACCGTGAGGGCGCGGTCGGCGCGATGTCGTGAGCTCGTCGCTGCGCGGCGTCCGCGACGAACGCGGCGAGGTCGTCGCGGTGGACTCGCTCGGCGGTGGCATGGTCGAGATCCGCGCACGACTGCCGCACCTCGCCGCCACGGCGCAGCCGGGTCAGTTCGCCCAGCTGCGCTGCGGCGACTCGATCACGACGCTGCTGCGACGTCCGTTCAGCGTTGCCTGGACCGACGGTGACATCGCGGCGTTCGTGCTTGCGCCAGTCGGGGCCGGCACCCGCATCCTCGCGTCGCTGCGAGCGGGCGACCCCCTGGTGGCGCTCGGACCTCTCGGTCACGGTTTCACGGTCGACACCGCGGCAACGCACGCCCTGTGCGTGAGCGGGGGGCTTGGCTGTGCGCCGTTCCCACTGCTGATCCGGGCCCTGCGCCGGGCTGGCGCGCGCGAGGTGACCGTGGTGAGCGGCGCCGCGACCGCGGAGTTGCTCTACGCTCCCGAGCGCTTCGCGCGGGGCGACGCCGCGGTGCGGGTCATCGAGCTGACCGTCGACGGCAGCCGCGGGATCCGCGGGCTGGTGACGGATGCAGTTGCCGACGCCTGCGAGGCGGGTGCGGCTGTCTATGCATGTGGTCCCAACCCCATGCTCGCTGCGCTGGCGAGCACCATCAACCGGGAGCGGCTGGCGCCGCTGCTCACCGAGGTGTCGCTCGAGGCCCCGATGGGCTGCGGGTACGGCACCTGCCTCGGTTGCGCCCTTCCCGCACGCGGCGCAGACGGCGCGTCCGCCTGGGCGCTGTGCTGCCGCCAGGGCCCGGTGATGACCATCGACACAGTGGACTGGGGCCAGCTCGCGCAACTTCCGCCGGCCCACGTCGCGTGACCCCGGACATGCACGTCGACCTCGGCCGTGGCCTGCGGCTGGCCAACCCCGTGGGCCTGGCCAGCGGTACCGCCGGGTTCGGGTTCGAGCTCGCCGAGCTGATCGACCTCGACCGCATCGGCGCCCTCTACACGAAGGGCACGACCCGCGTTGCCCGCAGCGGCAACGCGCCCCCGCGTGTTGCGGAGACGGCGGGCGGGATGCTCAACAGCATCGGCCTGCAGAACCCCGGAGTGGACCACGTGGCACGCGAATACGCGCCGAGGTTCACGCAGTGGCGCTGCGCGGTCATCGTCAACGTGGCCGGCGCGGACGTCGATGACTACGTCGACTGCGTGCGCATTCTCGACCGCGTCGAGGGCGTCGCCGGGTACGAGCTGAACATCTCCTGCCCCAACATCGCGCACGGTCTCGACCTCGGCCGCGATCCCCAGGGAGCCGCGCGGGTGACGGCGGCGGTGCGGGCGGTGACCGAACGCTGCGTGATGGTCAAGCTGAGCCCCAACGTCACCGACATCGGCGCCGTGGCGCGCGCGGTGGAATCAGCCGGCGCCGACGCCGTGTCGGCGGTCAACACGTTCATCGGCATGAAGATCCACCGCCATGCCAGGCGCCCCGTGCTGCCGGGCGCTGGCACCGGGGGGCTGAGCGGGCCGGTGATCAAACCGCTGGCGCTGGCGGCGGTGGCCGCGGTGCGTGGCGCTGTGCGCATTCCCGTGATCGGCGTCGGCGGGATCAGCGACGCCGGCGACGCCGTGGACTTTCTCATCGCCGGCGCCGATGCTGTGCAGGTGGGCACGGCAACCTTCGCCGACCCGGCGACGGCGACGCGCGTTCTCGACGGCCTCAGCGCCTACCTTGCGCAGGCAGGCGTGTCGCGACCCGCCGACCTGCGCTGGCGCTCGGCGGTGGAGGCAGGACGGTGCTGATCTTCCTGGCGGGCCTGGCGTTCCTGCTCATGCTCTTCGCGCTCGGCGAGCACGCCGCCCCACAGGTGTGGCACGGTGGTCGTCACCGTTACCTCGACCACTGCGAGGACTGCGGCATCGACTACCCGCGCCCCGCCGCCCTGCAACGTCTGATCTGTCCGCGCGGCCACGTGATGAGCGCGGTGGTGGCCGAGCCGCACACGGCCCAGCCCGGTGGGCTCGCGTTCGTCGCGGTCTGCGCCGGCTTCATCGTTGTCGTGCTGGTGCTCACCGCGGCGGGCGTTGTGCCGCCGCCCTGACCGCCACCGAGGCAGGCGGGAGCTCAGAGGCCGGCAAAGAACGCGCAGATGTCTCGCGCATGCACGCCAGGCCGCTGTTCGTCTTACCCAGGTCGACAGTCAACTCTGGTTTGTCGTCAAGGATGACGGCGTCGGCTTCGACACGGCAGCGGCACGGCACTGAGGTGTCCGGCACCATTTCAGCCGCAGTGGCGGTCGTACAAGCCGTCTCGTAGCTGCCCCCTGGAGGAATCGAACCTCCATCAACCGGTTAAAAGCCGGCTGCTCTGCCGTTGAGCTAAAGGGGCCCCGCGCGATTGTAGGTGGCGAGCCGCGGGCCCTCTGCGCCACCATCGTGCAATGACCAGTGCCGTGAAGGGCTTTCCCGAGAAGTTCCCGGTCCGCGACGATGATCGGCGCCCGGCGCGATACTGGATCGCGGCGACGCTCGGACGCGAGTACCTGCGACTGATTGCGTGGCGACGTGTGCGCATCGAGGGTGAGGACCATATCGCCGACGGCGGTCCGCTGCTGGTGGCGTCCAACCACACCAGCAATCGTGACCCGCTGGTGCTGGGCGCCTACTTCCCGCACACGTTGTTCGCGATGGCCAAGCGCGAGATGTACGCCAACAGGCTGTTCGCGTGGTTCCTCGCCGGTTGCAACTGCATCCCGGTCGATCGCGGGGGCGCGGATCGGCGGGCGGTGAGCCGCGCGCTCGACGTGCTCCGCCGCGGCCGTCGCCTCCTCGTGTTCGTCGAGGGGACACGTTCACGGGACGGAAGCATGCACCGCGCGGAGGCGGGGGTCGGATTCCTCGCCCGCAAGAGTGGAGCGCCCATCCTGCCCGTTGCCATCTCGGGCACCGACGGGCACGGCAGCCGGCGCGGCATCCTGCGCCGCCGCGAGATCGTGCTGAGCTACGGCGCGACGTTCGTCGCCGACCTCGCCGCACCCGGTGGCGACTCCGCCATCGCGGACCAGATCGCCGAGCGCATCGCTGCGCTGCTGCCGCCATCGCGTCGCGGTGCGTACGCGCCAACCGACTGACGGGTTTCCCGCCGCGCGTTGACCGTCACCGGCGACCCTGCGGTTTGCGTGCCGGTTTGGCCGGCGGCTTGGCTCTCGCCGGCTTCGCCGCCTTCTTGGCCACCTTGACCGGCTTGGCCGCTCTGGAGCTCTTGGCTGTGGATGCCTTCGCCGTCCGAGCGGCAGGCTTGGCGGCCTTCGCCGGCGTCGGACGACGGGTCGGCGCCTTGGCGGCGGTCTTCGCCGCAGGCTTGGCCGCGCTGGAGCGGCGGACAGCGGCCTTCGGCGCCCTTGCCGCAGTGCGGGGCGCCCCCCTCGAGGGCTTGGCTGCCTTGGCGGGCGGACGTGTGGTGCGGGCCGCCGTCTTGGCCGTGCCTCTGGCCGCCACCTGACGCGACGGCCTGGTGGATGCCTTTGGCGCGGGCTTGGTCCGCGCCTTGGCGGCGGGCTTGGCGCGCTGGGCCGCCGCCCTGGTAGCCGGCCGAGCCGCCTTCGCTGCCTTGGCCGGTGGTTGCGTCCTGGCCTTCGCAGGGGGCGCGGGGCGCTTGGCGATCGGTTTCGCGGGACGCTTTGCCATCGGCTTGGCGGAGGCCTTGGCCGCCGGCTTGGCTGGCACCTTCGTGGCCGGCTTGGCAGGCACCCTGGTGACCGGCTCTGCCGGTGGCTTGGCCGCCGGCTTGGCTGGCAGCTTCGCGGCCGGCTTGCTGGGTGTCTTGGCGGCCGGCTTGGCCGCCACCTTGGTTGCCGTCGTCGAGGAAGCCGGCGTGGTGGCCGTTTCAGGGGAGGTCCGCGCTGCACCGGTGGCCGGCTTGGCGTCCGCACCAGGGGTCTGCTTGGCGCCGGTGGCGGCCGCCGCCGCCGGGCGTGGGGCGGGCGCGAGGCGGGCAGGCGCGGGGGGCGGCAGCTCGCGCGGTGCGGGTGGGCGCGGCACGCCGCGGAGCACGGCCACCGGGTGCGACGCTATTGCCGCCGTCGCGCGGCGCACGGGTGTTGGCGCCGGAGGCACCGGTGGTCCGTCGCCGCGCCCCACCACCCCTTCGGCGGTCTCGAGGCAGGTCCAGGCCACGACCTCCTTGGTGTCGGAGGCGCGGTCGAACCGCACGATCGCGGTCTGGCTGAGCACCGTTTCCACCGTGCCGATCGAGCCGATCGGGTAGTCGCCGATGGGCGTCCCGGTGCGCGGCCGGATGTTCGAGGTCAGACGCACCCGCTCCCCGATGGCGAACGGAGGCGGTTCCTCCTCCTTGGCGCTCGGCGGCCGGCCTGGCTGCGGCCGGGGCGTCGGCCGGACCGGGGCGACGACAACCGCCTCGATCTTGTCGTCGTCATCGTCGTCGTCGTCGTCATCGTCATCCGCGTCGACGACGACCACCTCGACGTCGTCGCCCGCGTCGGCCTCGATGACGTCATCGGCGACGACCTCGGGTTCGGCGGCGTCCTCGACGTCTTCCTCTGGTGTGTCGCCGGGACTGGTGACGGCGTCCTTGGAATCTGGAGTACGAGCGGGCATATGAAGACCGATCCTGAAATGTGCGCTGAGCCGGCGCGCGGCCTTTGAGGATAGCCGTTTGGGCGCCGGGCGGGGCCGGGATGTTGGACTGTGCGAGGCCGGGAGCCGGAGCGCCCCACCTAGACTGGGCCCGTGATCGCCCGTGCCGGAACGCGACGCCTGTCGCCGCGCGCGCAGCAGCGGGTGCTCGAGATCGTCCCCGGGGCGCTGACCTGGACGGTGTTGCTTGCCCCGTTGGTGGTGGCGTTCGCGATCAGGCTCAACGATCCCACCAAGCTGTGGATCCTCGGGGTTGCCGCGATCACCCTCGACATCTATTGGTTCGGGCGAACCTACGCCACCGTCCGCGCGGTGAAACGCTCACTGGGCCGCCTGCGGGACACCGAGGTGATCGATTGGTGGGAACGGTGTCGCACCATGGCGGTCGCGCCCGGCCGGCCGCGCCCCGACGAGGTCGTCCAGTGCGCGCTGATCCCCACCTACACCGAGCGGTACGAGGTGCTGCGCGCCACGGTGGCCGCCCTGGCCGCCCAGAACTACCCGGGTCAGCAGATGGTGTGCGCGATCATCACGCGGGTCACCGACACCGGTGGTTGGGAGAACGTCGACCGGCTCCGTGAGGAGTTCGGTGACCATTTCCGCGCCTTCGTCCACATCAAGGATCCGCTGCTGCCCGGCATCGTGGTGGGCAAGTCGGCGGCCATGGCGTACGGCGGGCCGGTGCTCAAGCAGGCGTGCGACGAGATGGGGCTCGACCCCGCGCGCACCCTGGTCACCGACCTGGATTCCGACTTCCGTCTGCACCCCCAATACTTCGCGTACATCGCGCACGAGTTCTGCAGCGCCGCGGACGGCCTGACCTCGATCTGGCAGCCGGTGCCGGTGTTCCTCAACAACCTGTGGCGCGTCCCCGCGGCCGTGCGGGTGATGGCGACCGCCGCCACGCAGTGGCAGATGTTCCTCCACCAGAACCCGCACCGCCTGGTGATGTTCTCGTCGTACACGATGTCACTGCAACTGCTCCACGAGGTTGGGTACTGGGACTCCGACGTCATCCCCGAGGACTCGCGGTTCTTCTGGAAGAGCTTCTTCAGGTACGGCGAGCGGCTGCACGTGCGCCCCGCGTTTCTCCCTGTGTACGGGGACGCGCCTCGCGCCCGCGACTACGCCACCACGCATGTGTCGCAGTACAACCAGATCAAGCGCTGGGCGTGGGGGGCGACGGACGTGCCCTACGTCACCCTCCGAATGCTCGAGCACCCCGAGATCCCGCTGCGGCTGCGCGCCCGGCGATACATGAACCTCGTGTTCAACCACCTCACCTGGACGACGCTGCCGATGCTCCTGCTTTTCGGCGGATCCCTGCCCGCCCTGATCGACCTCGACTACAGCCTGTCAACTGAGGCGTCGATCATCGGCATCGCAACAGCGGTGATCCTTACGCTCACGCTGGTCAACACGATCGTCCTCATCAAGGTCGACGCGGCGATGTGTCCCAAACCGGACGACTGGCCGTGGTGGCGGCGACGGTACGCCGAGCTGCAGCTGTTCCTCTACCCGGTGGTCGGGCTGGCCCTCAGCGTGATCCCCGCCCTCGAGGCGCAGACGCGGCTGATGTTCGGTGCCTACCTCGAGTACACGGTGACCGAGAAGGAGTGATTCCTGGGACCGTTGTCTCAGGCGGCGCGCCGGCGGTCCCGCCGGTCCGAGCCGGAGGCGTTGCCCCACGTCACGCTGCCGTTCGGCCACACCATCGCGGTCGTCTTCGCCGGGCGTTCGAGCACCACCTCTCCGCCGCTCACGTATACGGGGCTGCCTCGTTCGCGCGACAGGAGGCGGGCGCGGTTGAAGACGTCTGGGGTGCTGGCAAGCTGGGGTCGCATGGTGGTTCCTCGGACAGGCGGAATGGTTGACCTGTCACCCATCAGCCTACCGCGTCGAGGCCGCCGGCAAACGCCCGGGTGCCGCGCTGTCACTTCGGCGGCTTCCTCACCGTTCGGATGCAGACGTCGTTCGGCGGGGAGATCCCGAGGACGGCGAAGGGGACCGTCGCCGTCCAGTGCTCGATGACCCACACCGCCGCGGCGTCGGAGTAGAAGTCGCGGCAGAGGCGCTCCGCCGCCGCCGGGTCCT
This sequence comes from Candidatus Dormiibacterota bacterium, assembly GCA_036276135.1. Classification (GTDB taxonomy): domain Bacteria; phylum Chloroflexota; class Dormibacteria; order Aeolococcales; family Aeolococcaceae; genus Aeolococcus. The sequence goes on from DATBEL010000041.1 coordinate 22,289, forward strand.
CGAAGTACAGGTTGTCGTTCCCGGCCGCGCTGAGGTGGACAAACCCACGTTCGCGGAACCACTCCGGCCGATCGGGCCAGATGACGGCGATCTCGCCGCCGTCGCGCACGATCCTTTCCATCTCGGCCAGCGCCGGCTCGCCACCGACCGGCGCCTGGCTGGTCAGCGACGAGCACGCCACGGCCATGTCCACGGAGTCGTCGTCCAGGGGCAGGGCATCGAAGCTGCCGCGCCGCACCTCGACGTTGGCGACGCCCGCCTCATTGAGGTGGAGCTCGAGCCTGCGCAGCAGCGGGGGAACCTCATCGACCGCCACCACCCGGGCGGCGCGGCGGGCGGCGAAGATGGTGAAGCGACCCGCTCCCGCACCGACGTCGCAGACGGTGAGGCCCTCGAGGTTGAGGGCGTCGAGGATCCGTGGATGGATCCTTTCGCCGGCCACGAGCTCCTCGTAGGCGCGCGGGTCGTGCCAGTAGAGCAGGGGCCAGAAGAGGCGGCTGACGACCGTCCGACGGGCGCGCTCGACCTCGCCGCGGTGCGCGCGCGTCTCGAGGGCCATGGTGAACTCGCCCCGCGAGCTCGGTGGCAGCGCGGCCGCGACCCGGTCGGCGAGAGCCGGCTCCTCGTCCTGGAGAGCGGTGCCCAGCAGGCGCGGGCTCACCCCGGCCTCCCCCGGCTGCAGGAACACGCGCAGCGCCTCATCGTCGAAGCTGCCCAGGTGGCTCAGCACGAACTCGCGGGCTCGCGGGGGCGCCGAGTCCGTCAGGCCGCCCCCGTGCGGGCCAGCACGCCTCCCTCGCGGAGCTCGGCCAGGTAGCCGCGCAGCCCATCCTGCCAGGGTGGCATCGCTGCCTCGCCGAGCAGCCGGCAGGCCCGGTTGTCGAGGACGGAGTAGACCGGACGCGGCGCGCGCGTGGGGTATTCCGCGGTGGCGATCGGCGTGAGGTCCGCGGCGATGCCGGCGGCCGCAAAGATCTCGGTGGCGAAGCCATGCCAGCTGGTGGCTCCCGCATTGCTCACGTGGAACGTGCCGGGAACGTCGCGTTCGATGAGGCGCAGCACCCTCGGTGCGAGGTGACCGGTCCAGGTCGGGCCGCCGACCTGGTCGGCGACGACTCGGAGGGGCCCGGCCGCGGCGGCCCGGAGCATGGTGAGCACGAAGTTGGGGCCGTCGCGACCGTAGAGCCAGGACGTGCGGACCACCTGGTGACGCCTGGCGATGGTGCGCACCTCGTTCTCGCCGGCGAGCTTGGTGATGCCGTACGCAGATCGCGGCGCCGGCTGCTGCCACTCGTCGATCGGCACAGCATCCGTGACGTCGAAGACGTAGTCGGTGCTGATCTGCACGAGCAGGAGATTGCGTCGCGCGCAGGCTGCGGCCAACACCCGCGGGCCGATGGCGTTGCTCAGGTAGGCGCCGTCGAGGTTGTCCTCTGCGGCGTCGACCCTCGTCCAGGCTGCGCAGTTGACGATCACCTCCGGGTCGCCGGCCTCGATGGTGCGGGCCACGGCGGCCGGGTCGGCGATGTCGCAGTCGTCGCGTCCCGTCGAGTCGACGTGGTGACCGGCGGCGCGCGCAACGTCCTGCAGCTCGCGCCCCAGCTGGCCGTTGCCACCGGTGATGAGAATCCTCACGGACCGCCTGGGTGGGCCGGCGACAGCGGCAGGTAGTTGCGCGAGTAGAACTCCCAGAACTCTCCTGACTTCAGAGGCCGCCACCACGCCTCGTTGTCGCGGTACCAGTGGGCGGTGCGCCTGATGCCATCATCCAGTGCCACCTCCGGCGTCCAGCCAAGGCCGCGGAGCTTGCGCGTGTCGATGGCGTACCGTCGATCGTGGCCGAGCCGATCGCGCACGGGCTGCTTGAGCGTGTCCGGTTTGCCGAGCGCGCCGAGGACCAGGTCGGCCACCTGGTGGCCGTTGGTCTCGCCGCCGTACCCGATGTTGTAGTCCTCCCCGGGGACGCCGCGCCGAAGGGCGGTGTCGATGCCGCGCACGTGGTCGGCGACATGGAGGTAGTCGCGCACCGCGCCACCGTCGCCGTAGATGGGCAGCGGCCGATCGTCGATGGCGTTGGTGATGAACAGCGGGATGATCTTCTCGGGATACTGGTACGGCCCGTAAGTGTTGGAGCCCCGCGTGGTGATCACCGGCACGCTGTATGACTCCCGGTACGCCCAGGCCATCATCTCGCCGCCAGCCTTGCTCGCCGAGTACGGGCTCCGCGGCCGCAGCGCATCGCCCTCGGAACTGTGGCCCACGGCGACGTCGCCGTACACCTCATCGGTCGAGACCTGCAGGAAGCGCGAGTGCTCAGCGCGTCGCGCCGCGTCGAGCAGGACAAAGGTGCCGTACACGTCGGTCTGAATGAACTGACCGGGAGCCTCCAGCGAACGGTCGACGTGCGACTCAGCGGCGAAGTTGACGATTGCGTCGACCTGGGCGGCGAGCTCGCCGACCGTGGCGGCGTCGCAGATGTCCCCATGGACGAAGCGGAACCGCGCATCGCCAGCGACGGGATCGAGGTTGCGCAGGTTACCCGCGTAGGTCAACTTGTCGAGCACGACGACGCTGTCCTCAGGGTGCGTCTGCACGGTCTGACGCACGAACTCACTGCCGATGAACCCGGCGCCGCCGGCGACGAGAAGCCGCATCTCAGATGTTCTCGATGCGCCAGTCGAAGCCGATGCGGGGATCGTCCCACGCCAGCCGGCCCTCATCAGGAGCCTGCGGCGCGTACGGTTCGGTGACGTAGTACACGAGGTGCACGTCCGCCAGCCCGAGCACCTGGTAGCCGTGTGCCACCAGAGGCGGTATCGCCACCATGCGCGGTGCGTTCTCGCCGAGGATGAGCGTCTGGACCACGCCTGACGTCGGCGAGTCCGGGCGCAGGTCAACGAGGACCACGCGTGCGTTGCCGAGCACCATATCCCAGTAGTCCCATTGCTTCTTGTGCCAATGGAAGGCCTTGATCAGCTCCGGGGGGTTGCCTCCGCGCGCATAGACCAGGCTGCGCGACATCTGCGCGAATGGCTGATCGGGCAGGAACCGCTGTCCGTCATCGTCGACGTCACCGCGCTTGAGCTGCTCGATGAAGAAGCCGCGCTGGTCGACGTGCTTGATGAAGGTCTTGACCTGGACGTCGTGGATGCGGCCGAGTCGCTCGCTGATCGGGGTGGTGGCCATCCGCGCCAGCGTGTCCTCGATCTCGGGGGTGGTCCGCATCCAGGCCATCAGCGCAACTCCACTCGACTGTGATCGCCGATCATCAACTTGAAGGCCCGTGGCCGCAGCGGGGAGCGGCCGATGCGACACTCCTTGCCGATCAGCGACGACTCGATCTTGCCGTCCACGTCCTCGATGACACTGTTCTCCAGGACGATGCTGTGCTCGAGCTCAGCGTTCCGCACCGTGCAGCCATGGTAGATCGACGTGTAGGGGCCGATGTAGGCATCGTCGATGTGGGTGTTCTCACCGATGATCGCCGGTCCGCGGACTGTGCAGTTCTGAAGGGTCGCGCCCTTCTCGAGGATCACCTTGCCGTCAAGGCGCACGCCCGTGCCGATGGTGCCCTCGATGCGGGGGGGCAGGTCGTCAAGGACGATGCGGTTGGCCTCGAGCATGTCCTCGAGGCGCCCGGTGTCCTTCCAGGTTGCGATCATCGCCTCGTGCGGCTCGACGATGAGGTGAGGTTCCACCCGCGCCCCGGTGTCGATCATCCGCTGGATCGCATCGGTGATCTCCAGCTCTCCACGTGCTGAGTAGTCGATCGAGTCGATGGCCGTGAACACGGTGTTGTTGAACAGGTAGACACCCACCAGCGCCAGGTCGCTCTTGGGCTCGGCGGGCTTCTCGATCAGACGCGTCACCGAGCCGTTGTTCAGCTCCGCGACGCCGAAGTGCTGTGGCTCGGGCACCCGCGCCAGGAGGATCAACGCGTCGGGACTGCTCTGCATGAAACGCTGCACGATGGGGACGATGCCCTGCCGGATGAGGTTGTCACCGAGATACATCACGAACGAATCGTCGCCGAGATACGCACGTGCGGTGAGCACTGCGTGGGCAAGTCCCAACGGGGCTGGCTGATTGATGTACGTGATCCGCGCGCCGAAACGGGCGCCATCACCCACCGCGGCCTCGACCTCGGCCGCCGTCTCGCCCGTGATGATGCCGATGTCGGTGATGCCGGCGGCAACGATTGCCTCGATGGCATAGAAGAGTATCGGCTTGTTGGCGATGGGCACCAGTTGCTTGGCGGAGGTGTGTGTTATGGGGCGCAGCCGTGTGCCCTTGCCGCCGCTCAGAATCAGTGCCTTCACGCGGACAATACTACACAGGCCAGTGCGTCCCGAACTCGACCGCACCGTCCGCCGAATCGGGTTACGCTGTCATCGGTATGGATACGACCACCACCTTGCCCGAGCCGTCTGTACGGCGCGGCTCGCTGGTCCCGGCCGATCCGGCGGTGTCGATCATCATCCTGGTCACCGAACACACGGGACGTCTTCGGCGCTGCCTCGCCTCACTCGACGAGCACGGTCCGGGAACGCCGCTGTCGGAGGTGCTCGTGGTGGCCAACGGCACCGCCGAAGAAGAGCTGCGCTGGCTCACCGCTCGCGATGACCTGGTGCTGCTGGCCGCGGGCGTCAACCTCGGCTTTGGCGGTGGTTGCAACTGGGCGGCGGCTGTTGCGGCTGCCCCGCGCCTGCTGTTCATGAATGATGACGCGGTGCCGACGGCCGGCTGGCTCGACCAGCTGGGTCAGGGGCTGGACGGCGACGACACGGTGGGCGTCGCCGGCAGTCGCATCCTGCTCGCCAACGGAACCCTGCAGGAGGCCGGTGGGGTGGTGTGGCGCGACGGCACCACCTCGGGTGTGGGCCGGGGCATGGACCCGAACGCACCCGAGTACACCGTGGTGCGCGACGTCGACTACGTGTCGTTCTGCTCGACGATGGTCGCTCGGGAGACGTGGAATGATGTCGGCGGGTTCGATCCGCGCTACTTTCCGGCCTACTACGAGGACACCGACTTCTGTCTGACCGCGCGCAGCCTCGGCTGGCG
>DATBEL010000042.1:0-4598 GCA_036276135.1 Candidatus Dormiibacterota bacterium
CTACTTCATCGAGATGACCGCGGTGATCGAGCGCCATGGCGGGCTGGTGGAGAAGTACATCGGCGACGCCATCATGGCCGTGTTCGGTCTGCCGCGCGCGCACGACGATGACGCCGTCCGCGCTGTCCGGGCCGCCCACGAGATGCAGACCGCGATGACCTCTCTGAACGAACGACTCGAGTCCCGGTGGGGTGTGACTCTGGAGCACCGCACCGGCGTGTACACGGGCGAGGTGGTGGCCGGGGACCCCAGCGCACGTCAGCGCCTGGTGACCGGTGACGCGGTGAACCTCGCCGCCCGCCTCGAGCAGGCCGCCCTGGCCGCACAGGTCCTGATCGGGGTGAGCACGCATCGGCTGGTCAGGGACGCGGTGGAGGTCGAGGAGGTGGCGCCGCTGGCGCTGAAGGGCAAGTCGGAGATGATTCGCGCCTACCGCGTGCTCCATGTGACGCCGGCGGAGGGTGTGGCCCGCCGCATCGACACGCCCATGGTCGGCCGCCGCGACGAGCTGTCCGCCCTGGTCGGGGCAGTCCGTCGCATCGTGCAAACCAGGCGGGCAGAGCTGGTCACTGTTCTTGGGCCTGCCGGCATGGGCAAATCCCGTCTCCTGTACGAGTTCGCGAGCACCGTGGTTGCGCCCGGCCGTCTGCTCCGCGGCCGTTGCCTCTCCTATGGAGAGGGCATCACCTTCTGGCCACTCGTCGAAATCGCCCGCGATGCAGCCCAGATCCTCGACGAGGACAGCGAGGAGGTGGCCCGCGCCAAGCTCGCCGGACTGCTCGGACCCGAGGCGGCCGACGTTGCCGAACGGGTGGCGTCGGTCATCGGCCTGTCGGCGGAGTCCTACCCAGTGCAGGAGACGTTCTGGGCGGCGCGGCGCCTGCTCGAGATCGTGGCCGCGAGCGGACCGCTGGTGGCGATCATCGACGACATCCACTGGGCTGAGCCGACGTTCCTCGACCTGCTCGGCTACATCGCCGACACAACCAGCGATGCTCCCGTCCTGGTGGTCTGCTCCTCGCGGCCGGAGTTGCTGGAACAGCGGCCCGGGTGGGGCGGGGACCGCCCGAACGCCGAGGTGCTCACCCTGAGCCCTCTGACCACAGCAGAGAGTGTCGAGGTGGTTGGCAACCTTCTCGGCGACGGCGCGCTCAACAGCGGCACGACGGCTCGGATCATCGCAGCGGCCGAGGGCAATCCGCTGTTCGTCGAGCAGATGCTCTCGATGCTGATCGATGACGGCCTGGTGGCGCGCGACGACACCGGCAACTGGGTGGCGACATCCGACCTCACCGGGATCTCCATCCCTCCGACCATCGGGGCTCTGCTGACCGCTCGTCTCGATCGTCTCTCGGGTGCGGAGCGCACCACCATCGAGCGTGCCTCGGTCATGGGCCAGACCTTCTCGACCGACGCTCTGGAGAACCTCTGCCCCGAAACGCTCCGCCGCGATGTCCCCGAAGTCATCGGCAGCCTGCGCAGCAAGGGTTTCATCGCCGTGGCGGACCCGAGCCTCACCGACCACGCCGACTTCCAGTTCATCCACCTCCTGGTCCGCGACGCTGCCTACAACGGGCTGCTCAAACGAACCCGCGCCGAGCTCCACGAGACGTTCGTGGACTGGATGGAGGCTGCCAGCAGCGGCGCCGCCATCGAGTACGAGGAGATCCGCGGCTACCACCTCGAACAGGCCTGTCTCAGCCTTCGGCAGCTCGGCCCGCTCGGAGAGCACGGCAGAGCCCTTGGGCAGCGCGCCGCCGGGTACCTGGTGCCGGCTGGAGAGCGGGCGCGGGCGCGCGGCGACATGCCGGCATCCGCGGGCCTGCTCCGGCGCTCCGGCGCCCTGCTGCCGGACGACGCCCCGTCTCTCTCCACCATCCTGCTCCACGCAGGCGAGGCCCTCGCCGAGATGGGCGACTTCCAGGCAGCCGACGCGGTGCTGGTGCGCTCGGCGGAGGTTGCAGCCCTGCGCAACGACCGCGCACAGGCAGTCACCGCTTCGGTCGTGCGCATGATGTGGCGTCACCTGGCCGACCTCGAGAGCATGGCGATGGAGGAGGTCGTCGACTCCACCCGCACCGCGATCGCCGAGCTCGAGGCGCTCCAGGCGCATGCAGGACTGGCGAGCGCGTGGAAGCTGATGATGCACGTCCATTTCTACGAGGGCAGGTTCGGCCCCGCCGAGGCCGCCGCCATCCGAGCCATCCATCACGCCGAGCTCGCCGATGACCGCGTCCTCGAGGTCCGGCTCCTGCCCGCGCTGGTGTTCTGTGCGCTGTACAGCCCGACGCCTGTGGCGGAGGCGATCGAGCGTTGCACCCAGGTCATGGAGCGCGGAGCCGGCGACCTGCGCACCGAGGCCACCATCCTCTGCTGTTTGAGTCACCTGGAAGCGATGAGCGGCAACTTCACGCGCGCCCGCGAGCTCTACCAGCGCAGCCGCGCGATGCTCAACGAGCTCGGGATCACCTTCAGCGCCGCGCTCACCTCGCTGACCTCGGGTCCCGTGGAGATGCTCGCCGGCGACCTGGCCAGGGCGGAATCGGAGTTGCGCGGCGACTACCTCACCCTGCGCGCGATGGGCGAGAAGGGCTACATGCCCAGCGTGGCCGGGCTGCTCGCCGAGGTGCTGTACGCGCAGGAACGTGACGAGGAGGCCGGTACCTTCGCCAGCATCTGCAGGCAGAGCGCAGCGCCCTCGGACGTCGGCGCCCAGTACCAGTGGCGCTGCATCGAGGCCAAGCTTCTGGCCAACCGTGGCCAGAACGACGAGGCGGAGCGCCTCGCCCGCGAGGGTATGCTGCTGATCAGGGCCACCGATCAGCCTGCCATCCAGGCCGACGGCCTGATCAGCCTGGCGATCGTGCTCCGGCACAACGGCAAGACGGACGAGGCCGCGGCGGCGCTGCTCGAGGCGATCTCGCTGTTCGAGCAGAAGGGCGACGTGGTCTCGTCGGCTCGCGCCCGGCTCGCCCTGAGCGCGACCGACACAGTGAAGGCGATCCCTGCCTGATGTCCGCGCCGGCGGCGACGGCCGCTCCGGAGACCAAGGCAAAGGTCGGCTACCGCTCGCTCTTCGCAATTCGCGATTACCGCCTTCTGTTCGCGGGCCTGGTCACGTCGCAGAGCGGCTCCTGGGCGTACAACGTCGCGCTGGTCGTCTACGTCTTCAACGCCACCCATTCGCCGGCATGGGTGGCGGCCGCGTCGATGACGCGCTTTCTCTCCGCGCTGCTCTCCAGCGCGTTCGGCGGAGTCGTCGCTGACCGCGTGGAACGGGTGCGCCTGATGGTGACCATCGACACGTGTGCGATGGTCGCGCAGGGGCTGCTGGCGGTGGCGGCGGGCTTGAGCTCACCGGTGCTGGTGGTGATGGTGCTGGCCGCCCTGACCTCGGTGTGCACGGCGTCGTACGACCCCACGGCGCGCGCCACCGTGCCGGAGGTCGTGGGGGAGGAGCATCTGGCGGCCGCCAACAGTGTCCAGGCAGCGATTGAGAACCTCACCATCATCGTCGGACCTGCGATCGGCGCCGTGCTGCTTGTGATCGGCCCGCCACCGCTGGTGTTCGCCATCAACGCGGCCACCTTCGGGTTCTCCGCATTGGTGGTCAGCCGGATCCACGCGCGCAGCGTCCCCGGCGACATCACCGAGGGCGGCAAGCTCGGTCCCATCCAGCAGATGGGTGTTGGCATCAGGGCCTTCTTCAGCTCATCGACGGTGGTGGTGCTGGCCGGGTTCAGCATCGTGGCGAGCTTCCTGTACGGCACGGACACCGTGCTGTTCGTGGTGCTCAGCAAGCAGCAGCTGGGCACCGGCAGCCAGGGTTACGGGTACCTGCTTGCGGCACTGGGCGTTGGCGGGCTTGCGGTGGCGCCGTTCATGAACCGCATCGCCGGGATGCGCCGCCTCGGCACCATCATCGTGGCCGCGATGATGGTCTACGCGCTGCCGACCGCGCTCCTGACAGTGGTGCACTCGGCGGGGATCGCCTTCGTGATCGAGGTCGTCCGCGGCGGCGGCACCATCGTCGTTGACGTGCTGGCGATCACGGCCCTGCAGCGCTCGGTCAGCCGCGACGTGGTGGCGCGCGTGTTCGGTGTCTTCTTCGCGCTGGTGCTGGCGGCCATCTCGCTGGGGGCCCTGCTGATGCCCATCCTCCTGGGCGCGTTCGGCCTCAGCAGCACCCTGCTCATCGTCGGCTTCACCGTGCCGGCGCTGACCCTGCTGTCGTATCCGAAGGTCCGTGGCATCGATCGCACCACGTCGAGCCAGCTGTCGCGGATCGAACCCCGCATCGGGATCCTCCAGGGCCTCGACATCTTCGCCGGCGCAACGCGCGCCACGCTCGAGAGGCTGGCTCTCTCGGCCGTCGACGAGACCATCCCCGCGGCGACCGTGATCATGCGCGAAGGCGACGTGGCCGACGACTTCTTCGTGCTCATCGATGGCGAGACCGCGGTGGTGGGCGCGGGCGAGGGAGGGGTCGAACGGCCGCTGGCCACGCTCAGAGCGCCGGACTACTTCGGCGAGATCGGGCTGCTCGCCCACCGTCCGCGCACCGCGACGGTGAAGACGGTCACCGAGTGCAGCGTGTA
>DATBEL010000043.1:0-11904 GCA_036276135.1 Candidatus Dormiibacterota bacterium
CGGAGGCACGTCGTCTCGCCACAGGATATCGCGCACGGCGAACGGTGCCGTGGTGAATCCAGGCACGACGACGAAAGCATGTCTTTCCGGTTCACCTGAGTGCTCGAGCTTGCGGACTACATCGGCTTGTTTGGGCTCGGCCAAGAAGTGACCGACCCACTCCGCCAGAGGATTGCTGTCCGCGGCTACGAAGCCAGCGCGACGTTCGAGCGGCTCCTCTATGGTGCGATATACGCTGCCCGGATAGCTTGTATCGGGGCTCTGCCATGCCCCGGCGATGCCTAGTCGATCAGCGATATCCTTGAGAGGCCCGCCGTCCATGAACCACGGACCAAAGTCGCGGATACCGCGTATCTCAAGCTCGCGTAGCAGACCCGGGAGATCAGCTAGTAACTTCTTCTCGGACGCTGACGCAAAGACGGATATCATCCAGCCGCCTCGTATCCCGTCAACTTGCCAACGTGCGGACTTGCTATTCATCAGCTTCCAGAGCTCGATCGAATCCGAGGCCGCAGCCGCAGTCACCTCCAGTGCGCCGCAACGTCCCGACCGGTACCGAATGAGGAGGTCGAACATCCCCGGTTGTGATCCGTTGTCGTGCTGCTCGACCCCGACACTGAGTTCCTGGGCAACCAACGTCTGGACCCAAACTTCTTCAGGTCTCAGCCGGCGCACGGCCATCCTCTGCGCCGAAGGACGCGTCGCAGATGGGGAGGTAACGCGGTCACCCGGCCACCCTACCTAATACGACTTGCGCCAACTCGCCGAGGCGATGCCGTTGGAGACCCGGGAGCGGCAACCAGACCGCTCCTGCGGGACTGCTGCCACGCGGGCAGACGGCGGTCGCCAGCTCGCGGGGTCCATTGACGAGCACACGCCGAGCTTCTACCTCGCGTCGCGCGGTCTCAAAGCAGAACAGGAGCCAGGTGGGCGACACGGCCAAAGAGAGCAGTCGTCGGTAACCCGGTAGCTTCTCAGCGAGCCGGGGGCCGCTCTCCGTCCCGCGGTCGTACTCGAGGATGAAGGGCACGCGGGCGCCATCCTCGTGCCAGACACCATAGCCGTCGGGCCGCGCGAGCTCGCCCCACTGCGCAGCGCAGTACGACGCCGACCACCAGGCGCCCAACTGGCGGTCGCTGGTGCCACGGGCGTCGCGGAGCAGCGCGGTGAAGAAGCCGTTGCAGCCGACGCGATGACGGAGGGTGATGCTGTCTTGCAGGGCCATGACACGCTCGTGGCGCCAGGGCAGATCCTTGACGTCGAGTCCGCGCTCGGCGGCGATGACCGCGGCGCCGGCCTGATCCAGTACCCAGTGGTACGGGGCCGATCCCGGCCACTGATGGGGACGAAAGCGGTCGACCACGCGCAGCTCGTACAGCGCATGCAGCCGAGCTTCGGCACGGCGCACCGACGAGAACGCGACGTCGCACACCTGCAGGCTCGTGAGCACGCGATGGTCGTAGAGAAGACGGATGACCACACGGTCACGTTCAGTGAGATGAGAGGCCAGACGCAGCAGATGGCGGTCATCCACGCGCGGACGCCAACCAATCGAGACAGCCGAAGAAGAAGACATTGAACTCACTCCATATAGTCGGCGGAAGCACACGACGGGTTGACGAGGCAGAAGTCGGCGTGGGATACGCGAATCTCGACGCCGGAGGGTCGTCGTCTCAAAGCACGACGCGCAGAACGCGGGCGAATACGACGACCCCAACGATCCCTCGACGACTCGCAAGGGCGCGAGGCGTCGTCGCGTTGCTGAGGCGCGCGCCGGCCGCTGACGCCGCGCCGCGGCTCCCTGTACAGCTCACGGTCAGCCCCATCCCCCTGCGCTGATGCATGTCGCAGACCAACTCCATCCATCCTCCAATCCCCAAAAACCGGCGAAACGTGACGATTCGGGACAAATCGTTACAACCGCCGCCAGTGGCAGCTGGGCGGAGTCCACGGCGGCCGCCTGATATGCGGATGTGTGTCTTCGGGGGAGCCACTGTGCTGCTGAATCGAAAGGCCGAGAGCGAACGTGCGGAGAACGGAGCTGGGGCCGCCGGTTACGTTCGCCGTACGTTCATGCTCGAAGCGCAGCGCGCCGCGAACGTATGAGTCCCGGGAGGGCTCACTTGCTGTCTGATGGCCGCGCGTTCATGAAACGTTCGCCAGTGGCGGCATCCTGCAGGCGCCGTGCGGCTGCGTGTAGCGCACCGCCGCAGGCGCGGTTGTAACGATTTCGCGCTCGTTGTCCCGATTCCGGCCAAAAAGCCGGATTGGGGTATGTCGGCGGTCGGCTGGCCAGGGGCGGACCCATGGCACAGCAGCATCACGACCAACCACAACGCGGTTCGCGCGCCGCCGAGTGCGCCCAACAGAGCGCCACCCTTCTCCGGCACGCGCCAAGCAGGCGCCCCCCGCGCCGGCAAGCGGCGGTCTTCGACCCAGATGCCGGGGCCGGGCGAAACCGCGGCCCCGAGCCGCCCCCAGCCGCCGGACGCGGCAAGGTCGACCTCCAGCCTCCGCAGCTGGTCCCGCTCACGCCGTCCCAGGAGGAGGCAGCGCTCGCCCTTCTCGGCGAGCTGATCGTGGCGGCTGCCAGCCAGCCTGCACCGGACCGCTTGACCTTCCGGCCGGCGAATGGCCTCATCCGTTTCCCACCCATCGGGTCAGACCCGGCGCCGTCCCGCCAGGAGTGAGCACTATGCGCATCGCCACCTACACCCGGATCTCCACCGACGAGGAGCACCAGCCGTTCTCGCTCGAGGCACAGAGCGTGCGTCTCGACAGCTACATCGCCAGCCAGGACGGCTGGGAGAAGGCGCGCGGCTTCACCGACCAGGGCTCCGGAGTCAGTATCGACCGCCCGGCGCTGCAACGTGCGCTCAGCGAGGCGCGAGCGGGACGCTTCGACCTGCTGCTGGTGTACCGCGTCGACCGCATGGCGCGCTCCGTGCGCGGTTTGGCACACATCCTCGACGAGCTGGACAAGGCCAAGGTTGCGTTCCGTTCAGCGACCGAGCCGTTCGACACGGCCACACCTGCCGGCCGGATGATGGTGCAAATGCTCGGCGTCTTCGCCGAGTTCGAGCGCGCCACCATTGTCGACCGCATCGTCGCCGGCATGGAGCGCAAGGCGGCGCGCGGCGGCTGGACCGTGGGTGGTCGGCCCTTCGGCTATCGGGTCGATCGCGCGACGGGGTTCCTCGTGGTTGAGAAAACAGAAGCACCACTGGTCCCGATGATCTTCGATCTCTACGCCAACCGACGTCTCGGCGTTCGTGCCATCGCCGCGCAGCTCAACGCGGAGGGACACCGCACCAAGGGAGGCTTGCCCTGGAGCTGCCACTCGCTGCTCTCGGTGCTGCGCAACCGAGCCTATGTGGGCGAGATCTTCTTCCGCGGCGAGCACCATCACGGACCGCACCCGCCACTGGTGGATGCTGCAACCTTTGATGCCGCGGAGGCGGTGCTTCGTCAGCGTGGCGAGGATATCTCCAAGCGCGCGTCCAACGCGTCGGAGTATCTACTCGCTGGCGTGCTGAGCTGCGCGCGTTGCGGGCATCGTTACGTCGGCGGCGCCGCGCATGGCCGCAGCGCACGCTACCGCTACTACCGTTGCTTCACCCGGCAGCGATATGGCGCCGACCGATGCGATGCCGACTCTCTGCCAGCGGATGCGCTAGAAGCGGCGGTCATCGAGTCGCTGAGCGCCACCTACGTGCGCAGCGATCTTCTCGACAGCGCCATCGCCGACTATCGCAGCGGCGCTTCGTCGGCGCAGCCGCAGCTCTCAGCGCAACTCGCGCTGACCGACACCGAGATTCGAAAAGCCGAGGAGGCGATCGACCGCTACCTGCGCGCGTTCGAGAACGGCACGTTGTCGGAGGCACACTGCGGAACCAGAGTGGGCGCTCTTGCGGAGAGGCTTGCAGAGCTGCGCAGCCGCAGCGCTGACCTGACATACGAGCTTGGTGACGGCGAAGCTGACGCTGCCGAGCAGCCCGACGTCGATGGCATCCAACGCGACCTTGCGGCGCTGCTGGCGACCGACGCGCCGGCCGCCACGAAGAAGGCGCTCCTCCAGACTCTGATCGAGGACGTGCGCGTCACGAGCCGCGCCTACATCGAGCCGACCTTCCGGGTGCCGCTCACATCGCCGGTTCGGAATCTGTCCGCAGTGGTGGAGGCGCCGGGAATCGAACCCGGGTCCGAAGCCGTGTCAAGCGCAACCTCTACGAGTGTAGTCCCGGTTTTGTTCTCACCGGCGCAGCGCCCTGGGACCAGGCTTCGCGTCGGCCAGTCACGGTGTGCGTCCCCCCCGCCGCCGTGACGCCAGCGGGGAGCGAGGCTGCTGGTATTAGCGTCGGGTCCGGTCACCGCAGCCGCTCGACCGGTCGACGTCAGGCCGTAGCCTGATCGTTTGCCTTACTTACGCAGCGAGCGCAAGGGGCTGTGCATTCTTCGCACTTATGTTTGTCCCGGTTTTACGAGCCCGGGGCTCGACTCGCCATCACGCAAACCACGACCCCGTCGAAACCGTACGCCCCCACGAGGCGAATGCGTCCACGGAAAACGCGCTTCGTGCAGAGACATGGTACCCCGTGGCGCGCTGCCGAATCGCCGGGTGTCAGCGGGGGTCGCCCCCGCCGCGCCCGCCGACCAGGCGCAGGCCGGTGGCCGTCTCCGTACCGCTGAACAGCCCCTCGACGCCCGTGGAGATCATCCCGGTCAGATAGGAGACCAGCGCCTGGCGCGACATCGAGCGGCGATCGATCCACCAGTCGGCGGCGGCCTGCACCATGCCCACGATGCCGTGCGCCCAGGGCTCGGCGCCGCCGGAATCCGCCCCGGCATCGCGGAGCCGATCGCCCAGCACACGGGCCACCTCGGACGCCATCAACGCCATGTGGGCGCGGACCAGGTCGGAGCTCAAGCCGCGGTCAGCGAAGGATCCGTGGACGACGAACCGGTAGACCTCCGTGTCCTCCTCGATGAGCGCGAGGTAGGTGTCCACGACCGCGGCGATGGTCTCGCGCGGTGCCCGATCGACGACCAGCTCGCTCGACATCGCGGCCAGCAGCTCATCGGTGACCCGGCGGCTCACCGCCAGCCAGAGGTCGGCGCGATCGGTGAAGTGGCGGTAGAGGATGGGCTTGCTGACCCCGGCCTGGGCGGCGATCTCCTCCATCCCCACTCCGGCGCCGTGGGCCCGGATCGCCGCCACCGCCGCATCCACCAGCTGGGTGCGCCGGGCCTCGCGGTGCCCGCGCCAGCGTTCGTGGCGCGCCCTCGCCTCCACCACCGCAGGCACGTCGCTGAGCGGGCTCCCCGGGCGCTTGACTCCGGCCCTTGGGTCAGGCATGTTACTAATAGTAACTGTTACTCTGAGTAGCGTCCAGTCCCAGGGAGACGCTCATGACCACCTCGCCAGCTCCTCACCTGGTCGTCGGCGCCGGATATTCCGGTCTCGGCGTGGCCCGCGCCCTGCGCGCCGGCGGGATGGACGTGGAGGTCGTCGAGCGCAACGATGAGGTCGGAGGCAACTGGCTCAACGGGGTGTACGACTCCACCCACATCATCAGCTCGCGCGACAGCACCGGCTATGCGGAGATGCCCATGCCGCGTGCCTACCCGGACTTTCCCAGCCGCGAGCAGATGCTCGCCTACCTGCGCTCCTATGCCGAGGCGTTCTCCATCCGGGAGCTGATCAGCTTCCGCACCGAGGTGACCCGGGTGGCACCGGTGACAGCGGACGCGATGGGTGGCTGGGACGTGACCATGCGCCTTCCCGACGGGAGCGCGGCGACGCGCCGCTACTCCGGTGTGGCGGTCTGCAACGGCCATCACTGGGACCACGCCATCCCCACCCGGCCGGGCAGCTTCAGCGGGCACCAGCTGCATTCCAAGGACTATCGCAACCCCGACGACCTCCGGGGATCGCGCGTTCTGATCGTGGGGGCGGGGAACTCCGGCTGCGACATCGCGGTCGAGGCCTCGCGTCACCTCGGGCATGCGCTGATCTCGATGCGCCGCGGCTACCACTTCCTCCCCAAGACCGTGCTCGGCATCCCCGCGGCCGAGCTCGACAATCGCTGGCTGCCCACCTGGGCGCAGCGGTTCTTCATGCGCGCCATGGTTCGAGTCATTCATGGCAGCAACGGTCGCTATGGCATCCCCGCCCCCGACCACCGGCTCTTCGACCGCCACCCGGTGGTCAACAGCGAGATGCTCCACGCGTTGCGTCACGGGCGGGTCGAGTACCGGCCCGACATCGAGCGCTACGACGGCAGCACCGTCACCTTCGTGGATGGTCGCCGCGAGGAGGTCGACACCATCGTGTGGGCCACCGGCTTCGCCATCAGCTTTCCCTTCCTCGACCGCGATCTCTTCGAGTGGGAGGAGGGGATTCCCAAACGGGTCTTCGGGATGCTGGCGCCGACCCACGCCGGGCTGTACGTGTTCGGCGTCCTCCAGCCCCGCGGCGGTGCCGGACCGTTGATCAGCCGGGGCGCGGAGCTGCTCGCCCGGCTGGCGCGCGTCCAGGAGCGGGTCGACCATCCCATCGCCCTCGACCTGGCCCGGGTGCGCCGACCCCAGGCCCGCCACCTCGTGGGGGTCAGCGAGACCATGCGCGAGATCTCGATCGCCAATCGCATCCTCGACGTCTACAGCTGGCGGATGAGACGGCGCGAACGCGGCGGCGCTCCCCGCAGGCCGGCGCCCCAGAGCCTCGCATGAGCGTCTCGCTGCAGGACCGTCGGGTCCTGGTGACGGGCGCGGCCGGCGCCCTGGGACGTGCCGCGGTCGGCGCCCTGCGCGCCCGGGGCGCCGCCGTCAGCGGCCTCGACCTGGTCGGCGGCGATGGCGTCATCCCCTGTGACGTGCGCGACCCAGCGGGCGTGATCGCCGCGGTGGGCCAGGCGCGCGAGTCGGCGGGCGGCATCGATGCCGTCGTCCACCTCGCCGGCATCGGCGTGCCCACCAGCGCCGGAGACCCTCCCGATGACGCGGTGACGCACACCCTCGACGTCAACCTGCTGGGCGCGTGGCGCGTCACCGCGGCGTGCATCGACGACCTCGTGGCTCAACGGGGCAGGCTTGTCTACGTGGCCTCGGAGCTGGCCTACGCCACCCTTCCGCTGGCGGCCGCCTACACGGTGTCCAAGCGGGCCCTGTCGGCGTACGCGGACAGCGTTCGGGCCGAGTACGGCAGCCACGTCGGGGTGACCACCGTGTACCCCGGGTACATCCGCACCACCATCCACGATGCCAGCATCGCCGCCGGCCTGTCGCTGGAGTCGATGACACGCCCGCAGTCGCCCGATGACGTCGCCGCCATCGTGGTGCGTGCGCTGACGGCGGCGCGCGCGCCCCGCGACGCGGCCTGTGCCGCGCTCGGGCGCCTCGAGATGGCGGCGGCGCGCCACCTCCCCAGGACCGTCGATGCGGTGATCCGGCGGCGCCTGGTGCGCGAGGTCTCGCGCGGCGGCTACAGCTCAGCGCCACTGGCCACGGCCATGCGAAGCCGCCTGGGATTCTGAGCCCGCGACAGGACAGCGGCGGCGGCGGATTATGGCGCCCGTGGACTGGCGGCTCCGCCTACTCTTACGCCATGTCCAGCCGTACCCGACGGAGCGAGCTCGACCTGCCCAGCCGGCACGGGATCGGCCCCAGCCTGCGGCGCTGGACGATCCCGGCGATCGGGGCGGTGACGCCTGTGGGGCTGATCGTCGTGAACATCGCCGCCTTCATCGTCCGCAACCTTCCCCAGTTCCGGCTTGGCATCAGCGTGCTCGCCTTCGTCAGCGGCCTGATGCTCAATGCCTGGGCGGGGCTGAAGATCTACCGGGTCGCCAAGCTCCGGTTTCCCCGCTTCTCGCTGCTCCACGACCGCAACCAGGAGGTGGTGCTGGTGGTGGGCATGGCGCTGATCGCCGGCATCTCCTTTGTCGAGGCGCTCTTCTGCTACAACGGCTTGAGCAACGAGGCCAACCTGCCCAACGCCCCCACATTCATCCTCGGCATCGTGGCCATCGCCATCCCCATCCTGCTCCAGGCTGTGTTCGGCAAGCTCTTGCTGGAGCGCAACGACCAGCGGCGCGATGAGCGTGTCGATGGATACCCACTCCCCCCACCCCCGGCGCCCGGGGATACCTGGAGGCCCTAGTGGTCCTAGCGCAACTGGTCCTGCACCACGCGGTGCTGGCCCGGGCCGGTGGCGGCCAGGGCTTCGGCGGCGGTGGCTTCGGCGGGGGAGGCGGTGGCTTCGGCGGCGGTGGCTACTACGGCGGCGGTGGCTACTACGGTGGCGGCGGGCTGGGCTCGCTCGGCCTCATCTCGCTGCTCTTCTTCGGCGGCGGTCCGATCTTCTTCATCTTCCTCCTGCTCACCGCCTTCAACGCATGGCGGCGGATGGCGGGCGGTGGGCCGCGACGATTCGCGCGCGGCGGCTACCCCGCGCAGCCCTACGGGCAGTACGGTGACGACCGCCCCATGGGTGTTCCCTCCGGGTTCGGGGTGGGCCAGCCCCCGTCGCCGTCCGGCGGAGAGGTGGAGAGCGGGTTGGCGGCGATTCGAGCCCACGACCCCCAGTTCGACGAGACCGAGTTCGTCAACCTCGCGCAGCGGGAGTTCTTCATCGTCCAGCAGGCGTGGAGCGACCGCAAGCCCGAGGAGAGCCGCCGGGTCATGTCGGACACCCTGTGGGACCAGCATCGCGCTCAGATCGAGCAGTACGTCGCCAAGGGCCAGCGCAACATGCTCGACAACCTCGCCCTGGCGGGCGCCACCATCATCAGCGCCGGCAGCGACGGGCACCATGACCACATCCAGCTGCACATGCACGCCGCCTGCGCCGACTACGACGTCGATGTGTCCACCAACAAGATCGTCCGCGGCGACCGGACGGTGCGAGAGTGGTACGAGGACTGGCTCTTCGAGCGCTCCGCCACAGCCACCACCCGTCCCGACGGCGGCACCATGGCACAGCGCTGTCCCAACTGCGGCGCGCCTCTCGACGTCGACCTCAGCGGGGTGTGCTCGTACTGCAAGGCCCCGGTGATGAGCGGTGACTACGACTGGGTGCTGGCCAGGATCGACCAGGTCCAGTAGCAGTGGCGAGGGGGGAACAGGTTCCCCCCTCGGGCACCCCCCATCAGGTCGTGTCAGCTTCGGCGAAGTGACTTCGCCTGCGCTGACGCCTTACTGTTCTTTGTCGGCCTCGGCAGCGGCACGGCTCTGCAGCTCGCTGACCACGTTGGCGTCGGCGAGCGTGGTGGTGTCCCCCAGCTTGCGGTTCTCGGAGATGTCGCGGAGCAGGCGGCGCATGATCTTGCCGCTCCTCGTCTTGGGCAGCTCCGGCGTGAAGGTGATCCACTTGGGTTTGGCGATGGCGCCGATCAGCTTGCCGACATGGTCACGGAGCTCGGCGGCGAGCTCGGTCGTCTCCTCGATGCCACCACGGACGGTCACGAACGCGGAGATCGCCTGCCCGGTCTGCTCGTCGCTCTTGGCGGTGACGGCGGCCTCGGCGACGGAGGGGTGGTCGACCAGTGCCGATTCGACCTCGGCGGTGCTGATGCGGTGTCCGGCCACGTTCATGACGTCATCGACTCGGCCCATGAACCAGAAGTAGCCATCCTCGTCGATGCGGGCGCCGTCACCGGCGAAGTACTTGTCGCCGTACTTGGTCCAGTACGTCTCCTGGTAGCGCTCGTCGTCGCCCCAGATGCCGCGCAGCATCCCCGGCCACGGCTTGGTCAGCACCGCGTAACCGCCACCACCGAGGGGAACGTCGTTGCCCTGCTCGTCGACCACCGAGGCGCCGATGCCGGGCAGGGGACGGGTCGCGGACCCCGGCTTCAGGGTGGTGACTCCCGGCAGCGGGGCGATCATGATGCCTCCCGTCTCCGTCTGCCACCAGGTGTCGACAACCGGGACGCGGCCTCCGCCGATCATCTGGCGGTACCAGATCCACGCCTCGGGGTTGATGGGCTCGCCGACTGTACCGAGCACGCGCAGCGACGACAGGTCGTGCCGGTCGGGGTACTCGCGCCCCCATTTCATGAAGGTGCGAATGGCGGTGGGCGCGCAGTAGAGAACGGTGACGCCGTACTTCTCGATCGTCGCCCACCAGCGATCCTTGTCAGGGAAGTCGGGCGTGCCCTCGTACATCACCGAGGTGACGCCGTTGCCGAGGGGTCCGTACACGATGTAGCTGTGCCCGGTCACCCAGCCGATGTCGGCCGCGCACCAGAACACCGTGTCCGGGTGGATGTCGAACACCAGGTCATGGGTGTACATGGTCTGGAGAAGGTAGCCGGCGGTGGTGTGCTTGATGCCCTTGGGCTTGGCGGTCGTCCCCGAGGTGTACAGGGTGAAGAGGAGGTCTTCGGAGTCCATCGCCTCCGGCTCGCAGCTGGCGTCCTGGTCGGCGACCAGCTCGTGGTACCAGTGGTCGCGCCCCTCCTGCATGGGGACGTCGTTGCCGGTCCGGCGCAGCACCACGACGGTGCGGATGGTCTCGGTCTTGGTGAGCGCCTCGTCCACATTGCGCTTCAGGGGCACGGTGCTTCCCCGCCTCCAGGCCTCGTCCTGGGTGATCAGGCAGACCGCTCCGGAATCGTTCATCCGGTCCGAGACCGCCTCCGCCGAGAAGCCTCCGAACACCACCGAGTGCGCCGCCCCGATGCGCGCGCAGGCGAGCATGGCCACGGGCAGCTCCGGAACCATTCCCATGTAGATGCCGACGCGGTCGCCGCGCTTGACGCCCAGCGACCGCAGCCCGTTGGCGAAGCGGCAGACCTGCTCGAGCAGCTCCGCATAGGTGAGGCTGCGAGTGTCGCCGGGCTCGCCCTCCCAGAGGTAGGCGACCTTGTCGCCGCGGCCGGCGGCGACGTGGCGGTCGAGGCACTGCTGGCTGGCGTTGAGCTTGCCGCCGACGAACCAGCGGGCGAAGGGGAGCTTCCACTCCAGCAAGGTCTCCCAGGGGTGCGAGAAGCTCAGGTACTTCTCCGCCTGCCTGGCCCAGAACGCCTCCGAATCCGCCTCCGCCTCGCGGTAGAGGGCATCGTCGCGGACGTTCGCCTGTGCCCTGAACTCGTCGCTGGGCGGGAACGTCCGCCCCTCCTTGAGCAGGGCGTCGATGGTGGAATCCGAAGCCGTCTGCGCCATCAGGTGGTCTCCTCCACGCGCTTGCGCGCCGCTGGTCCGTCGCTTGTTGGTGAACCCGGTCAGGTCGGCAGCACTTTCCTCTTGAAGTTGGCGTTGGCCACGTCGGCGAAGGAGGCGTACAGCGCCGCGACGGCCGTGGCGATCCCGAAGAACCCGCCGACCTGCTTGATGCTGGCGCTGCCGGCGCCGAAGTTGCCGAGCGCGAGGATGATGAAGGTGAGCGCCAGCAGGGCGAACACGACCTGCACCGCCCGGGCCCCGGCGAGCGAGGCGACGAACATGTACGCGGTGAAGATGCCCCACGCGAGCAGGTACCAGCCGATGAAGTTGCCCACGTCGCTGGCTGCGGCGGTCTTGGGCAGCAGCGGGATGAAGACGACGACCAGCAGGTAGAAGCTGAACCAGAAGGCCCCGTACGAGGTGAACGCCGTGGCGGCGAATGTGTTGCCGCGCCGGAACGCCCACATGCCTGCAAGCAGCTGGGCGAGGCCACCGAAGGGCAGCGCTAGTGACAGCACCAGGACTGTCAGGGTCCCGGGCAGGATCTGGGCATTGATCAGCGACAGCAGCAGGGTGGTGATCCCGAAGCCTGCCAATCCGAGGGGCGCCGGGTCGGCGACCAGCGTCGCCGGGTTCTCCGGCGTCCTCAGCGCCGTGTCCTGGAATGGTTGCGCCATGTGCGTGCCTCCTCTCCATCGTGACGTCCCCCGCAGGCAAACCCCCGCGGGCGGGCGCCGT
>DATBEL010000044.1:0-2317 GCA_036276135.1 Candidatus Dormiibacterota bacterium
GGCCACCGACACGATGTTGATGCCGAGGAAGTACGCCCCCAGGGTTGCCCGCGTCTGCGCCGGCGACCAGCGCGCGTTCAGCGCATAGCCCGCCACCGCCGGGCCGCCGACACCGCCGGCGACGTTCATCGCACCGCTGACCGCCCCGGCGAGCACCGCCCCGACGCGACCGGCGAGTCGCTGCGCCTCGCGGCCCGACGCCAGCACGGCTACCGTGACCAGCACCAGGCCCCCCGCCACAACCGCAAGAACGTGCGGATCGGCGCCGCGGATCACCCAGGCGGTCAGCAGCGCGGCAAGGGTGGCGGGGATCAGCAGCAGGATCACCTGGCGCAGGTCGGCAGTCCGCCGTTCGCGCCCCACCACCAGCAGGTTGACGGCGATCGCCAGCAGGTTGGCGATACGGACGCCGTCAGCGCCACCGAGAACCACGGTCAGCAGAGGCGCGCAGACCAGCGAGAAGCCGATGCCTGTGACCGCCTGCGCGCCCGCACCCGCGGCGACGGCGACGAGCGCAGCACCCTCAGCGAGGCTCACCGACCAGATGGTGCCCAATCGCGTCGTGGTCGGGCGCCGCGGCGAGCATCTCCGGCCTGACGCAATCGACGACGCGGCCGAGCACCAACGTGGCCGGGGCGGCGATGCTCGCCGCGGCCACAGCTGCCGCGATGTCGCGCAACGGGGCGCGGACGGTGGTCTGGGACTCGGTCGTGGCGCCGGCGATGACCGCGGCCGGCCACTGCGGCCCGAGGACGGGGGTGAGTCGCGCTACCAGCGCGGGCAGCACCGCCAGCGGCATCAGCACCACCAGCGTGTCGACCGCGGCGGCGACGGCCTCGAGGTCGCGGGGGAGCTGCCCATCGCTGTCGCGGCCGGTGACCATCGCCACCGAGCCGGAGACGCCGCGAAACGTGACCGGGATGTCCGCCGCCGCCGGCGCGGCCAGTGCGGAGGTCACGCCCGGCACCACGCGGGTGGCGATCCCGGCGGAGCGCAACGCGTCCAGCTCCTCACCACCCCTGCCGAACACGAACGGGTCGCCACCCTTGAGCCGCACCACCTCCAGGCCGGCGCGCGCCGCCTCGACGAGCTGCGTGGTGATGTCGTCCTGCGAGGTGCGCAGGCCGCCGCCACGCTTGCCGACGTCGACCAGCCGCGTGCGCGCGCCGCACAGGTCGAGGATGCCCGGTGGGACGAGCGCATCGTGGAAGACGACGTCGGCGTCGAAGAGCAGCTCACGCGCCGCAAGGGTGAGCAGACCCGGATCGCCCGGGCCGGCGCCGACCAGGTGCACCCTGCCGGCGGGCGCGGCCATGTCCCACACGTCAGCTCCGAGCAGCGAGCCCACCGCGCCACCACGCTGGTGGCGCAGCCACGCGCGAACCTCGGGACGAAGCAGCCGGCGGTAGACGCGCTGCTGCTCTGTCGCAGGCACCTTCGCGCGACGCATCCGCCGGCGCACACCGGCGACGAGTGCCAGCAATGAGCCCCACTCCGCACCGATGAGCCTGTCCAGCCGCTCCCGCACCGCCGCGGCCACGTAGGGACTGTCGCCCGAGGTCGACACCGCGACCTGCAGCCGCCCGCGCCGCACCAGTGCCGGAGAGGCGAAGTCGCACGATGCGGGACGGTCGTGGGTGTTGAGCAGCACACCCTCCACCGTCGCCTCGATGCGCACCGATCGTTCGGTGGCCGCGTCGTCGCTGGTGTTGAGCGCCAGGAATGCGCCGCGCAGGTCGCCGGGCTGGTACGCGCGCGCCGTCCACTCGATGCCCCCGGCGGCGGCCAGCTGCTCCAGCGTTGGTTGCAGCGCCGGCGCGACCACGGTCACGAGCGCGCCGGCGTCGAGCAGGCCGGCCACGCGGAGAGCGGCCATCTCGCCTCCACCGAGCACCACGCAGTGGCGGCCGGCGAGGTCGAGCGCCACCATGTATGCGAGCGGACGCTGCGCGTGGATCATGCGCGCCCGGCGGCGACAGCGGCCTCTCGCGTCGCCATGTCCGGGTCGCCGAAACGGCGCTGCAGCGCTTCGATGCCGATGCGGTGGCACCAATCCCCGAACGCCTGCGCACCCTCGCGCTCCGCGGCGAAGCTGCGCAGCAGCGGACGCAACAGCCCGCAGATGGATTCGAGCGGCACGGCCGGCGCGTAGAGCTGGTTGAGCCGCGTTCCTCCCGGGTCGCCACCGAGGAACACGTCGTACTTCCCCAGGGTCGTGCCCACGAGGCCGACGTCGCCGAGGTACGGACGCGCACATCCGTTGGGACACCCGGTCATTCGCACCGAGATCGGCGATTCGGACAGGCCGATCTCGTCG
>DATBEL010000045.1:0-13876 GCA_036276135.1 Candidatus Dormiibacterota bacterium
CCGCGGAAGTGGGGAGTTCGCTTCTCCAGGAACGCGGTGACGCCCTCGCGGAAGTCCTCGCTCATCGACAGCACCGTCAGCTGTGCCTGCAGGTAGCGCAGCGCCGTCTCGTAGTCGAGCGAGTCGATGGCGTAGAAGGCATCGCGGCCGAGGCGCATGACCAGCGGGCTCCAGCCGGCGATCTCCGCCGCCCACGCGTGGGTGCGCTCACGGACCTCATCGTCGGGCACCACTCGGTTGATGAATCCCCACTGGAGGGCGGTGGCGGCGTCGATGCGCTCGCCGGTCAAGAACAGCTCCATGGCGCGCTTGCGACCGAGGTTGCGGTTGACGATCGACATGATCATCATCGGCCAGACCCCGACCTTGATCTCCGGCGTGCCGAATGTCGCCCGGTCGGATGCCACCAGGAGGTCGCAGCACAGGGCCAGGCCGAAGCCACCCGCGAGCGCGTGGCCGTTGATGCAGCCGACCAGCGGCTTGCCGAGACCCTCGCACGCCAGGAAGAGGTCGACGAAGAGCCCACGGCCGTCGTGCCGATCCACCTCGCCCGCGTCGGCCGCAAAGCCGGCCAGGTCGGCGCCGGCACAGAACGCCTTGTCGCCGGCGCCGGTGAGCACCACCGCGCGGACGGCCGTGTCGTCGCGGGCGGTGTGCAGCGCGCTGGTCAGGTCGCGAAGCATCCGCGGCCCCAGCGGGTTGCGCTGGTCGGGGCGGTTCAGCGTGATCGTCGCCACCCCGTCGGCACCCGCCTCGTACAGGGCGTCGGTCAGCTCCATGGCGCGGTCAGCCGTGCGAGCGGGCGGCTATCGGGCGACGCCGATGATGCGTCCGTCGACCCAGCCGGTCCAGCCGTTGGAGCAGACGATGTTGGCCCATGCGCCGCGCACCTCGGTCACCTGGATCGGCAGACCACCGCCGAGCGTGGCGACGACCGCACCCGCCGGGTCGGGCGCGGCCCATGCCTGCATGCCCTGCGGCGGAACGGTGTGGGTGGGCGCGAACGCCGGGGCGGCCGGCTGGGCCTGCGCTGCGGGCTGGCCGGACAGCGGCGAATAGCCGCCACCAGGCGACGGATTGGAAAAGCTCGGCGCCGGCAGGCTGGAGGCCACCGGTTGCTCAGGCTGCGACGGCACCGACGCCGGCGACCAGGCCGGCGACTGGCTCGGCTCAGGTGTATAGCGCGGCTGGGAGACGAAACGCTCTCCGGCGACCGCAACTGTCTCGGTCGGGGTCGTGGGGGCCTCCTCGCCGGCGCCGGCGCCGGCCCCGGTGAGCGCGTCGATGAGCGACCGGGTCTTGGCCACCTCCTCAACCGCCACGATGAAGGCCTGCTTGTTGAATCCGTCGGTGTAAACGTAGGCCGTGACCACCGTGTTGTCGCCTGATGACTCGCCTCGGACCAGGGCCGGCCTCGCCGAGAGCACGCCGTCCCTGGCCTCGGCATCCGCACCGGACGGCGAGGTCGAGCTCACCACGACCCGGTCATCGCCCTGGTCGAGCCGGACATCGACGGGCACCGACGCGGAGCCGTGCGAGCCGGAGCGAAGCGCGAGCGCGAAGTCGGCGTCGGACTCGGTGCGATCCTCGACCAGCTGGAGGCCGGTCCTGTCGTTGCACCAGCCAGTGATCGCATCCTTGATGTTGTCGGCTGTCATCGTCAGAGGACTCCCCAATTGTGTCTGCGCCGTCGCGCCGGACTATACGGCGCACGTCCTGTGCCGGGCGCCGTGTGGCGCCGAGGTGCCGGCTGATGTGGCGCTAGACTCCCGCCACACCAGGGGGAGGCAATCGATGGCACCGTCGTCGCTGCAACCTGCGACGCCGTTGGCCTAGGCTGGCACGATGTCAGGCTCCGCCGTTCTTGCGGTGTCGATCTCGGTCTTCGGAGAGGGTGTCGACCCCGACGAGGTGAGTCAGGCGCTCGGCGTCACGCCCGACCGGTCGCACCGGGTCGGCGAAGCGGTGTCAGCCGAGAGCTCCGCGACGCGTCGCACCGGGCTCTGGAGCATCACCACCCACGGGAGCGTCGCCGACGAGGCACTCCTCGCCGAGCACATCACCCTGCTCTTCACCCGCGTCAGCACCGACCTGACGGTGTGGCAGCAGCTGGCCGACCGCCACAACACCCGCGTCTCAGTGGGATGGTTCATGGGTGAGGGCAACGAGACCCTCCGGGTGGAGGCAGGCGTCCTCGACGAGCTGGCCCGCCGCGGGCTGCACCTTGACATCGAGGTCTACGCGCCCACGACAGACGATTAGCGGAGGCGCCGTACCCCCGCCAGGAATCGAACCTGGGCACAAGGTTTAGGAAACCTCTGCTCTATCCGCTGAGCTACGGGGGCGCGGGGGAAGAGCGTACACGGCACACCTACCTCGGTCCGCGGACCTCGGTGATCGCCCGGATGACGTCAGGGGACGTCCTGTGTATGGCGCGACTGGCGCGCTCGGTGACGGACTGCGTTGCCACGCCGGACGCGGCCTCGACGCTGCGGGCGATGATGGCATCGTCGTGATCACGAGAACCACGATCCGCCCGTGACCGCCTCGTCCGCGCTGCTCGTCGTCGCGGTCTTCCTCGCCAGCGCGGTGGAGATGGTCGAGGCGGCGACGATCGTGGTTGCGGTCGGTGTGACCCGGGGCTGGCGGGGCGCCATGTTCGGCGTCGGAGCCGGGCTGCTCGCCCTCGGGGTCGTCGTCGCCATCCTCGGGCCGGCGCTGACGGTGATACCCCTGAGCTCCCTGCGGCTCTTCGTCGGCGGGTTGCTGCTCGTGTTCGGCCTGGGCTGGCTGCGCAAGGCGATTCTTCGCGCCGGCGGTCTCAAGGCGCTTCACGACGAAGAGGCGAGCTTTCATGCCGAGCGCGAACGCTCGCGCGAGGTTGCGGTCGCCGCCGGCCGCCTCGACACCTACGGGTTCACGGTGAGCTTCAAGGGCGTGCTGCTGGAGGGACTCGAGGTGGCATTCATCGTGGTCACGTTCGGCACCAACCAGGGCAACATCGGGCTCGCGGTGCTCGGCGCGGCCGCAGCCGTGGTCGTGGTGCTCGCCGCGGTGGTGGCGGTGCGTGGTCCGCTGTCGCGAGTGCCCGAGAACACCATGAAGTTCGGTGTGGGCACGCTGCTCACCTCCTTCGGGACGTTCTGGGGCGCCGAGGGCGCCGGGGTGGAGTGGCCGGGCGGGGACGTGGCGCTGGCGGTGCTGATCCCGCTCACCCTGCTGGTCGGTGTCGGGCTGGTCACCGTGTTGCGCCGCACAGCCCCCCTGCAGAGCGTGTCGCAGCCGGGCGTGGCATGAGACAGCTTCGCGCCTTCGCGCTCTTCTGGTGGGACTTCATCGTGGGCGACGACTACCGGATCGCGGTGGGTGTGGTGCTGCTGTTCGCTGCGCTGGCCGCGCTGTCGCATGCGGGGTCGGAGTGGTGGTGGTTGGCGCCGCTCGGCGTGCTGGGACTGTTGAGTGCTTCGGTGCTGGAGGCGTCACACAAGGCGCGGCGCGCACGCGACGACTGACCGCGGCGATCAGGGCCGTTGGCTACGGGTACCCTCCCCACCACCGCGCGGGGGTGCTGAAAGCGACTCCGGTGCTCGTCATCACGAACGTGCCCACGGTGTTGACCGCCACCAGGTCCATCCGCCTGTCGCCGCTGACGTCGCCACCCAGGGTCGCCACTGAGCCGAAGAACCGGATATTCGACCACCGCTGCGGAGCCGAGAAGCCGACGCCGCTGCTGGTCATCACCCACACGCTGGCGTCGTTGACGGCCACCAGGTCGGCCCGGCCGCCACCGGTGACATCGCCCAGCCGCGTGGCTCGATCGCCGTAGAACGGGACGTTCGCCCACCGCCGCGGCGCCGAGAACCCGGAGCCGGTGTTGAGCATCACCCACGTCGCCGTGTCATCGACAGCCACGAGGTCGACGCGTCCATCGCCGGTGACGTCCCCTGCCAGCGTTGCCCTGCTGCCGTAGAACGGGGTGCTGGACCACGGCGTCGGCGCCGAGAACCCGGAGCCGGTGCTGAGCATGATCCACGTGCTGGCGTTGTTCACGGCGATGAGATCCGCTCGCCCGTCTTTGTTGAGGTCACCGGCGAACGTCGCCTGCTGGCCATAGAAGGGGGTGCTCGACCATCGCTGCGGTTGCGCGAAGCTCGAGCCGGTGCTCGGCATCACCAGGCTGCCGGTGTTGTTGACCGCGACGAGGTCCGATGCGCCGTCACCGGTGACGTCGGCGCTCAGAGTCACCCGCTGGCCGGAGAATGCCCCGTTCGACCATTGCGACGGTGCTGTGAACGCCGTCCCTGTGGAGCGGAGCACGCAGCTTCCGGTCTGGCCGAGCGACACCAGGTCCGCCGTGCCTCCGCCGGTGAAGTCGCCGGCGAGCGGGGTCCCTGAGCACGCTTCGTAAGCCAGGAGGTGGCCGTCGGCGGTGCCGATGAACACCTGGCCCCTGTCGATCGTCGGCACGATGAACTTGTCCACCCGGTGGGGCAGCGGGATGTGCGCCACCATCGTCAGGTGGTGGGTCGTGCTGTTCGGCACCGGCAGGTACGTCCGCAGCTCGGGGACGGTCTCGCCGGTGGTGTTGGGCATCTCCACCTGCCACACCAGCGCGGTCCCGCTGGCCGTCCCATTGGAGCTGACCACCGGTGACCCGGTGCCGAAGCCAACGGGGGTGGAGGCGGTGCCGGCGCGGTCGAGGCTGACCACCCCGTTGGTGACGTGGACCTGGTAAGCGTCGAGGCCGCATGTGTAATTCGGGCAGGGGTTGAGGCTGAACCCGGGGAAATAGATGTAGCCACCGTCGCCGGGCCAGATCGCCGGATGCCCGAACACCGGGCCGGCGGCCCCAAGGGTCTCGGCCACCACCGCGGTGTCGGTGTTGTTCGGCCCCTGGCCCCTGCCGCCGAGCGCATCGCGGTCGAGCAGGTAGTCGCGGCCGCTCTTGCTGCCGAGCATCAGCAGGTGGGGGTGGCCGGGCACGTTGCCAAAGTTGTCGGACAGCGCGGTCACCCCGCTCGAGCCGAGGTCGCCATCGTGCGACGATTCAGTCGGCGCGTCGAAGGGAGTGAAGTGGTCGACCGCGGTGAGCGTCCCATCCCCCTGCACCTGCAGCCGCACCGCGGACTCGGCCAAGTCCGTGGTGCCCGAGGTTGGCGTGCCGGGGCCGACAGCAGGACTGAAGCACTCGTCAGTGGCTGCCGGTGGCAACGTCGCGCAGTGCCCGTTGCCGGTGCTCAAGAAGATTCGGCCGGCGCCGTCCGACATCAAGCCGCCGCCCGACATCCAGATCCCTCCTTCCGCTTGGGGCTGTGCGTCCGTCGCGGTGGGCTCGGCGGTCCACATGAGCGGCGTCGGCGCTCCGGATGTCGGCACACCCGCGATCCAGCCCTGGTAAGGGAGGTTGTCACAGGAGCTGGCGAAGCTGGCGAACACACGGCCGCCCATGAGCAGCAGCCCTGGCCGCTGCAGGTGGTGGGTGGGGTCGAAATGGAGCTGTGAATCGTTGCTCGCGGTCAGGGTGTTGTCGAGGACAGCGGGCCAGCCGACGGTCTCCGCCCCCGAGGTGAGCGACAGCGCATGCACCTTCCATAGCGCCGACGCTGCCGTCGTCCCGTTCCAGGTGCGAGCGGCGACATAGATGGTGGAGGTGGCCGAGTCGTACACGGGCGTGCTCGTGACACCCAGGTCGGGCGAGACGTCCGTGCAGTTCACCTGGGTGGCCGGCTCAGGTGTGCCAAGCGACGTCGACCAGATAACGGCGCCGGTATAGCGATTCACCGCGTACACCCAATCCGTCTCGGTGGCGACGATGACCTCGGAGCCGATCACCAGCGGCTCCCCGTACAACTGGCCGGCACTGCCCAACGCCGTGTCGAGCGTCAGGTGGAGCCCGCCGGCAACCGCCGCCGGGGTCAGCGCGGTCTCATTGGACACCCACCCCTGGCGCAACGCGCCGCCACTGATGGTGGTCAGGTCGGCCCGGGCAACCGGCGGGGCGGCAACCATCGTCGGGACCACCACCGCCAGCGCGGCTGCGACAAGCGCAGCCCACCGCAACCTCACGCGACCCGCAGACGCACCGCGCCGGACCCCCTTCTCGCCAGGGCCAAAGGTTGATCAGATTGAGACGTCATCGGGGTGTGGCGCTGGACGGCGCGACCATGCCAGAAAACGCAGCGGATGGCAACTCTTTGGCGCACGCGGTGGTCGGGAAGGGGAGATTCGAACTCCCGACCTCACGGTCCCGAACCGTGCACTCTAACCTGGCTGAGCTACTTCCCGAGGCGGCTGGAGTCTATCACCCGCTCCGCTGAAGCCTTTTGCGACGCACCTACAATGGGCGCTCACCCAGGGAGCAGAGCCAGTTGAGCCGGCACACCACCGCCTCTGTACGCGCCCGCCGCTCGACGCCGCCGACTCGCGCCGGCGCCGACCTGCTGGCGCTGGCCTCGGCACCGCGTCGCACCAGGAAGGTCCAGTCATCGCGACGCAACCGCGGTGTCCTGCGCGAGGTGATCGACACCCTCGACGGCACCGCCCAGGGCGTTGTCGAGCGCGGCCGGCAGGGGTCGCTCGACGATCGCGACCCCGCGTTCATCAGGTCGCAGCTGCGCTGGCTGCAGCCACTCGCCGACATCTATTTCCGTGGCGAGGTGCGCGACATCGAGCGCATCCCGGCGAGCGGGCCGGTGCTCATCGTCGGCAACCACAGCGGCGGCCTGGCAACGCCGGACACCTGGGTGTTCATGGTCAACTTCATGCGCCACTTCGGCACCGAGCGGGAGGCGTACGCGCTCGCCCACAACGTGGTCATGGGACTGCCCTTCACCGGCACATGGCTGCGCAGGGTGGGCACCTTGCCGGCGCATCCCGACGCCGCCCGCAACGCCCTGCGCCGCGGTGCGTCCGTCCTTGTGTACCCGGGCGGTGACGAGGACGTGTTCCGCAGTTGGTCGATGCGCAACACCATCCGCCTGGCGCGGCGCACCGGGTTCATCCGTCTGGCGTTGCAGGAACGCGTGCCGGTGCAGCCGGTGGTGAGCATCGGCGGCCACGAGACGGTGTTCGTGGCCAGCGACGGACGTCGCCTGGCACGCGCTCTGCGCCTCGAACGATTCCGCCTCAAGGCGCTGCCGATTGTCATCGGACCGCCCTGGGGGCTGTCCCCGGGTGATCTCCTCCTGCACCTGCCGCTACCGGCAAAGATCACCGTGCAGGTTGGCGAGCCGATCGACTTCCACGAGCAGTTCGGCGCTCTCGATCCGCACGACCCGGAGGTGCTCTGGGCCTGCTACCACTACGTCGAGCGCAGGATGCAGACAATCCTCGACAGCCTCGCCGCCGAGCGCAGGCTGCCGGTGCTGGGCTGACCTGCCGTGACGGGAGGAGGAGGAGGAGGCTGACATGGGGCACATCACCATCAGCGAGGAGATCGCGGCGCCTGTCGACGCCGTCTTCGACTACGTCGACGAGCACAGCAACACCACCAGGTACATGAAGGACCTCACCAAGTGGAAGCCGGTGGGGCCGAATTCCCATGGCAAGGGTGCGAAGTTCGCGGTGGCGATGAAGGCCGGCCCGATGACCCTGTCGTCGGTCGTGGACATCACCACCTGGACGCAGAACGCCGCGATCGGCTGGACGTCCGTCGAGGGGTTCAAGCAGAAGGGAAAGTGGACCTTCACGCCCAGCGGCGACGGCACCAGGGCGACGTTCGACATGGAGTACGAGCTACCGGGTGGCATCGCCGGGCGGATGGTCTCGCGAGTGGCGGAGCCGATCGTGCGCGGCAACATCGAGCAGTCGGTGCGCAACCTGCGCTCCCAGGTGGAGAAGAGCGCCAGGAAGCCCACGTCAAGAGCCACCAGCAAGGCGACGCCCAAGAAGACCGGGGTCGCCGCCAGGGCGGCCCCGCGAAAGCGCTGACTGTTTCGAATCCTGCCCGCCCGTGGAACGGGGTGACTGCGAGGCGGTCGCAGCCCTGCGACGCACGCTCCGCGGGGGCGTGCGTCGGTGTTCGATGGCGGCATGACGGGAATCGAAGACGGAGTCCGCCCACCGCTGGTGGCGCTGGGTCCGCTGAGCGCTCCGCGAATCGGGATCATCGTCGTCGCCTACAACGCGGTCTCGACGCTTGCCCACGTCCTCGATCGCATCCCGGCGGCCTTCCGGTCGCGGGTCGAGGAGGTGCTCGTCTGTGACGACGCCAGCCAGGATTCGACCTACCTGGTCGGCCTCGGCTATAAGCAGGTGGTCACCGACCTCCCGCTGACCATCCTGCGCCATCCCCAGAACCTCGGCTACGGCGGCAACCAGAAGGCTGCCTACCGCCTCGCCATCGAGCGCGGCCTGGACATCGTCGTGCTCCTTCACGGGGACGGGCAGTACGCACCCGAATGCCTGCCGGAGATGGTCGCGCCACTGGAGCGCGGTGAGTGCGACGCCGTCTTCGGCTCGCGAATGCTGATCAAGGGCGCTGCTCGCAAAGGCGGCATGCCGCTCTACAAGTTCGTCGGCAACCGCATCCTCACACGGTTCGAGAACAGGGCGCTGGGCACCTCGCTCTCGGAGTTTCACTCCGGCTATCGCGCCTACAGCGTCAAGGCGTTGCGCGCGCTGGACCTCGACAAGACCAGCGATGGGTTCAACTTCGACACCCAGATCATCATCCAGCTGGTGGACAGGGGCAAGCGCATCGTGGAGATCCCCATCCCCACCTACTACGGCGACGAGATCTGTTCAGTCAACGGCATGAAGTACGCGCGGGACGTCTCGGCCGACGTGGTGCGCTACCGCCTCGCCAAGCACGGTTTCATGTCGGGTGGCCCCGCCTCCGTCGACGCCGAGTACAAGATCAAGGAGAGCGAGGACAGCTCGCACGGGGTCATCCTCGACTGGCTCAGGCAGATGCCCGCGTCGCGCGTCCTCGACCTCGGTTGCAGCGGTGGGGCCTTCGCATCGCGGGTGCGGGCCCTGGGACACCACGTGACCGGAGTCGACAGCGAAGAGCTTCCCCATGTTCGCGAACGCTGCGACGAGTTCTTCCAATCGGACCTCGACCGCGGTCTGCCGGCAGACGTCATCGCCGCAGAGCCCTTCGATGTCGTCGTATGCGCCGACGTGCTCGAGCACCTGCGCCGGCCCGAGGACCTGCTTGCCCAGCTCCACAGCGTGCTGGTGCCGCGCGGTGCGGTGATCACCTCGGTGCCGAACTTCGGCCACTGGTACTCGCGCGGCCGTACCGCACTCGGCTTGTTCGACTACGACCAGCGCGGCATCCTCGATCACGGCCATGTGCGCTTCTTCACCCGGCGCAGCTTCGAGCGGCTGACTCGCAACGCCGGGCTGGTCGCGCTCCGCCGTCACGTGACCGGTTTGCCGCTCGATGCGCTGACCAGCTCCACGGACCGTCCGCTGACACGCGCGGTCAGGGCTGCCGACAGTCTCGCCGTGGCGCTGCGGCCGACACTTTTCGGCTACCAGCTGATCTACCACTTCGAGCTGTCGTCCTCGGCCCGTGTCAGCGCCGCCGCCCACGTCGCTGCCTGATCAACTGCTGACCCCATAGGGCCGCCCGGTGGCGTTCTCCCGAGCGTCTGCGAGAATGATGTGCGAGGGACACACAGGAGATCGCAGTGGTCACAGAGAACGGAGCAACCCACACAGGCGCGAGCAACGGCCACCAGACCGGCGGCCTGCGCGTCAAGCGCGGCCTGGCGGAGATGCTCAAGGGCGGCGTGATCATGGACGTGGTCACCGCTGAGCAGGCCCGGGTGGCCGAGGAGGCGGGGGCGGTGGCGGTCATGGCTCTCGAGCGCGTGCCCGCCGACATCCGCCGGGACGGTGGCGTGGCGCGGATGAGCGCGGTCAGCCTGGTGACCGAGATCAAGCAGGCGGTGACCATCCCGGTCATGGCCAAGGCTCGTATCGGTCACTTCGTCGAGGCGCAGGTGCTCCAGGCGCTGGGCATCGACTACGTGGACGAGTCCGAGGTGCTCACGCCCGCCGACGAGGAGCACCACATCGACAAGTGGGCGTTCACCATCCCCTTCGTCTGCGGTGCGCGCGACCTCGGCGAGGCCCTGCGACGCATCGGCGAGGGCGCGGCGATGATCCGCACCAAGGGCGAGGCGGGCACCGGCAACGTCGTCGAAGCGGTGCGCCATATGCGCGCCGTCCGTGGTGGCATCCGGCGCATCCAGGGACTCCGGCGCGACGAGCTGATGGCCGAGGCCAAGCGCCTCCAGGCACCCTACGAGCTGGTGGTGGAGATCGCCGAGACCGGCCGGTTGCCTGTGGTCAACTTCTCGGCCGGCGGTATAGCCACTCCCGCCGACGCCGCGCTGATGATGCAGCTCGGCGCCGAGGGCAACTTCGTCGGCAGCGGCATCTTCAAGAGCGAGGACCCGCTTCACTACGCCAAGGCGATCGTTGCCGCCACCACGTACTTCGACAAGCCCGAGGTGATCGCCGAGGTCAGCGCCGGGCTGGGCCCGGCGATGCGCGGGCTTGACGTCGCCGGCATGCCCCGCGAGGAGCTGCTCTCCACCCGCGGGTGGTAGGCCTCGAAGGCACGAGTATCGAGCGGCCGGCAGGGGTACACTGACCAGGTGCTGATGACGATGTGCAGGCTCCGCGCCGACCGGCGCTGCCTCGTCGGCTGGGAAAGCTGAACATCACCAGCGTCGGAGTCCTTGCTCTCCAGGGCGACGTCCGCGAACACCTCGCCGCCTTCCGCCGCTGCGGGGCTGAGGCCACTGCGGTGCGGCTCGCCGATGAGCTCGAGGCGGTTGATGCCCTGGCGATCCCGGGCGGTGAGTCGACGACCATGAGCAAGCTGCTGCGCGCCTTCGACCTCGAGCAGCCGCTCCGCAAGCGACTGGACGCCGGCCTGCCCACGCTGACCACTTGTGCCGGGCTCATCCTCCTCAGCCGAACCATCCGTGATGGCACCGACGACCAGCTCGCCAGCGGCACCCTCGACGTGACCGTGCTGCGCAACGGCTACGGCAGCCAGGTGGACTCGTTCGAGGCCGACCTCAGCGTGTCCGGGCTCGGCGCAAGCCCCTTCCGCGGCGTCTTCATCCGCGCCCCGCGAATCACCGAGGTCGGCACCGGCGTCGAGGTGCTCGCGAGCCTCGACGGTGAGCCGGTGGCGGTGCGGCAGGGCCCGCACATCGGTCTGACCTTCCATCCCGAGATGACCGGCGATGACCGCGTCCACCGGCTGTTCCTCGACGGGCTGCGCAGGACGAAGATCGAGGATGCGGCGTGAACGTGCGCGCGGCGTCCTTCCGCGACCTGGCTCGTGTCGAGCAGCTGTACCGGGATTCGCTCGCCGCCGACGAGGGGGGATTGAGCCAGCGCCCCGACAGCCCGGTTCCGCAGGCGACGCTGCTGCGGCTCTGGTACGCGCTCAGCAAGACTCTCTCCTCGCTGGTGCCACTCAGTGACACGGGCGGCGTGCTCTTCGTCGCGGTCGACGACAACGAGGGAGTCGTCGGGTTCATCCAGGCGCAGGGGGCATCGACACGGCCGTCGGTTTGGCAGATCGTCAACCTCTGCGTGGCGCCGGGCGGAGCCGGCCACTTCGCGCGCGAGCACCTCGTCGCCCACCTCTGCAACCGCGGCCTTGAGCAGGGCGTGCACCGCTTCCACGTGCGCCTGCCGTTGGACCATCCGCTGGTGGGTGTGTTCCTGGAGCAGGGATTCACCCAGTTCGCCACCGAGCAGATCCTGTTCCACGAGAGCCCCGACCAGATCCCGGCCGGCGACGCCGAGGCGCTGGTGATCCGTCCCGGACGCCGCGAGGATGCGGCCGCGATCCACATGCTCTACCAGCGCGTGACCCCGAGCCACATCGCCGGTTTCGAGGCGCCGTCGTTGAAGACGTGGCAGGCGTCGTTCGCCGACGGAAGCGTCGCCCGCATCGGCCGCGACGACGTCAAGCACTTCGTCGCCGAGCGACCCGGCGTAGTCGGCTGGGCGGCCATCCGGCCCGCCGGCTCCGGGCGTCCGAGCATCCTGTCGCTGATGTGCGAGGCGCATGACCCGGCCGTTCGCGAGGGCTTTCTCGACGCGGTCCTCCGCGAGCTGCCTCCGCAACCGGTGTCCTGCGTCCTTCGTCACTACGATTCCGAGCTGATCCGCTCGCTGCAGCACCGCGGCTTCGCCGTCTACGGCACGCAACTCCTGCTGGTGCGCGACCTCGGCGTCAAGGTTCGAATCGGGAGCGTCGCCAGGCAGAAGAAGCGGGTGCTCGCCCATGCCGGCATCGCCGGCTCGCATGTCTCCTCACCGTCGCTGACAGTGTTGCGTCCACCAGAAAGGAGAGAGAGATCGTCGCCGAGATGATGCCCTATGGTTCGTCATGGCAGGAGGAGCTCAACCTCCTGTTCGAGGCACTTCCACCCCGCGTCGCCGTTGCTGCGCAAAGGCTTTCGCAGGAGCGTGGCGATCTGCTCGAGATCGTGCTCGACCTCGGCCGCGAACCCGAGGCGCGCTTCACCGACGGCGAGGCGATCCTCGATGCCGTGCAGGTGACCCACCGCGACCTCGAGTGGGTCACCGAGCGTGTCGGTGATTTCGGCGACGACAACCGCGCCGGCATCGAGCGAACCCTGCACCGCATCAGCGCCATCCGCAACCGCGCCGGCACCGTCGTCGGGCTGACATGCCGGGTGGGCCGGGCGGTCACCGGCACCATCGACATCATCAAGGACATCGTCATCAACGGAGAGTCGATCCTGCTGCTGGGACCTCCCGGGATTGGCAAGACGACGATGCTGCGTGAGTGTGCGCGTGTGCTCAGCGACGAGTGCGACAAGCGCGTTGTCATCGTCGACACCAGCAACGAGATCGGTGGTGACGGCGACATCCCTCACGCCGGCATCGGACGGTCCCGGCGCATGCAGGTGCGCACCCCGGCCGAGCAACACGCGGTGATGATCGAGGCGGTCGAGAACCACATGCCCCAGGTCATCGTCATCGATGAGATCGGCACCGAGCGCGAGGCGATCGCCGCGAGGACGATCGCCGAGCGCGGTGTGCAGCTGGTGGGCACCGCCCACGGTTCGCAGCTCGACAACCTGCTCGTCAACCCCACCCTCAACGACCTGCTCGGCGGCATCCAGACGGTGACGCTCGGTGACGAGGAGGCGCGCCGGCGCGGCACCCAGAAGAGCGTGCTGGAACGCAAGGCGCCGCCGACCTTCGGCGTGCTCATCGAGATCCAGGAACGCGACCGCGTCGTCGTGCACATGCCGCTGGATGAGACCGTGGACGAGGCGCTGCGCGGGCGCATGAAGCCACCCCAGCTCCGCCTGCGCGGCAACGACGGGGAGATCGTCAGTCGCATCGACACCAGCATCCCGCCGCCGCCGGCATTCGAGCCCGCCCCGTTCGGGCCCGGCAGTGGCCGACGGCGTCCGCGTGAGCGCGTTCGCCGCCGCGGCTTCGACGTCGAGGAGTACATGGCCCAGCGCGAGCGCGGGACGCGCGAAACCTCATATGAGGGCACGGGAGCTGGGCACGCAACGCCGCGACCGATGCAGCCGTTGTCGGTGTTCCCGTACGGGGTGTCGCGCACCTACCTGGAGCAATCAGTGCGTGAGCTGCAGGTTCCGGTGCGCATCCAGCACAACGTCGACGACGCCGACATGGTGATGACCCTGAAGAACTACTACCGGCGCAAGGACTCGCCGGTGCGCTCCGCCGAGGCGACCGGCATCCCGATCCAGGTGCTGCGCAGCAACACGGTGGCGCAGATCAAAGGCGCCCTGGCGCGCGTATACGGCGTCGAGGAGGCGGACCCCACCGAGACCGCCCTCGAGGAGGCGCTGGAGGGCGTGGAGCGCGCCAGGCAGACCGCCGC
>DATBEL010000046.1:0-6088 GCA_036276135.1 Candidatus Dormiibacterota bacterium
AAGGCCTCGAAGATCTTCCGCTTCAAGGAGCAGGAGGCACTCCACGAGGAGATCATCGACACCGGCCTGGCCAAGATCTACGAGTCCCACCTCCGCGTGGCCAAGGCCACCGCCGCTGAGGAGGGCGTCGACCTGCCCATCACCCTGCTCGACGGCAAGGCCTTCGAGCGGGTGCTGCGCCACGCCCGCGAGACGCGCCCCTGGCTGCTCGTGCTCGGCCGCATCGGGGTGCACTCCGATGCCGCGATGGACATGGGCAGCAACACCGAGCAGCTGCTCCGTCTCGCCCCCTGCAACGTTCTGGTCAGCAGTGGCAGCTACACGCCGCCCATCGACGTGCGCGCCGACGCCTCGGTGGTGTGGACGCCCGAGGCCGAGGACCGCATGGCCACCGTGCCGGGCGGCGCGCGCGGGCTGGCGCGGACCGCCGTGCTCCGCTGGGCGATGGAGCGCGGCCACAGCGTCGTCTCCTCCGGCGACGTGGCCATCGCGCTCGACGAGCTGATGCCGTTCGCGCGGACCATGCGCACCATCGCGGCCACCGCCGCCGCGGTCGACCAGGCCGAGCGTGCCATGGTCGACGAGCCCCCTCTCGAGGACGCGCGCGCCGTCTGTCGCACCTGCGGCTACGCGGCGCGCAGCGACACCCCGCAGCTCTGCCCGGTGTGCGGCGGCGACGCGGCGGGGTTCGAGAGGCTGGACAGCGACGCCATGCGAGCCGCCGCCGCCGGTGAGGGCGACGCCGCCCAGACGGCGTTCGACGGCGCCAAGCTCGGCTGGACCGTCGAGGCGCGCCGAGTCCTCCAGCAGCTTCCCGCGGGATATCTGCGCCGCCGCGTCAAGGCCATCGTGGAGAAGCACGCCCGCACCCGGCGCCTGCCGGCGATCACCGCCGAGGTGGCCGAGCCGTTCGTGCGCCCCGAGCTCGACGCGCTGGACGAGAACGCCGGCCCGCACCGTGCCCCACTCGGCACCGACCGCCACACCGGGCCGCAGGTCGACCAGCGCCGCCGCCTGCCCTGGACCGACGAGGCCGACGACCGCATGGACCGCATCCCCGCCGGCTTCCTGCGCAACCTCGCCACCGAGCAGGTCGAGCGCCTGGCGATCGCGCTCGGCGCCCCGCAGGTCGGCGTCATCCACGTCGAGGCCGGCATCGCCGAGGCGCGGGCCCGCATGCAGCGCAACGGTGACCCGGCGACCGAGGCGGCCGGCTGCCCGGCGGGTGGGGGAGACGCGGCGCCCACCGGCGGCTGTCCGGTGCACCGCGCCCCGGCCGCGGGCACCAACGCGACGCTGACCGGCACGCCCGGGCGCGGTGGGGGGCTCAACGAGATCACCGCGCCGGTGGTCGACGACCTGGGCCGGAGGATGACCGCGCCGTACCCGGACGGCTGACGGTGCTCGGCCTCCAGGTCACCACGCCCGATTTCCCGGGGATCGGCAACAACGTGTCCGTCGGGATCGTCTTCCTCATCCACATCGCCATCGCCGAGTTCAGCCTCGGGGCGATCACCCTGGCGATCGCGGCGGAGTGGCACCACGTCGTCACCGGGGACCCGCGCACCGCGCGCTACGCGCGGAGCCTCGCCAACAGCTACTACCTGGTGTTCAGCCTGGGCGTCACCTTCGCGGTCTTCGCGGTGGTGCTGCTGACCGGGCTGTGGGCCAACGAGTTCGGCCAGCTGGTCAACAAGTTCCTCTGGCTGGTGGCCGTGGCCTTCGGTCTCTTCCTGCTGCTCGCCCCGCTGCTGGTCTGGTACCGCAACA
Organism: Candidatus Dormiibacterota bacterium; assembly: GCA_036276135.1. GTDB lineage: Bacteria > Chloroflexota > Dormibacteria > Aeolococcales > Aeolococcaceae > Aeolococcus. Next base: position 1,771 of record DATBEL010000046.1, read on the forward strand.
CCTTCGCCTCGATGCGGCCGCGACCCCACGCCATCTTGGGCACCGCGGTGGCCGCGCTGCAGACGCTGTTCATGGTGCTGATCGTCGGCATCGACGCCTACCTGATCAACCCGGTGGACGCCGGGCTCACCGAGCCGGTGTTCAACCCGGTGTACTGGCCGCTGCTGCTGCACCGGCTCACCGGCAACATCAGCTGGACGGCCCTGTTCTGCGCGGCCTACGCGGCGTTGCGACTCTGGCGGGGCCGCGGCGACGCCGCCGAGCGCTCGTTCCAATCGTGGGCAGCGCGGGTCAACCTCCGCGTCGGCCTGCTCTTCGCGCTGATCATGCCCATCGAGGGATTCGTGCTCATCGAGGTGATCAAGCAGAGTGAGCCGGGCTTCTTCGACAACCTGCTCAGCGGCGGCACCGCGTCGTTCATGGTGGCGCAGGAGTGCCTGGTGGGCGCGCTGTTCATCGGCGGCAACATCGCCCTGGCCAGCGAGGACGGCGGCCCGCGCGAGTGGACCACGATCAGCCGGGTGGCGATCGTCCTGTCGCTGGCCGGCATGACGATCGCGTCCCTCCCCAGCGCGGTGCTGGGCGACAGCCTCAACCAGCTGCGCTACTTCGGGCTGGGCCTCGCCATGGTCGTCACCGCGGTCAACCTCGCGCTGCGATTTGGCGGCCGCCGCACCCGCCAGGACGACTCCCTCCGCGTCACCGGCTCGGCATCGCGGATCGGGCGCAACGCGCTGGTGACCATCGGCACCCTCTCGGTGGCGACGACGCTGCTGATGGGCTACATCAAGGAACACGCCCGCGGCGACTACGCCGTCTACGGCGAGCTGCGCCAGGTGGACGCGCACCAGCAGTACACCCCACCGCCGGGGCTGTACCCGTGATCCACCCGATGCTCGCCCGCGCCGGACAGTTCCAGGCCGCCTGGTACTTCTCGCTGCTGCTGTTCGCCATCCTTCTGGTGGTGGTGCTGGGCACCGCGTACGCCCTGGTCGGCGTGCGCCACCTCTGGCGGAGCGGTGCCCACGGGCCGGCGGCGGTGATCGCCGGCGCGGTGACCTTCAGCTTCCTGGCCATCGCCGGCATCTACGTCACCGCGATCGGCGGGTTGCTCGCCACCCAGGGGGGTGGGGGCCCGTGAAGCAGCTGACCCGCAGGGAGGCGCTGATCCGCGGCACCGGGCTGGGCATGGGTCTTGTCGGCGTGATGCTCAGCGTCCCCGCCGTGGGCTTCCTGCTCAGCCCGCTGTTCACCAAGCAGAAGCTGTCGTGGGTCACCGTCGGGCCCATCGACAACGTTCCCATCAACGTGCCCACCCCGTTGGTGGCCGAGGTCCCGGTCGGCACCGGCTACCCGACGCCGCCGGTCAGGAGGATCGTGTACGTCGTCAAGAGGCCCGATGGCAGCATGCGCGCGTTCAGCAACATCTGCACGCACATGCAGTGCGACGTGCACTGGGACACCACTCTCGGCAACTTCCTCTGCCCGTGCCACGGTGGGCTGTACGACATCGACGGCCACAACATCGGCGGGCCGCCGCCACAGCCGCTGCCGCAGTGGGTGCACCGCACCCACACCGACGCGTCCGGACGCACCATCCTGGAGATCGAGAACCAGTTGGACGAGTCGATCTAGCCATGGTCACTCGCTGGCTCACCCGACCGTTCAAGTCCAAGCTCAGAGGTGGCACGGAGTGGTTCGAGGATCGCACCGGTGCCACCGAGCTGCTCCACAAGGGCCTGTACGAGGCGGTGCCGAAGAAGGGGGGATGGGCATACGCGCTGGGCAGCGCCACCCTGGCCCTGATCCTGCTGCAGCTCTTCAGCGGCATCTTCCTGCTGCTCGACTACGTGCCGTCGGTCAACGACGCCTTCAACAGTCTCGACTACCTGCGCAGCAGCGACGCCTTCGGCGCCTGGGTGCGCGGGCTGCACCTCTGGGGCTCGTACACGCTCATCTTCGTGATCGGCCTGCACATGCTCCGCACCTTCCTGTCGGCCAGCTACAAGCGCCCGCGCGAGCTCAACTGGGTCTCCGGCGCGGTGCTGTTCTTCCTGGTGCTCGGCCTGGCCATCACCGGCGCCATGCTGCCGTGGGACCAGGCGGCGTACTGGACCACCGTGGTGGTGACCAACATCCCGCACTACCTTCCCTTCATCGGCAACGCCATCCGCACCCTGTGGCGCGGCGGTGACTTCGTCGGCCCGATCACCCTGACCCGCACCTTCGCCATCCACATCTGGGTGCTGCCCTTCCTGCTCCTCAGCTTCATCGGGGCGCACCTCTACCTGCTGCGCCGCCACGGCGAGTTCGGCGCGTGGGTCAACTACGACACCGACCCCGGCGAGGACGAGGAGAAGCAGATCGGCGACAGGATCCGTCGCGCCGAGCCGCCCTACCCGACCAAGCGGATCGAGCGGCGCTACGCGGCGCCGACCGAGACGGTCGGGTTCTTCCCCAACCAGCTCTTCAAGGACGTGGCGCTGAGCACCGGGCTCATCGCCGTCATCTTCGTCATGGGCCTGATCTCGGGCGCTCCGCTCGACGGCCCGTCCGACCCGGCCACGCTCACCTACGTGCCGACGCCGGAGTGGTTCTTCCTGCCGCTCGACCAGTTCCTGGTGGTGGCGCCGTCCAGCCCGCTGATCGCCATCGGTGTCTTCGGGGTGCTCGGCATCGGCGCGGCGCTGCTGCTCTTCCTGCCGTTCATCGACCGCTCGGTCGAACGCCGTCCGCTGCGCCGGCCCGAGGTCATCATCCCGGCGCTGTTCATGGTGTTCACGGTGGTGTTCTTCGCCATTCTCGGCATCAACAGGCTGTACAACCTGTGAGCGCCCACTTCCTCCTCGACTCTCTGTCGACGGTCGGCGGCAGCATCGTCACCAACGGCGTGGTCGTGGCGGTGGTGGCGCTGGTGCACATCCAGATCGCCACCTTCCTCACCGGCTCCTCCACGCTGGCGGTGGTGTCCGAGGCGATCTCGATGGCGCGCAAGGACGAGCGTCAGGGACGGCTGGCCCACATGCTGGTGAAGGCGCAGACGTACGTCTTCAGCTTCGGCTCGGCGGTCGCCATCCTCTTCGTCCTCTTCGTGCTCACCGGTCTGTGGGCGATCCTCTGGACGGCGCTGCAGCAGGTGGCCTTCTGGGTGCTGGTGTTCGAGGCGGCGATGTTCGTCTCCGAGGTCGTGCTGCTGTACACGCTGTACGCCAACTGGGACCGGCTGCGCGAGCACCGGCGGCTGCGACTGGCCCTGATGGTGCTGCTCAACATCTCGCTGTGGTGGCAGATGTTCCTCATCGACGTGGTGGCGTCGTTCATGCTCACCCCCAACGGCGGCGACATCAGCCTGCTCAACCAGATCCTCAACCCGACCGACCTCCCGCTGACCATCCATCGCACCATCGGCAACATCGCCTGGGCGGGGGCGGTCATCGCGGTGATCGGGGCCTTCAACTACCTGCGGCTGACGCGCCATTCACGCGAGCCGCAGCCGGACGCGCCGCCAACGCTGCGTCCGCTGCACTCGGTCGGCGCCATGGCCACCGGTCACCTCGAGGCAGAGACGCGTCGTGCGGAGATCCTCCACTGGGAGTGGGTGACGCAGTGGGGGGTGATCTGGGCGGTGGCCCTGAGCCTGATGCAGCCGTGGGTGGGCTACTCGTACGCCAAGGAGATCCAGCTGCACGCGTACGGCGCCTGGTACACGCTGATGTTCGGCGACCTCTCCAACGTCTTCCTGGTACAGATCTTCCTGCTCGGCATGATCTTCATCCTGGCGTCCTTGTTCTTCTGGCGGCGGATGGTGCGAAGCGGCGCTCCCCACGCCCGGCGCCAGCTGTTCCTGATGATCGCGCTGATCGTGATGCTGCTCCTGGCCGTGCAGCCGTCGTGGTTCTCGGGCTCGTACGCCGACGCGATCGCCGCTGCCGGCAACCGTCCGTGGTGGCAGGGCGGGCTGCTCAACCCGGTCGGCAACTTCATCCCCTTCAAGGCGGCCGCGCTCATCGGGATGGTCATCTTCGGGCTGTGGTCGGTGACGGCGTACGCCACCGCGCTGTCACGCGGCCACATCAGGCCCGGCGGCAGCAGCCGCGGCGCGCAGCGGGCCGCGCTGGTGCTGGGTTTGACGGTGAGCCTGATGATGATGGTGATGGGCGTGCTCCGCGAGCACTCGCGCCAGCCGTACCTGGTGTACGGCGAGATCACCATCCACCAGCAGCTCACCAACACCAACCCGTCGACCCCGTCGGTGGGGCCGGGGCAGCCGTGAGAGTCGCCCCGGGGGCCGTGGCCCTGCGCATCCCGATCTTCCAGT
>DATBEL010000047.1:0-12011 GCA_036276135.1 Candidatus Dormiibacterota bacterium
GCCGCGCGCAGGGCGGCGGCGTATCCGTCGGCGAGCTGCCGGTACCAACCGCGGTAGAGGTCATCGTCGACGTACTCCGCCTGGCGGACCACGCGGTACAGCGAACGATGGCGCGCCATCCAGGCGAAGAACGCGACGAACCCGGCCTTCTCCTTGTCGACGCGCCCCGACATCGTCGCCGCTGCCTGCGCCAGCGTGGCCCGGAGCTCGTGGCCACGCTCTTCGATGACAGCGCGGAGCAGCTCGCGCTTGTTGTCGAAGTACAGGTAGAAGGTGCCCTGCGCCACGCCGGCGCCCTGGGTGATCTCGGCGATGGAGGCGAACTGGTAACCGCGGCGGCCGAAGACCTCCTCGCCCGCCGCCAGCAACCGCCGCCTGGTGCGTTCGCCCCGCGCGGTCAATGCGTTTGCCTCCGCACGCACTGCCGGCATCGAATCCCTCGCTACGCACGCTGGAACCTGATTCAGGATTCATGTTAGCATCCGGCCTCGACACTCGTGGGACCGTTCCGAGCGAGCCGAGGGGTGGAGTGAAACGGTGAGTCTGCTCAGCGTCGAAGGGCTGACGGTTCGTTACGGCGGAACACTCCTGGCCGTCGATGCGGTGTCCTTCGAGATACCCGACGGCGGTGCCGTCAGCCTTCTCGGCGCCAACGGTGCCGGCAAGAGCACCGTGCTGCGCGCCATCAGCGGGCTGCTGCGCTTTCATGGTGGACGGGTCGACGCCGGGCGTGTCCTTTTCAACGGCCGCGACATCACCGGTGCGGACTGCGCGGGGCTGGTGCGAGCCGGCATCGCGCAGGTGCTCGAGGGACGGCGCATCTTCGCCGACCTCAGCGTCGCTGACAACCTCCGCGCCGGCGGATTCGTCAGCAGCCGCCGCGCCGACGTGCTCCGCGCCCATGTCCTCGACCTGTTCCCGCAGCTGGAGCCTCGCCTCGAGGTCTGCGCCGGCCTGCTCAGTGGCGGTGAGCAGCAGATGCTCGCCGTCGGGCGCGCGTTGATGGCCGGCCCGCGCCTGCTGCTCCTCGACGAGCCGTCGCTCGGGCTCGCGCCGCTGGTGGTGCGACGCATCGGCGACGTGCTTGCCAGGATCAACCGCGACGACGGCGTCGGCCTCCTGCTCGTCGAACAGAGCACCGCGCTGGCGCAGGCCACCACCAACCAGGCGCACCTGCTGGAGACCGGCCGCATCGTCAAGTCGGCCGACACCGCCGCGTTGGTGGCCGACGAGTCCGTCCGCGCGTCGTACCTGGGCACCGTCGCCGGCAGCGACCTCGTCACCGCGAGCGTCGACACGTGACGTCGCAGCCGATCCTCGAGACCACCGACCTGAAGCTCTGCTTCGGGGCGGTGACCGCCTTCGAGGGCATCACGCTGCGGGTCGACGAGGGCGAGCTGCTGGCCGTGATCGGCCCCAACGGCGCGGGCAAGACGTCGCTGTTCAACGTGCTGTCCTGCATCTACCGCCCGACCAGCGGACGCGTGTCGCTGCGCGGTCGCGACCTCACCACCATGCACGTCGACGACCTCGCCGGCGCGGGGGTGGCGCGGACGCTCCAGAACCTCGGCCTGTTCCGCAACCTCAGCGTGCTCAACAACGTGATGCTGGGCCGCCATCACCTGCTGCGCAGCGGTGCACTGCGCGGTGGCCTCTGGTACGGGTTCGCGCGGGGCGAGGAACGCCGCCACCGCGCCGCGGCGATGGAGGCTCTGGGCTTCTGCGGCATCGAGAGATACGCGGGGGCGTACGTCGCCACCCTCCCCTACGGGATTCAGAAGAGGGTGGAGCTGGCCCGGGCGTTGGCCATGGAGCCGACCCTGCTGCTGCTCGACGAGCCGGTGGCCGGCATGAGCACCGCCGAGCGCGACGAGATCACCGCGCTGGTCCGCCGCCTGCACCGCGAGCGCGGCCTGTCGGTTGTTCTCGTCGAGCACGACATGGGCATGGTCATGCAGGTTGCCCAGCGCGTCGTCGTGCTCGACTTCGGCAAGCTCATCGCCGACGGAACGCCGGCCGCCGTTCAGCGCGATGAGCGGGTGATCCGTGCCTATCTCGGCGAGCCGCTGGAGGCCACCGCGTGACCACGTTCGTGCAGCTGCTGTTCAACGGCGCGGCCCTGGGCTGCGTCTACGCGCTGATCGCGCTTGGCTTCACCGCCATCCATCGCGCCAGCAACGTCATCAACTTCGCCCAGGGCGCCTTCCTGCTGCTGGGCGCCTACCTGGTGTCGACGGCCGCGGTCGACCGCAACCTGCCCTTCCTGGTGGCCGCGGTGTTCGGGGTGGCGGCGATGGTGGTCATCGGCATCGTGTTCCAGATGCTCGTCCTCCGCCGTGTCCAGGGCCAGGCGGTGTTCACGGTGGTGATGATCACCATCGGGCTCAACATCATCATCGTCGCGCTGGTATCGGCCATCTTCGGCAGCAACGAGCGCACCAACGGCGTCGGCGATCCCTGGGGCACCTCGAGCCTGCAGGCCGGTGGCGTCGTCTTCCTCTGGGTGAAGATCTGGGCCGTCATCGTCACCGCGGCGGTGCTGGTCGGATTCTTCCTCTTCGACCGCTACTCGCGGTACGGGCTGGCCACTCGCGCCACCGCCATCGATGAGGAGGCGGCGATGGCCGCCGGCATCCCCGTCCGCCGCGTCAACGCCATCGCCTGGGGGCTGGCGGGCGGGCTGGCCACCATCGCCGGCATCTTCCTGAGCGGCGCCCCCAGCCTGCTCGACCTGGGCATCAGCAACATCGCCCTGATCGCGTTTCCGGCGATCATCATCGGCGGCCTCAACTCCCCGATCGGCGCCGTCGTCGGCGGCCTGGTGATCGGGCTCGTCTACGAGTTCTTCGACGGCTACAGCAGCAACCTGCCCTGGCTCGGTCACAACTTCTACGCGGTGGCCCCGTACGTGGTGATGATCCTCGTGCTGCTGATCAAGCCGTATGGCCTGTTCGGGCAGCGTCCGGTGGAGCGGGTGTGATCGCGCAGGCGGCACGGCCGACGCAGGGGCGCCTCGCCGACCGCCGATTCTGGTTGCGAGGCGCCCTGGTCATCGTCGTGCTCGTGGTGGGCCTGGGCCTGCCGTTCTTCCTCGGAGCGTTCTGGTTGAGCACCACCGACTTCATCCTCATCGCGGCCATCGGGGCGCTCGGCCTCAACGTGCTCACCGGCTACACCGGACAGGTCTCGCTCGGTCACGCCTTCTTCCTCGGCGTCGGCGCCTACACCGCGGCCTTCCTTGGCGATCACAACGTCAACGCGGCGATCTGGATCCCCGCAGCGGGCGTGGTCGCCGGCCTGGTCGGCCTGCTGGTGGGACCGACCGCGCTGCGGCTGCGCGGCCTCTACCTCGCCATCGTGACCATCGGCCTCGTGTTCCTGGGCACGCACCTGTTCGTCAACCTCCCCGCCATCACCGGCGGCCCGGCGGGACGTGCCATCGCCCAGCCGCAGTGGGGGCCTGCCGATTTCGGCGGCACCGGCGTCACCGTCCTGGGCATCAGCATCGACCGCAACGGCCTCTACTACTACCTGGCGCTGCTGCTGCTGGCGCTGAGCATGTGGTTCGTCCACAACCTGATGCGCACCCGCGCCGGCCGCGCGATGCAGGCCGTCCGCGATCGCGAGGTGGCGGCCGCGCTCGTGGGCGTGAACCTGGCGCGCACCAAGCTCGCCGCGTTCGTGGTGTCGTCCTTCCTCGCCGGCATCTGCGGGGCGGTGTACGGCGCCTTTCTCTTCCACGTCGAGCCCGGCACCTGGAACCTGCTGCTCTCCATCCAGTTCGTCGCCATCATCATCGTCGGCGGCATCGGGACGGTGTGGGGAGCGCTGCTCGGCTCTGTGTTCATCAGCGGGCTGCCGGCGATCCTCAACAACTACAGCGACTCGATCCCGTTCCTGCAGCACTCCGCGGGTGGGGGCGGCCTGGACGTGGGTGACGCAACCGACCTCGTCTACGGCATCCTTATCGTGCTGTTCCTGGTCGCCGAGCCACGGGGCCTGATCGGCCTGGTGGCCCGCATCGCCCGTTCGATTCCCCAGCGCCGTCGCATCGCTACGGCATCCATCGCCGTCTCACCGGTAGCAGAGGAGTAGGAGGCATGACCATGTCAAAGCGGACCGTGCGGGTGGCGACATGCACCGCACTGCTCACCGCGGTTGCCGCATGCGGCACCGGTGGCTCGGGATCGAGCAACAGCGGTGGGATCACCACCGGGCCGGGCATCGACAGCAATGCGAAGACCATCACCATCGGCATCGAGAGCCCGCTGTCAGGCCCAGTCGCGGTCATCGGCAAGCCGCTGACCGAGGGCAACGAGGCGTACTTCAAGCACGTCAATGACAACGGCGGGGTCAACGGCTGGAAGATCAACTTCATCGAGAAGGACGACAAGTACGACCCGCAGACACATGTGCAGCTCTACAACCAGCTGCTCCCGCAGATCGCCATGCTGGGCCAATCGCTCGGCAGCCCGACCACGGCGGCGATCAGGCCGCTGGCTGACAGCGCCGGCATCGTCGTCGGCGCAGCCGCGCAGTCGTCGGCGTTCGTCAACGACAAGGTGATGGCCGTGATCGGCACGCCGTACGCCATCGACATGGCCAACGGCCTCGACTACGTGGTCAACCAGACCGGCCACAGCAGCGCCAAGATCGCGCTCTTCTTCCAGAACGACGACTACGGCGCCGACGGCGTCAAGGGCTACAACGCCGCCAAGACGGCGTTCCACTTCAACGACGTGGGCCAGGTGTCGTACAACGCCACCGACACCGAGTTCACCGCCCAGGCCCAGCAGCTCAAGTCGCTGAAGGCCGACTACGTCTTCGTGACCGCGACCCCCGTGCCGGCGGCCACGCTGGTGGGCACCGCGGCGGCGCTGGGCTACTTCCCGCACTGGGTGTTCCAGGGCCCGGCATGGTCGGAGTACCTGATGACCGCCGACGGCACGTCGACGGGCGCCAAGAGCAAGCTCTTCCCTGTCCTCGCCGGCCTCGCGGGCGGCAGCACGATGGTGCTCGGCTTCACCGCCGGCTGGGGTGACACCTCGGTTCCCGGGATGTCCCAGTTCCTCGCCGACCATGACAAGTACTTCCCGAACCAGGCTCCCGACGGCTACTACGAGTTCGGCTACGCCCAGGCTCAGATGGAGGTCGCCGTCCTCAAGAAGGCGATCGAGAGCAACGACCTCAGCCGCCAGGGCATCCTCAACGCCAAGCTCAACCTGGGCCCCGTCGACTTCGGCGGCATCATCCCCTCGCTGACGTACACCCCGCAGCTGGGACCGGCCGACCGCCAGACGGACATCGCCCAGGTCGACCCGACGTCCCCGGGCTTCCTCAAGATCGTCAAGCCCTACTTCGAATCGTCGGCGGCGATGTCGCTGTCGCTGTAGATGGACAACGGGGAGGCGTACACGGTGTGCGCCTCCCCCCATCACTCCCATGATCGGCGCAGGCATCTCTGAGAGCGACGTGCGGGTGGCGGGAGGCCGGCTGCGCGTGCGCGATCACGGCGGCGGCGGCCGGCTGGTGGTGTGCATCCCCGGGCTCAGCGCCAATGCCACCAGCTTCGACGTCCTCGGCCGGCGCCTGGTGACCGATCACGACCGTCACGTCGTCAGCCTCGACCTGCGCGGACGCGGCTTCAGCGAGACCACCGCGGCCGGGACCTACGGCTGGCCGGCGCACGCCCGCGATGTGCTCGACCTCATCCGGCTGTTCGGCAACAGCGCCGACGTGGTCGGACACTCGATGGGTGCCTACGTGGCCATGGCTGTCGCCGGGGCCGAGCCGGACGCGGTGGCGCGACTGGTGCTCATCGACGGCCTCGGGCCACCGGAACAGGCGGCGCTGCCACCGATCGTGGCGGCGCTGGAGCGGCTCGGCACAGTCCACCCGAGCACCGACGCCTACATCGCTCGCGTGCGCGCCATCGGTGCCGTCGACCCCTGGAGCGAGGACTGGGAGCGCCACTACACGTACGACCTCGAGCCAACGGAGGGTGGAGTGCGCTCACGAACGGACCGCGACGCCGTGCTCGAGGACGCCCGCTGGGGTGCTGAGCACGACCCGCGCGAGATGTGGGCGGCGATCACCCAGCCGACCCTGCTGGTGCGCGCCCTGCGCCCGATCGGCGACGGCGGGTTCATCGTGTCCGCAGCCGATCGGGACGCCTTCCTCGAGCGCCTGCCCAATGCACGCGAGGTCGCCATCGACGCCAACCACTACACAGTCGTCGCCGACGAGGCCACCGCGGCGCAGGTCGGCGCCTTCCTCGACGAACCGGACGCCGCGGCCACGCGCTGACGACAGCCGAGCGGGGCGCGGTCAGCCGCGCCCCGCCGGCGAGTCGTCGCTAGGACATCGAGCACCCGCCGATGCGGTTGCTCCACTCCTGCTGGACGATGTACGGATGGCCGTTGGCCACCAGGTCCGCGCCGGCCGCGTCGGTCGGGCCGAAGCTGAAGTTGCACTTGTCGCCGATCTCCTGGCCGGAGGCGTCCACCCAGGCGAGATTGCTGTTGCCGACGCTGGGGTCGGTCACCGTCTCCATGAGCTCGTGGCTGACCACGTTGATGGTGCTGTCGGCGTCGGCATCGCCGTTGGGAGAGGTGGGTGTGTTGCAACCGGTCGGGAGGGTGTTGGTGTACGGCTGGTCGGCGTAGAGGACCTCCTGGCTGCCGCTGGTGAAGCTGCTGTGGTACGCGCAGAACACCGCGTTGGAGCACTCCACGCCGGCGCACGAGATCTCGTTCTTGGCTGTGAAGACGAAGAACTCGTGGCCGATGCCGCCGGTCCAGCCATTGGCCGCCATGACCTTGGTCACCTCGGCCTGGATCTGGGCATCGGTGAGCACGGGGGCCGGGTACATCGAGGTGTCGACGTAGGAGCCGCCGAACGTCGAGCTGTTGACGATGTTCTGAGTGACTCCCCCGCTCACCTGGTAGTACTGGGAGGCGACGCCGTACAGCGAGCTGCCGCCGATGTCGGTGAGGAACCGGCTGATCAGGGAGTTGTAGGTCGGGCTGACGCTGTTGACCGCGGCGGTCAACGACGGCTCCCAGAAGATGGCGTAGTTGGTCGAGCCCGCCTGTTCGACGGGGCCGCCGTTGTACACGAGGTTGTTGGCGGTGCTTGCCGCCGCCGTCGCGCCCCTGGGCAGCACGAAGTGAACAGCATGGCCGCCGGCCGAGCCGGTCAGCGAGGCGCCGGCCGCCGCATGGGTGGCGGCCCCCGGCACGAGCGTGACCGCCGAGGCGACCACCAGGGTCGCGAGCGTCAGGCGTCGGATGTGCACGTTGCCTCCCTCCTTGTCGATGACCTGCTGCGGGCGTGCGCGATGCGCAGGCGCACGGCACCCTCCTCTTGCTCAAACGATCAGGGCGACGGATTCCTTGCGTCCTTGCACCCGAGCCGCGCCGAGCGACCCGAACCGAGCGATCACCCCGCACCGCTCAGCGCCCAAGCGACGGCTGCGACATTTCAGCCACCACGCACGATGACGCCAGCACCGGACCAGGTCACCATCGATGCATCCACCGTGTTGCAGAGGAGGCGTGGCCGTGACGTTGCTGACAATCCTGACATCGACCGACGCAGACGACGAGCACGCCGGCCTGTCATGCGCGGGCCTCGTCGACCGCCAGACCGCCGCTGCCGACGAGGTCGCCCTGTGGAGCGACCGTGAGACCCTCGATCACGTGGCAGCGGCGGCCGCGATCCACCGGGTGACTGCACGCGTGGCCTGACGCGCACATCGACCACTCCTCACCAAGGGGGAGGGGGGCCTGACGCCGCTCCCCTCCCCCGCCACCCGTGGTGGCAGCCACATCGCGCAATGAACTGGGCCTCTTCGCGGGCCGTCAGCTCCGGCGCACGTCGATGCGGGCTTCCTCAGCTGCCATGTTCTGTCGTCGTGGTGGCCGCCGGTTGGCTGACGCTGACCGCGTCGACAGCGGCGTGGAGCGACTGCTCGAGGATGTCCAGGCCCGCGGTCAGCTCGTCGTCACTGATGGTGAGCGGCATGAGCAGACGGATGACGTTGTCGTACAGGCCCGCCCGCAGCAGCGCCAGGCCGCGCCCGTGCGCCTCGCCCAGCACCGCGAGCGCCAGCGCCGGCGCCGGCTCACGGCTCGACCGGTTGTCGACCAGCTCGAGCGCTGTCATGGCGCCGATCCCGCGCACGTCACCGATGCACGCGAGGCGCTCCTGCATGGCCCGCATGCGCGCAATGGCGATGGCGCCGATCTCTCGCGCCCGCGCGCAGATGCTGTCGCGCTCGATGACCTCGAGAACCGCCAGCGCCGCGGCGCACGCCACGGGATTGCCGCCGAACGTGCCGCCGAGCCCACCGGGAGCGGGTGCGTCCATCAACGCAGCCCGTCCCACCACCGCCGCCAGCGGCAGCCCGCCGCCCAGCGACTTGGCAAGCAGCACCAGGTCGGGCTCGACGTCGAAATGACTGACGGCGAACAGCTCGCCGGTGCGGGCCACGCCGGTCTGGATCTCGTCGGCGATGAGCGGGATGTCGAGCCGGTGGAGCAGCTGCGCCAGCCGGGGCAGGAAGTCCGGCGGCGGCACGACGAAGCCACCCTCGCCCTGCACCGGCTCGACGATCACACCCGCCACGCGCTCGGGCGGGACCTGTGAGGCGAACAGGGTCTGGAGCGCGGCCAGGCTGTCGTCGGTGCTGATGTCGTGGTAGGCGTATGGATAGGGCGTCTGGTACACCTCGGCTGCGTAGGGCCCGAAGTTCTGCTTGTAGGGGTGCACCTTGCCGGTGAGGCTCATGGCCATCAGGGTGCGACCGTGAAAGCTGTTGTGGAAGCTGATGATGGCCGACCTGCCCGTGGCCTGACGCACGATCTTGACGGCGTTCTCCACCGCCTCGGCACCGCTGTTCACCAGCAGCGCCTTGGCCGGCGCGGGCACGGGCGCCAGCGCGCACAGTCGCTCGCACAGCTGCACGTAGACGTCGGGCAGCATCACCGGGCCGCCTGAGTTGACCAGCAGGTCCACCTGCGCGTGCATCGCCGCGACCACGTCGGGGTGGCCGTGCCCGAGGTTCATCACGCTGATGCCGCTGGCGAAGTCGAGGTACCGCTTGCCGTCGGCGTCGATGAGCGTCGCACCCTGGGCGGCGTGGGCGAAGCCGGCCATGGTCGAGCCCATGCCCCGAGCCACCGACTGGTCCCGCTGCTGCTGCAGGTCGGCGTTGCTCACCGTGGACTACATCGGGCGGGTCAACGCCGCCGCCGTCAGCTTGCCTCGATCGAACACCTCTGCGACCGTTGTCATCCACCCACCCCCCGAGCGACGATGGTCTTGCAGAACACCTGCAAGGAGCGGTGCACACCCTAGCGGCGGGTGGTAGGCTCGTCAAGTGGCTTCCGGCTGACTGATGAGGGGGGCATGGGGGCGGAGACAGGACGCCGCTACTCGGTGAGCGAGGCCGCGCGCATGGTCGGCATCAGCCCTTCCACGCTCCGCGCCTGGGAGCAGAACGGGCTGCTCCGCTCGGCTCGGAGCTCGGCGGGGTGGCGCAGCTACGACGCCCGCGACGTGAGCCGCGCCCGCGAGGTCCAGCGGCTTCGCACCGTCGAGGGCCTCGCGGTCCACGCCATCCTCCGCCGCCTGCCTGCCTCCTCACCGCAGCGGCGCCGCGCCGGCGCAGAGCGTCCGGCGCCGGCGCCCGGCGGACGAGAGGCCACCGTCGGCGGTCGCCTGCGCGCTCGGCGCACTGACAAGGGGTTGTCGCTCCGCGCGCTGGCTTCGCGGGCCGGGCTGTCGCCCTCGCTCGTCTCGGGTGTGGAGCGCGGCATCGTGCAGCCGTCGGTCGCCTCGTTGCAGAAGATCAGTGCCGCGCTCGGCACCAGCGTGGCCGCCCTATCGGCATCACCACTGCCTGCCTGTCAGGTCCTGGGCGGTGAGACGCTGCCGCTCGACCTCGCCACCGAGGGAGTGCAGATCGAGGACCTCTCCGGCACCGCCCAGCTGCTCGAGCCGCAGCGATTCAGCATCGAGCCGGGCCAGGGCAGCGGCGGCGAGTACGTGCACGACGGCGAGGAGTTCCTCTACGTCGTCGAGGGCACGCTGTCGATCACCCTGGACGCGCGCGACCAATTCGACATCGCTGCCGGCATGTCGCTGTGCTTCGAGTCAACACGGCGCCATCGCTGGTGGAACCCGGGGGACGTGGTCACCCGGGTGCTCTGGATCAACACGCCGCGCACCTTCTGACGCGGGCACGTCACATCGGGGGTGCACGTGATGTCCAACCTGCAGGCGTGACCGCGGCCCGCTACCACTGACGCTCACACCATGCGGCGGTCGACGGCCCAGCGGGTCAGCTCCTGTCGGCTGGAGAGCTGTGACGTCTAGTCGCGCAGCACGCCCTGCAACTTCATCGCCAGGGTCATGTCGCCCTTGATCTTGAGCTTGCCGCTCATGAAGGCGGCGGTGCCGTCGAGCTTGCCGGTGGCGAGGTCGACGAAGTCGGTGTCCTTCATCGAGATGGTGATGTTGGGATTCTCCGGCGCGCCCGGCCCGGCCTCGCCCTTGCCGTCCGCGAGCACGATCTGGTACGGACCGCCCTCGTCGCCGCTGAGGTCGAAGGCGTAGCTGGCGTTGAGCCCCGCGGTCTTGGCGGGGTTGGCTGCGAGCCGGTCGTTGATCTCGGTGAACACCTCGTTGGGGCTGGGCACGAATCCGTCCTCCATGATGGGCGACCCTCGGCCGCCGCACGTTGCCGCGGAGTGTAGGTTTGCGGGACCTACACCCGCCCTCTGATGTGCAGGGGATGCACGGTGACCGGTTGCGAGAAACCCTTGAGGGACACAGCCCGTCCCCTGCCGACGACGATGGCGTCCACCCCTGACGCCTGGGCCACGACATCCTGTGACACCAGGATCTCTCCACCATCCGCCTGCGCTGCCACCCGTGCCGCGAGGGCGACGTTCAGCCCGTAGACATCACGGCCCTGCCGGGTGACCTCACCGCGGTGGATTCCCATGCGCACCCGGATGCGTTCGTTCTCGGGCGTCGCCTCGTCGTCCAGGCCGCGTTGGATGGCCACCGCGCAGCGCAGCGCGTCGGGCACCGTCGTGAAGACAACCATGAAGCTGTCGCCGTGCGTCTTGACCACCTGTCCGCGGTGCCTGCGCACCTCCGCACGAACCACGGCGTCGTGCCCGCTGAGCAAACGGAGCCATGCGGCATCGCCCAGCCTTTCATTGAGCGCCGTCGACCCCTCGATGTCGGAGAACATCAGGACCAGGCTCCCGTCATCGGCGATCGCGCGCTGCAGCACCGGCCGGTCGCTCTCCGCATAGTCGGCGATCCAGCGCAGCGAGCCCGCCACCGCTGGGGCAAGGCCGGCGCGGCGGACATCCCTCCCGGCGCGAGCCACCTGCGCCGCCAGCCGCACTCCGGGGATGGACGACGCCAGTGCCACAACCCCGGTGGTGGCGAGGTCGACGACGTCCGCTGAGCCGTCCCGCTCCTGGCGGCGCAGGTCCGCGGCCCTGGCCTGCTCGGCGTGACGCGCCGCTCGGCGGCGGACGAGGAGAACGCCTGCTGTACCGGCTGAGCCGGCCGCGACCAGGGCAAGGAGCGCCACCAGGGTTGCGAGCAGCGGGTGTCCGAACACGATGGGCTACCTCCCGCCGCCGGCTTCGAACTGTCCGAGCAGCCAGCCGGCGTGGGCGAGCACACGATCCACCGAGTACGTCGAGGGCTGGGTGAGCACCAGGCGCACCAGCTCGTCCGCCGTGGTCACCAGCATCAGCGCCATAAGCTCGGGGTCCGGCACCTCGCGGCCGGCCACGAAGCCCGGCGCGACGGCGGCGGCGAGCTGGGCCACGACGCGGCGGCGTCCCTCGGCGATCCTCTCCCGGGCAGCCTTCGGCGCACCCTCGGCGGGCATGAGGACCAGCCGCCAGGTCACCGGGTCGGCCCTGGCGACCTCGAGATAGCCACGCAGCGCGGCGAGCAGCACCGCCCGCGGCTTGCCC
>DATBEL010000048.1:0-42428 GCA_036276135.1 Candidatus Dormiibacterota bacterium
CTGGACCCGCTCTGGCCGGTGGCGGTGGGCGTGGCCGACATCGGTCACTCACGCGCCCAGAACAAGCCGCAGACCTGGGAACGGCTCAACGACCAGGCATGGCAGATGCTGCAGTCGAACATCAACGGCAGCCACCAGCAGCAGACCACCGTCTACAGCGAGCCCACCCTGTGCAACACGTCGGGCGACAGCAGCTCGGCGGACCAGTTCACGGCCACGTCGCCTGAGGGGCTTGCCCAGGGAACGCTGACGGTGAAGTACGTGCAGGGCGGCGGCCTGGCGCCAGACGCTGGGGTGGCTGATCCCAACGGACCTGCTACCGACGCGATCGTCGGGCCGGCGATCACCCCGGCGCCCGGGTGCCAGGCGTCGGTGGCGTCGTCGTCCGCGCCGTACGGGGGCTACACCGCGTACTCAGCGCCACTGGCCACGCAGCGGACCTTTGTCGGGATCGGCGTCGTCGGCATCCCCTACACGCTGGCGGGAACCGACGCGATCCTCGCCGCCCGCGTCTGGGATGTCGCCCCCGACGGCAGCCAGCTGCTGGTCACGCGAGGCGTGTATCGCCTCGACCTGGGGTACGACGCCGCTTCGGGGACGGTCCGGCTGCCGCTGTATGGCAACGACTGGATCTTCCAGCCGGGTCATTCCATCCGGCTCGATCTGCAGCAGAGCGACAACCCCACCTACCGCCCCGGCAACCCCGGTGCGACGGGCGTGGTGACCTTCGGCCCTCCGACGCTGTCTCTGCCGATTCGTGACGCCACCAACGAGGTGATCGCCGGCGCGTAGTTTGCGTCAGATCACCGCGGGCGGCAGGGGAGGCGGATACGCAACAGCAGGCGGCGGCATCGCCCCCAAGGTTGACGGTGCCGCACCCGCCTTCCTGTCCTGACGCCCCGTCAGGAGCGCGACCAGGACGATGGCGAGGACGCAGCCGATGATTCGTACAACCTGAGAGACGAGCATGGCGATGGTGGAGTCGTGCAGAGCGCTCACCGTGTTCTGCGTTCCGGTGCCGGCAGACACGCCGATGAAGATGGTGAAGGAGCTGAGGATCCACGTTGTCCACCACGCAGCGATCAGGCCGTGTGAGCCGGACGCGGGCAGGCGCCGGGTGTCCGCCGTCGAGTCCACGACCGCCGGGTCGGCGGCGCGCCAGGCCTCGTTGACGGCCTGCACCGGCCGCGCCCAGTTGGCCACCGGCACGAACCACCAGCCGACTGCCCAGCCCGGGGTGAAGCGGAGCTGCTTCGCGCCCAACGCATGGTTGTTGGCGACGATCCTGTGCAGCCAGAGCAGGAAGAAGACTGCCGCCACGATGAGGACCAGCAGCCCGATGTACGTGGCGGAGCGCACCAGGTTGTCGCTGTCGGTGGCCTCGGCCCGGGTGGGGAGGTCACCGCTGAGGATGCGGTTGGTGAGCGTGAGGCGGCCGAACTCGGCGATGACGAGCACGACAGCTGCGACCAGCCAGACACTGAGCAGCCCCGCGGCCGCGAGGGCACGTCCGTGCGCGGAACGGAAGGTACGGTGGGCGGTCCACGGGGCCCAGGTGACGCCGTCCCACCGCCAGGCGCCGTCGGCCGAGAGCTGGCCGACGAACGGGGCCTGCCCGTGGACGGTGCCCGCCCCGGGCGGGGCTGGCGGTACGTACACCTTGTCTCCTACTGGGGACGCACACTCTACGGCACGTTCGACGCGCCCGCCATGGTCCAGAGGACCACGGACACGCCTGTTGCATCGCCGTGTCTCTCCCTCTGCGCGGGGGGTGCACCGATGTCGTCGGCGTCCTCGCTCAGCAGGACGACATGGAGATCGCCGTGAAAACGGTGCAGGGCGTGCATCGCCGCAGCGTCCCAGTCGCCCGTGCCCGCCGCGTACACGAGACGGTGGCGGACGCGAGTGCCGCACCGCTCCTTCACGGCGCGGAAGGCGGCCTGGGCATCCTCGTCGACCAGGTAGGGGTCGACGATCTCGCGCAACTGCCTGATGCCCCGTGCGTGCTCGCTGCTGCCGACGAACATGAAGAGCACGGGCGCGCCGTCCGCGAGGTGTGCCGCGACGTCGACCAGCGCGGTGATGTCGTCGGTGGATCCGTGCAGGAGCGCGATCACGGGCGGCCGGCCCTGCGGGTCGGCGGCAATCCGCAGCCGCTCGAGCTTCTCCGCGTGTGGCACCCAACCAGACGCGCCGCGGCGGTGGCGGCGCCACTGCGTGACCGCGACGATGGCCAGTCCGGCAAGCGTCAGGCCGCCGCCGAAGAGCGTGGCCAGCGGCTTGGCGAAGAGGTTGGTCGTCCATGCGGTGACGACGAGGAGGGACGTGATCACGCCGGTCACGAACATCGGCGTGCTGGTGTGCAGGCGGATGTCGGCCTGACCGGGCCCGACCGGGCGGGCGTGATGGCGCCGCTCCCGCCAGCGCACGACGTCCAGGGACAGGCAGGTGACGCTGAAAGCGCCGAGCAGCCCGAACGCATACAGGTCGCCAAGCACGGTGGTGCTGCCCCGTGTGGCGAGGACGATGGCGACGGGGATCCCCGTGGCCACGAGGATCGCCCAGTGCGGCGTGTCGCGCAGGCGGTTGCGTCGCTGCAGGAACTCGGGGAGGAAGCGCATCCGCGACAGCGCCAGGAAGACGTGGTAACAGCCGATCGTCGCGGTGTTGGAGGCGAAGATCAGCAGCAGCGCCGCGGTCAGCGCCACCTCGGTCTGCAGCCCGGGCCCGGCGGCGTACCCGGCCAGCAGCGAGATGAACTGGTTGGGATCGGTGGCGCCCTTCAGCAGCGTCGTCGACCACAGCGTCAGGAGCGGGCTGGTCAGTGCGACGGTGACGATCACCAGCACCATCGTCCGCGGCGCGACGCGGCGCCGCGGCGTGGCCATCGCCGGCGACAGCTGCGAGATGCTCTCCAGCCCGCTGAACGCCAGGAACGCCCCCGCGTACCCGGTGAGCAGACCGACCCCGGTGAGATGAGCGGAGAAGACCTTGGGCACCGCATCGAGCGCGGCGCCGAGGCCGGCGTGCGCGATCGTCGCCGCGACGACGCTGAGCTGGCTGAGCAGCGCCGCCGCCGCGATCACCGCGGTCACCTTGGCGTCGGCGCTGATGCCCATGAAGTTGAGCACCGCGATGAAGACCAGCGCCGCCACCGTGCACGGCACCACCACGCCGATCACGGACGGTGCCACGGTGCCGAGGTAGGTGACGCCGGACACCGCGCTCAGCGACGAGGTGAGGAAGTAGTCGACGAGGATGAACAGTCCGCCGATGAGGCCGACCCAGCCGCTGACAGCGTGGGCGCCGACGGTGACGACGCCGCCTCCCTCCGGGTAGCGGATGGTCACCTCCGCGTACTTGATGGTCAGCAGCACGAAGACGATGAGCGTGAGCCCGACGAAGAGGGCGGCATGGACGCCGAACTGGTTGAACAGGATGCCCGGCGTGTAGTACACCGAGGTGCCGAGGTCGGCGAACACCACCGCCCAGCAGAGCAGCGGCCCGAGCCCGGCGACCCTGCCGCGTCGCGTCTGTCGCTCGGTGTGGGCAGGCACAGCTGTTGCCATCGGCGTCAGCGCACTCTAAGCGGTGGAGTCCTCAGTGTCGTCGATCGCCTCGAGGAGCCGGCTGAGCCTCCACAGCGCCGGGAGCGCCGCCTCGATCGCGGCGCCGTCGCTGACGTCGAGCTTCGACAGGGCTTCCTCGATGATCGCCGCCCGGTGAGTCCGCCAGCCGGTGACACGGGCCTGACCGGCGGCGCTGAGTGTGAGACAGCTGCCGCGCCCGTCACTGGGATCGGCGGTGCGCTCGAGGATTCCTGCTTCGACCAGCCGGCTGACCAACGTGCTCACTGTGTTGCCGGCGACACCAAGCTGCGTCGCCGCGTCGTTGACGCGGATGCCCGGAGCCGCGGCCACCACCTGGACCAGCTCGACCTGCGCATCGGGCAGCGGCACGAGGTCCATCCGGCGCGAGACGGCGCGGCGCAGCGCCCGGCGAAGCCGTGCGATCGTCTGTCCGAGGTCCGCCCGCTCGGACCGGCTGGCCCAGCCGCGCGGCTCGCGCCCCCCGCTCACGGAGCGATGGTACGGGGATCGACAGCCCTCCGCGGGAGTTTCGCCTCAGCACGGCGGGGCCGACGCTGGCGAGATCAGCCGAACAGGCGGCGCCACCAGGAGAGGGAGCGGATCCGTTCCAACTCTGCGGTGGCCGAGTCGGCGACCTGCATCTGCTGGTGGAGCAGGCTGATGATCTCGCGCTCGCGGTCGCGCGCTTCGACGGCGTCACGGCGGCGGCTGGCCTGCTCGATGCCGGTCCGCTCACGCCAGGTGCGCAACCCGACGGTGAGCGTGACGATGCGCCGGTCCTTCTCCGCGATCTCCGAGCGCAGCCTGATCATCTCGACAAAGTTGTCGATGGCCAGCAGCTGAAGGGACAGGATGGCCGGGGTGTCGGCGATGTCGGCGGGGGTGCGGAGGATGTCCGTCCGGGTGCCGACGAGCTCGATGATCTGCTCGCGGGCGCCGTCGATCGCGTCGACGGAGGGGGTGACGTGCAGTGCCATGGGGATCTCCTGGGAGGACGTGGAGTGGAGTGGAGAGATCTCGCTGGCCCGACGGTACACCGGAATTGCCACCAGCGCACGCATGTTGGGGGGCTCCGTGACCCCTGCTGTGCGACCTCGCCTCCCTCCCGGCTACGCTCCCGTTCGATGTCCCACGACCTCGACGACTACTGCACCGCCAACCAGCCGCGCTTCGTCGATGAGCTGATCGAGCTGCTGCGCATCCCCAGCATCTCCGCGGACCCGGACCACGCGGGCGACGTCCGTCGCAACGCCGAGCACATCGCCGCCGCGGCGCGGCAGGTGGGGTTCGGCACCGTGGAGGTGGTGGACACGGAGGGGCATCCCGCCGTCTATGCGGAGCGGATCGTCGACCCGTCGCTCCCGACCGTGCTGGTGTACGGGCACCACGACGTCCAGCCGGTGGACCCGCTCGACGAATGGGTGTCGCCGCCATTCGAGCCCGAGGTGCGCGACGGCCGCCTGTACGCACGGGGGGCCGTCGATGACAAGGGACAGGTGTACATGCACCTCAAGGCGGTGGAGGCGCACCTGCGCACCCGCGGCGAGCTGCCGATCAACCTCCGGCTGCTCGTCGAGGGCGAGGAGGAGATCGGCTCGGAGCACTTCGAGCCACTGGTGGAGACGATGCGCGACCGGCTCGGCGCCGACGCGGCGGTGGTCTCCGACACCGGGATCTTCGCGCGCGGGGTGCCGTCGCTGACGGTGGGACTGCGCGGGCTGAGCGGGGTGGAGGTGGTGGTGCGCGGCCCGTCGCTCGACCTCCACTCCGGGGTGTTCGGCGGCGCCGTGCAGAACCCGGTCGAGGCGCTGGCGCGGATGCTGGCGTCGCTCAAGGACCCGCTGACCGGGCGCGTCCTGGTGCCCGGCTTCTATGACGACGTGGTCGAGCCCACCGAGGAGGAGCGCGCGGCGTACCGGTCGCTGCCGTTCTCCGATGCTGTCTTTCGCGCCGACGCGGGCGGGGTCGCGGAGACGGTGGGGGAGGAGGGCTGGAGCGTGCTCGAGCGCCGCTGGGTGCGCCCCACCCTGGAGATCAACGGCATCTGGGGCGGATACCAGGGGCCCGGGAGCAAGACCATCATCCCCGCCCACGCAGGCGCCAAGATCAGCTGCCGGTTGGTGCCGTCGCAGAACCCCGCGCGGATCGGGGAGGCGGTGGCGGCGGCGCTGCGCGCGGCGACCCCTGCCGGGGTGACCACGGAGGTGACCGTCCGGGAGGGCGGCATGCCGGTGCTCACGCCCGTGGACCACGCAGCGGTGCGGGCGGCGTCGCGCGCCATGGCCGCGGTGTTCGGCAAGGAGCCGGTGATCATCCGCGAGGGTGGGTCGATCCCACCGGTGGAGGTGCTCCAGCGCGTGCTCGGCATCCAGTCGGTGCTGGTCGGCGTCGGCCTCCCGGACGACCACATCCACGCGCCCAACGAGAAGTTCGACCTCGACCACTACGCCATGGGAGTGCGCGTGCTGGCGCACCTGTGGGACGAGATCGCCAAGGAGATGGCATGAGCACCGATCCACCGCCCACCGATCAGCCACCTGAGTACCCGCAGTATCCGGCGCCGACGGGGTCGCCGCCGGGTGGGCTGCAGGCGTACCCGGCCGACCCGCCCGTGGACGCGACCGCCTGGGGGCCGCCGGGACCCGCGCCCGGGCTCATGTACGCCGGGTTCATGCGGCGCTTTCTCGGCTATCTGCTCGACACGGTGCTGCTCACCGTCGTCGAGCTGCCGGTGACGCTGCCGGTGCTGTTCATCCCCACCGCCCAGTTCATCAACGACCACCCGGTGGCCAGCGGTAAGTCGCTGCCGCCGTTCCCGTCGGACCTGACCAACCGCTACCTGGTGCTGGGCATCGTCGGGGCCGTGGTCAGCGGGCTGTACTTCGGCGGCCTGGTGGCATGGCAGGGGCGCACCCTGGGACAGCGCGTCGCGGGCACGTTCGTGGTCCGCGCCGAGGACGGCGGCAGGCTGCCGCTGGATCGCGCATTCCTCCGCGCCATCGTGTTCTGGGGGCCGGGACTGGTGGGCTTCATCCCCGCCGCCGGCAACATCGCAGGGATCGTCGCCTTCGTCGCGTTGATCTCGGTGGCCTGGGATCGGCGCAAGCAGGGGTGGCACGACAAGCTGGGACGGAGCTTTGTGGTCATGCCGGTGAGGGTGCCCCCCGGGTACCCGAGGTGACGTACATAGAGGAGGTCGACGCCCTCGAGGTGCTCGACTCGCGCGGCAACCCCACGGTGTCGGTGACGGTGCAGCTGTCGAGTGGGGCCTTCGGGACGGCGTTGGTGCCGAGCGGTGCGAGTACCGGTGCACACGAGGCTGTGGAGCTGCGCGACGGCGACCCGGCGCGCTTCGGCGGCAAGGGCGTGCTGCGCGCGGTCAGCAATGTCGCTTCGATCATCGGCCCCGAGATCATCGGCATGGACGCGCTCGACCAGCGGGGGCTGGATGACGCGCTGATCGCCCTGGACGGGACGCCCAACAAGAGCAACCTCGGCGCCAACGCTGTGCTCGGGGTGAGCCTGGCGTCGGCGCGCGCGGCGGCGGAGGCTTGCGGGCTGCCGCTGTATCGCTATCTCGGCGGGGCGGGCGCATCGGTGCTGCCGGTGCCCTTGCTCAACGTGCTCAACGGCGGCGCCCACGCACAGACCAGTGTCGACTTCCAGGAGTTCATGCTGGCGCCGCTGGGGCTGCCGACGTTCGCCGATGCTCTGCGCGCCGGCAGTGAGTGCTTCCAGGCGCTGCGTGAGGTGCTGCGCGCGCGAGGGCACGACACCGGCCAGGGCGACGAGGGCGGCTTCGCACCGAGCCTGCGCCACAACGAGGAGGCGGTGGAGGTGCTGTTGGAGGCGATCTCGCGCGCTGGGTACCGGCCGGGGATCGACGTTGCGCTGGCGCTCGACCCAGCGGTGTCGGAGCTGTACGAGGATGGTCGCTACACCCTCCGTGGCGAGGGGCGGGTGCTCTCATCCGCGGAGCTCGTGGAGCTGTGGGCCTCGTGGATTTCGCAGTACCCGATCGTGTCCATCGAGGACGGGATGGGGGAGGACGACTGGGATGGGTGGAACGCGCTGACATTGCGGGTGGGCGGGTCGGTGCAGCTGGTTGGGGACGACCTGTTCGTCACCAACGTGGCGCGGTTGCGCGAGGGGTTCGCGCGCACTGCGGCCAACGCGGTGCTGATCAAGGTGAATCAGATCGGGACGCTGAGCGAGACGCTCGATGCCATCTCGCTGGCGTCTTCTCACGGGTACGCGTCGGTGATCAGCCATCGCAGCGGCGACACCGAGGACACCACAATCGCCGACCTCGCAGTTGCGGTCAATGCCGGCCAGATCAAGGCGGGTGCGCCGTCGCGATCGGAGCGTGTCGCCAAGTACAACCGGCTGCTGCGCATCGAGGCGGAGCTCGGCTCGTCGGCGCGGTATGCGGGGAGGTCGGCGTTCCGGTTGCTGGGGGGCGACGGCGGCGATTCCGCTGCGCTGGGATGAGCGAGAGCGGCGGCGGCGACATCCGGCTGGCGGCGATCCGGTCCGGGGGCCGGGCTATCGGTCGCGGCGGGGACGGCGGGGCTGCGGGGGAGGAGCTGGTGGCCGCGCCGTCTCTGGCGTCGGTGCGAGCGTTCCCGGACCTCGACGCGCTCGATGCGGCGATGGAGGCGGACCCGCGCGTGTACCGACGCCACGGCAACGCGACGGTGGGGATGCTCGAGACCGTGCTTGCGGTACTGGAGACGCCCGCGGGTGGCTCGGCGCCTCTCGCGCGGGCCACGGCGAGCGGCCAGGCCGCGCTGGCACTGCTGGTGAGCGCGGCGACGATGAGCGGGCGGCGCCGCGTCGTGCTGGTGCGGCCGTGCTACGGGGGGCTCGAGGCGCTGCTTCTCGGCCCGCTCGCCGCCCTGGGGGTGACCACCACCGTGGTGGACCTACCGCCGCCGCCGGCGGCGTGCGACGTGGGCGCGCTGGTGGCGGATGTGATGGGGCGTGACGTCGCGCTCGTTGTCGCCGAGGTCGTCACCAACCCGCTGCTCGGCGTCGTCGATATTCCCGCGGTGGTGGCGGCGGCGCACTCGGAGGGCGCACTCTGCGTGGTCGACAGCACGCTGGCCACGCCGTTTCTCTTCCAGCCACTCGCATTTGGCGCGGATGCCGTCATGCACAGCCTCACCAAACATCTCTCCGGTCACAGCGACGTGCTCGGCGGGGTGGCGCTGGCGTCCGTGGACTGCGAGATCGGCGACTGGCTCGACGCGCACTGTCGCAGCCTCGGAGCCGTGCTGTCGCCTTTCGATGCATGGCTGACGCTGCGCGGTTTGCGGACAGCCCCGCTGCGCGTCGAGCGTGGGACGGCGACGGCGGCGTCGCTGGCGCTTGCTCTTGCCGGGCACCCCGCGGTGGCCGCGATGCACCACCCGTCGCTGCGCGTGGGTGACGACGCGGCCCTGGCGCAACGGCTCCTCCCGCTGGGGGGCGGGCCGATGCTGTCGATCGACGTCCGCGGCGGCCGCTCGGCGGCAGGGCGTGTGGTGCGAGCGCTGGACGGCATCCGGCTGGCGCCGAGCCTTGGCGACGTGAGCACCACCGTCAGCCACCCGGTGTCGACGTCGCACCGCCACCTCGGTGCCGATGCACTGGCGGCGCTGGGGATCTCCGACGGGCTCCTGCGCTTCAGCGTCGGCATCGAGGACGAGCCGGCGCTCCGGGCCGAGCTCAGCGCCGCGCTGGACGCGGCTGGCTAACCGCTCCACCACGGGTACCATGACCCGCGGACTATCCCATCCACCTACTGGGAGGCACCCATGGCCGTGCTCCGACTTGCCAACGGCTCCGACATCGTGGTGAAGCTGTCGGTCGCCGAGACGGTGGCTGCCATCCAGATCACCGACGGCACTCCTGATTTCGTCGAACTGCCCGGCGAGGAGGGCGTCATCCACCTTCGGCCGAGCGGCGTCATCGCTGTCATCGAGGACACTCGCCGCGGAACGGCGGGTTTCCGTTTTGGCGCGGAGCGTTCGGGCGAGTAACAGCGCTTCGGGCGCCTCGCTCGCGGCCGGGCATGATAATGGCGCCATGACCGAGACATCGCGTCCGGCCGCACCGGTGCGCGAGGTACCGGTAGCGCAGGACAGTTCCATCCTCAGCGGCATCGGTAACACGCCGTTGCTGCGTATCCGTCTCTTCGAGGGCGAGTGCCCTGGCGTTGCCGTGTTCGGCAAGGCGGAGTTCCTGAACGCCGGTGGTTCGGTGAAGGACAGGCCGGCACTGCGAATGATCCGTGACGGGGAGTCTTCGGGGGCGCTGACCCACCAACGAATCATCCTCGACAGCACCAGCGGTAACACCGGGATCGCGTACGCGATGATCGGCGCCGCGCTCGGTTACAGGGTGCGACTGGTCATGCCCACCAACGTCAGCGACGAGCGCAAGACCACCATCACCGCCTTCGGTGCAGAGATCGTGTACAGCGATGCGCTGGAGGGGAGCGACGGGGCCATCCGCGCCGCGCGTGCGATGTATGCGGCCGACCCGGATGCGTATTTCATGCCCGACCAGTACAACAATCCGAGCAACTGGAAGGCGCACTACGACGGGACCGGTGTGGAGATCTGGCAGCAGACCAACGGCGAGGTGACCCACTTCGTTGCCGGGCTCGGCACCTGCGGGACGTTCGTCGGGGTGTCGCGACGGCTGCGCCACGAGCGTCCCGGCGTGGTGTGCGTCTCGGTGCAACCAGAGGACCCCTGGCACGGGCTCGAGGGTATGAAGCACCTGCCCACCGCGATCGTTCCGGGGATCTACGACCCCGACCTCGCTGACGAGAACCTCTGGGCGCCGACCGAATCTTCATACGAGCTCGCCCGGCGGCTCGCCGACAAGGAGGGCGTCCTCGTGGGGCATTCGAGCGGGGCCGCGCTCTGGGCTGTGCGGGAGACGGCCCGGCGTATCGAACGCGGAGTCATCGTCACAGTCCTCGCGGACGGGGGCGGGCGGTACCTTAGCAGCGGGCTGTATGGGAGAAGCGGGCGATGACCATGCGTGACATCGACCTGGCCGTCAGTGCGCACGTGCGCATCAGCGAACTCGCAACGGCTGCCTACCCGGATGAGGGCTGTGGTGTGCTGCTCGGGCGCATGGCAGGCCAGCGCGTCGAGGTGGTTGATGCCACCTCGGGCACGAACCTCAACACCGACCGGTCTCGCGACCGCTATCTGCTCGATCCCGACGATATCGTCCGCGCCGACAGAGACGCGCGGGCGCGCAGGCTCGACGTCGTCGGATTCTGGCACAGCCACCCGGATCATCCCGCGCGACCCTCGCAGTTCGACACCGACCACGCGTGGGTGGACTACGTGTACGTCATCGTGAACACCACTGCCCGGGGCGCCGGCGATCTCAACGGGTTCACGCTCACCGATGACGATGGACCGTTCGAGCAGTTGCCCCTCGTGGTGACGCCGGGTGACAGGTCCTCCACGTGAGTCGCGCTGCGACCACGAGTGGCAGGCCGCGCCGACGGCGCCGCCGCCATGACAGCGATCTCGGCCCACCGTCGGGGATCGTGGCCATCGTCGGGCGCCCCAACGTGGGCAAGTCGACGCTGTTCAATCGCTTCACTGGCCAACGTCACGCCATCGTCGATGAGCTCGCCGGTCTGACCCGCGACCGGCTGTACGGGGTCACCGAGTGGGGCGGCCGGCGCTTTACCGTGGTCGATACGGCCGGGCTCGATTCTGCGTCGGTCCGTGATGACCCGGGGCTGGCGGTGTTGACCGCGGGAACACAACAGCAGGCTCGCCAGGCAATCGCTGAGGCCGACCTGTGCATCCAGCTCGTCGATGTTCGCGCCGGTGTCACCGCTCTCGACGAGGACGTCGCCAATATCCTCCGCGGCGGTGGCAAACCGGTGATCGTCGTCGGCAACAAGGCGGACAGCCCCAACAATCCGCACTACGCGCACGAACTGTATCGGCTCGGACTTGGTGAACCAGCCCTGATCTCAGCGCTGGTCGGCACGGATACCGGCGACCTCCTCGACCGCATCGTTGAGGAGCTCCCCGAACCAGATGAGGATGGCGCGGCGGAGGCGACCGGCGAACTCCGCTTGGCCATCATCGGCAAGCCAAACGTCGGCAAGTCCTCGCTCCTCAACGCCTTGGTGGGCCAGGATCGTGCACTGGTGTCTCCACTCCCGGGAACAACACGTGACGCTGTCGACACCATCGTCAGCCACGGCAACAGCACTGTGCGACTGGTCGACACCGCCGGCATCCGCCGCCGCGGCGTGGTCGACACCAACGTCGAACATTACAGCCTGCTCCGCGCGTTGAGAGCACTCGAACGCAGCGATGTGGCCCTGCTGGTAGTCGACGCCAACGAAGGTGTCGTTGCGCAGGATCGGCACGTTGGCGGCTACGCCGTCGACGCCGGCAAAGGGCTGGTGGTGATCGCCAACAAGTGGGACCTGGTGGACCAGGAGAAGCGAGCGGACCCGGCCTTTCTCAAGTCCCTGCAGGAGTCATTCGATTTCATTCCCGGGGTGCCCCTGCTCACGGTGTCAGCCTTGGAGGGGCGCAACGTGCGCCGCGTGCTCGATACCGCTGCAGCCGTCGCCGCGGCTCGCGCCGTGCGTATCCCCACCGCTGCACTCAACACTCTGCTCCGCGATGCCTTCCTGGCGCATCCGCCGCGACATGACAAGGGTCGTCAGCTCAAATTGCTGTACGCGACGCAGGCAAGCACGCCGGCGCCAACCATCGTCCTCTTCGTAAATGATCCCGAACTCATGCACTTCGCATATGCGCGCTATCTGGAGAACCGCATTCGGGCTGTGTTCGGCTTCGCCGGGACACGTATGCGCATAGTGGCGAGGGCGCGCGCCGAGCGCGACCGCTGATGCAGGTCGCGGTCATCGGTGCGGGATCGTGGGGAACCGCCCTGGCCCAGAGCCTCACGTCGGCGGGCAGCCACGTTCGTCTGTGGGCACGCGACCCGGCGGTAGCCGCGACACTGCGGACCACTCGACACCATCCCTGGGCCCTCGAGGGTGTCGGGTTGCATGCCGACGTGCGCGTCGACGACCAGCTCGACGCCTGTCTCACCGGCGCCGAGCTTGCCATCCTGGCTGTGCCGAGCCATGGAATGCGCGCGATGGGTTCTGCCGTGGCGCCCTGGGCGGCCGGTCTCATTGTCGTGAGCGCCGCAAAGGGATTCGAGGTGGAGACAGGCCTCACCATGACCGCGGTGCTTGCTGACGTGTTGCCGAGCGGCACGTCGATTGCGGCCCTGAGCGGGCCCAACATCGCCATCGAGGTCGCCCGAGGACTGCCTGCTGCCACGGTGGTTGCAACCCACGACGCGGATATCGCTCAGGCGGTGCGCGACGGCTGTAACGGCGGTCCTCTGCGCTTCTACAGCAGCGACGACGTCATCGGGGTCGAGTTCGCAGGGGCTCTCAAAAACGTGGTTGCCCTTGCCGCCGGTGTCTGCGACGGGATCGGTGCGGGGGATAACGGCAAGGCTGCGCTGATCACGCGTGGAATCGCGGAGATGGCCCGCTTGGGCATCCGCGGGGGAGCGCATGCTCTGACGTTCGCCGGGTTGGCCGGCCTCGGCGATTGTGTGGTCACCTGCATGAGCCCTCATTCACGCAATCGCGGCCTCGGGGAGGAGATTGGCCGCGGCACCCCGCCGCAGCAGGCCATCGCAGCCAGCCAGATGGTGGTCGAGGGGGTCAACGCGACGCGGGCGGCCCTGCTGCTCGCCGATCGGTTCGGCGTCGAGATGCCGATCGCGCAGGAGGTCCATTCGATCCTGTTCAGTGGCAAGAGCGTGGCGTCGGCGCTCGGTGATCTGATGACCCGGGGCGCCGGCGATGAGCTGCGCGGTTTTGACCCGGCTCCCGTACCAGGCTAAGCGCCCCGGGTTGGCGGGGCGCTACAGTTACACATGCGTACCCGGGCACGGTGACGCCCGCTCTTCGGGGAGTAGCTCAGGTGGTTAGAGTACTGGTCTGGGGGACCAGAGGCCGCAGGTTCGAGTCCTGTCTCCCCGACTTGTGGTCAATTGTGGCAACTACATGAGGAATAGCTGAGTCCTCAGGTCACCGCCTTTGTGCGCTAGGCGGGGCCAGCGGTCCAGGATCGCAGCGCCTCCGCAGTCAGCGTGTTCACCACCATCACCGGGTCGGCGCCGCACTCGACGGCTCGCTCACAGCCATTGATCTGCCACTCGAGCTGGCCCGGAGCGTGGGCGTCGGTGTCAATGGCCAACCGGCAGCCTGCGCTGATCGCCTGACGGAGCAGCCGTCGTGGTGGGTCGAGTCGTTCCGGACGCGAGTTCACCTCAACCGCGACATTGTGATCGCGGCATGCGGTGAACACGCGATCAGCCTCAAAGGTCGACTCGGGGCGTCCGCGTCCGACAACGATGCGTCCGGTGCAATGGCCGAGGATGTCCATGTTGGGATCGCTGATAGCCGCGAGCATCCTCGGTGTCATGTCCGCCGAGGGCATGCGGAGCTTGGAATGCACGCTCGCTACAACGACGTCGAGCTGCGCGAGGAGCGCAGGGTCCTGATCCAGGGTTCCGTCGTCGAGGATGTCGACCTCGATGCCGCTGAGGATGCGAAATGGGGCCAGCCGCTCGTTGAGCACACGCACGACCTCTAGTTGCTGCACCAGTCGCTCAGCACTGAGCCCGTGGGCGACCGTGAGGCGTGGCGAGTGGTCTGTGAGCACGATGTACTCGTGGCCGAGGGCTCGGGCGGTCACGGCCATCTCCTCGATCGGGCTGCCGCCGTCGGACCAGTCCGAATGAGTGTGGCAGTCGCCGCGCAGTTCCGCCCGAAGCGCCTCAGCGTCCGCGTCGATCCTGCGGTCCTCGACGGTCTCGAGCTCGCGCAAGTAGCCCGGGACCTCGCCGGCGCACGCCTCCGTGATGACCTGCGACGTGACGGGACCGATGCCGGGAACGCCCCGCAATGTCCCAGCTGCGATGTGATGCGCCACCCCCACGACCCCAAGCTCCCGCACCCGCGCCGCTGCCATGCGGAACGCCCGCACGCGGTAGGTCGGTTCGCTACGCCGCTCGAGGATATGCGCGATGCGGTCGAGTGCGGCTTCTGGGGACAACGCCGCCGCGTGAGGCCGATCCATGATGCGCGGTGAGTATGGAGGACCTCGTCAGGCGGGGCCACCTTGTCTGCGGCGGGAGTCGGTGAACGGGGGGGCCGTTACCAATAGACTGCCATGCCAAATGCAACCCTCGGAGCAGGCGTACGGTCGGACGGTCATCGTCGATAGGCTCGCGTCCGTTGAGCTGGGCAGATCTCGATCGGCTGTGTACGACCGTGAGATTGGCCTCCGCACGCTTTACGTGGACCAGGACTCGGGGGCCGAGCACTACCTGATCCGCTATCCAGCCGGTCTGAAGACACGCCTGCACCGGCACACAGCCGCACACACGATAGTGGTCATCGAAGGGAGACTGGAGGTCAACGGCCAGGTCATCGGAGCAGGGTCGTACTGCCACGTCCCCGGTGGAGAGGAAATGCGGCACGCACCCGAGGGCGACGGCTCCTGTCTCTTCGTGATCATCTTCGATGGACCCGTGGACGCACAGCCCGTCGACGAGTGACTCGCGCCGACGCGTGGTCCTAGCGGCTCGATCGCTGAGGAGGGGGAGGGCGTCAGTGGCCTGGGGCGGCGCTGAGCGGCTGCGTAGCGATCGGCATATCGAGGTCAGCCAGCATGGCCAGGTCCAGTTCCGCGCTCCGCCCCAGCGTGGTGAGGTAGTTGCCGACGATCAGCCCGTTGGCGCCGGCTAGCATGCCATAGGCTTGCAGGTCGCGGAGCACCACCTCACGACCGCCGCTGTAACGCAGCACGGCGTTGGGATTGATCAGCCGGTAGAGAGCGACGCACTTCAGCGCCT
The DNA here is from genome assembly GCA_036276135.1 of Candidatus Dormiibacterota bacterium. Classification (GTDB taxonomy): domain Bacteria; phylum Chloroflexota; class Dormibacteria; order Aeolococcales; family Aeolococcaceae; genus Aeolococcus. The sequence continues at coordinate 15,522 of DATBEL010000048.1, forward strand.
CGAGCGGCGGCAACAAGGACGCGCCCCCGAGCGGAGTGCCCGGTCGCGGGTTGAGGAAGTTGCAGGGAATCTCGTGTACATCCAGTTGACGCAGCACGAAGGCGAGGTCGAGGCGATCCGCCCAGGATTCACCCATCCCGAAGATCCCGCCGCTGCACAGTTCCATGCCGGCGGCAGTCACGCGCCGGCACGTCTGCATCCGATCCTCGAAGCTGTGCGTGGTGCAGATCTGCGGGAAGAACCGCGGGCCGGCCTCGAGGTTGTGGTTGTAGCGGTGGATCCCGGCTTCGGCCAGACGGTCGGCCTGCCCCTGCGCGAGTAATCCCAGCGAGGCGGCAACCTCGATGTCGACGCTACTGCGGATGGCCTGGGTCGCCCGGATCACGTCCTGAAGCATTCGCTCATTCGGGCCCCGAACAGCGACAACGATGCAGAACTCAGTGCCCCCGAGCTGGCGGGTTTGGCGGGCCAGCTCGACGAGTCGCTCGGTCGGCAGCATCGGCGCGCGCGCCACCTCGGTGGTGTAGCGCGCCGACTGCGAGCAGAACATGCAGTCCTCGGGGCATCCCCCGGTCTTCGCGCTGATGATCGATTCGACCTCGACGGCCGGTCCCATCCACGCCAACCGCACGCGGTGGGCAAGACCGATCAGGTCGGGCAGCGATTCGCCGGAGAGGCCGACGAGGCGCTCGGCCACACCACGATCGATGAGCTCGCGCCGCTCGAGCAGGAGGTCCGACGTCTCCTGCAGCACCTGGTCGGCCGATGTGGGCACATCCGTGAGGATACCGTTCGGCGGACGCGAGCCGACAGCAGGGTAGCCTGTGCGCCGTGGGTCACCCTGGATGGCTGGATCAATGGGAGTGCCGGATCGGTCTCGGTTGCATGCGCCTGTCGACGGACCAGAACCGCGACGAGGTGATGGCAACCGAAACGATCGCGGCGGCCGTCGAGGCGGGCGTAACGGTGTTCGACACTGCGCGCGCGTACGGGTGGGACGCAGAGGAGTTGGGTCACAACGAAGCCTTGCTGGCCGGCGCCCTTCGTACATGCCGCGCGCACGAGAAGGCGCGCATCGTCACCAAGGGTGGCATGACCCGGATCGGCGGCGGATGGATCCCGGACGGTCGTGCCCGGTCGATCCTCCGCGATTGCGAGTCGAGCCTGGTTGCCCTGGACGGCATTCCCATCGACCTGTATCTCATCCACGCGCCCGATCCGCGAACACCATGGCGAACCTCGGTGCGTGCGCTGGCCAAGCTCGTCGACGACGGCCTGGTGACGCGCGTGGGGCTGTCGAACGTCAATCGTCGCCAGCTCGATGAAGCGCTCGATCTGGTGCCCATCACCGCCGTCCAGGTCGCACTCGGTCCCACCAACGTCAGCGCCATCCGAGGAGGCCTTGTCGAGCAGTGCGCGAAGCAGGGAATTGCGGTGATCGCCCATTCTCCGCTTGGGGGGCCGAAGCGGGCAGGTGGTCTTGCTCGAAACCAGGTCTTGGTCGACGTGTCTGCGGCGCATGACGCGACGCCCGCTGAGATTGCGCTTGCGTGGCTCCTCGAGCTCTCTCCCGTTGTGATTGCCATCCCCGGGGCGCGTCGTCCGCAGACAGTGCGGTCGGCGGTACAGGCGGCGAGTCTCACACTCACCTCCGACGACCGGACTGCCCTGGCTCGCGCGTTCGGCACCCCGCGCCGGGCGCCACAGCAGCAGTCGCATCCGCAGGAGAACGCGGACGTCGTCTTGCTCATGGGGATCCCCGGAGCGGGGAAGACGCGGCTGGCCAAGGACTACGTCGCTCGCGGTTACCTGCGTCTCAATCGCGATGAGCGTGGAGGCTCGCTTCGTGAGCTCGCCACAGCGCTGGACCAGGAGCTCGAATCGGGCGCTCGGCGGGTCGTGCTCGACAACACGTGGCTCACCCGCGCGTCGCGGAGCTACGTGATCGAGGCAGCGAGCAAACATCGGCTCGCAACCCGGTGTGTCTGGCTCGACATCACGCTCGCCAAGGCCCAACTCAACGTGGTCGAGCGGATCCTGGAACGTTTCGGCTCGCTGCCAACGCCCGAGGAGCTGCGAGTGCTTGCCCGCCACGAGCCTGCGATGCTGACGCCGACATCCCAGATGCATGCGCTGCGCGAGCTCGAGGCGCCGTCGGTGGAGGAAGGATTTGGCGCGGTGGAGCATGTGCCATTCGCACGCGAAGACACACCGCGGCAATCGCGGGGAGGCGTCTTCGTAGCTGCGGCGGCGTTGACTCATCTGGGCTGGGAGCGTCGGCTCAAGCAGGCCGATGGGGCGGCCCCGCATCTGGTGTTCGATTGGAAGCCCGACGGCGATGCCGGCCTCCTCGCAGAGAGCGTCGCTAGTGTTGCCGCTGAGATATCTGGGCCCGTCGATGGGGCGCTGTGCACGCACGCCGCCGGTCCACCCGTCTGCTGGTGCCGGCCGCCACTTCCCGGGCTGCTCCTCCCGTTTGCCCGGGCACACGGCATCGATCCGTCGCGTTCGACGCTGGTGGGGACCGCGCCTGCACATCGGACGCTCGCCGCCACGCTCGGCGCCCACTTCATCATCGTCTGACCGAGTTGCGACGTCGACGCAGTCAGGCGGTGGGCCGCACCAGGAAGATCCAGACGTCCCAGGCGACATGACTGACTATGAGCGGAGCCATGCGCCCCTGCGCGAGGTGCTCCAGGCTCCAGAACGCGCCGGCAACCCCGGCCGCGCCGGTGAGGGTCAGGTTGCCCGACACCAAGTGGATGGCGCCGTAGACCGTCGCGCCGGCAGCGTTGCCGGCCACCGGTCCAAGTCGTTGGGCGAGGTAGCGGTTTACCAGGCCGCGCCAGAACAGCTCCTCGCCGGGCGCGATCAGAGCGACGAGCGCAACGGCGATGAATCGGTCGGGTGCAAGCCCACGCTTGCGGTAGATGTCGTCGATCTCGGCGCCACCGTTGGGCATCACCCTTCGCGCCAAGCGATCGCCGACCTGGAAGATACCGTACAGCGCGCCCGCCGACGCGATACCACGAGCCACGTCGGCTCGCCGCAACCGCGTTTTGCGCAGGTCCGGGTTGGCATAGAGCGCGTACACGCCGAGCGACCCGATCCCCGCGGCCATCTTGGCCCAGAAGCGGCTCTTGCCTCGGAACGCGGCTGTCCAGACGACCGCTGCGCCGGCCAAGCCGACGACGACGTCACGACCGGCGATGCGGGTGACCTGCTGCTCGCTCACTTGACCAACATGCTGAAGGCAATCCCGAACAGGAACAGGCTGCTGAAGACGGTGTGAACGCGCGCGGTCATCAGGTCGATGGTGTTGATGTCACCGGTGCTGCCCGAGTAGCCGCGCTCCGCGGCCCGGAGCAGCCACCAGGCGGCGGGCAGGCTGAACATTGCGAGCAGCGTGAGCTTCGGCACGATGCCGAGGATGACCGCGAGCGCGAGCACCATGTAGGCGCCGAGCACCAGTCCAACGTAGGTGCCGTAGGCGGCACGTTTGCCCACCTCTGCCGAGAGCGTGGTGAAGCCAAGGCGGACGTCTTCGCTGATGTCGCGCCATTCGTTGCCGTGCAGGATCGCCGCGACCAGGAGGCCCGCGGGCGCGGACAGCACCACCACCCGCCAATCGAAGTGCCCACTGGCGGCGAAGTAGCCGCCCACGGTCATCAGCACGCCCATCTGCAAGAACACCAGCGGCACACCCAGCGCGCGGTACTTGTACTGAAATGGAGGTGCCGTGTAGAAGTACCCGCCGATCACGCCCAGCGCGCCCAGGGCGAGCATCAGCGGTCCCCGCACTGACACGAGGTACAGCCCCAGCGCAATGGTGATCGCGAAGCAGGTCGCGGCCAGGCTGAAGGCCTGTTTCTCGGTGACCCGCCCTTTGACGATGGCGTGGCTGGCCCGGGGTGACGTGATGGAGTCGATGCCGTGCCGCACGTCGTAGATCTCGTTGATGACGTTGGTGCCGGCGTGGAGGCTCACCCCGGCCACCAGCGCGGCGATGAACGGCGCGATGGCCACCGGACCCTTCGTCCAGGCAAACGCGCCACCGAGCGCGACCGGCGCCAGCGATGCGGTGAAGCTGAACGGCCGCGTGATCTCGTACACGCCGCGCAGACGTTCACCGAGGCTCGATCGCCGCCGTCCATCGGCGCCGCGGACGGCGACCGCTTCGGAACTCGTGGCGTCAGCAGAGCCGCTGACCTGCTGCGAGGCGTACAGCACACAGGCTTCCATCGTGGCAAGAACCTGGCTCTCATCCTGCACCACCGGCTGGAGCAGCGGAACCGTCATACCGGCACGGTGGTACTCGCGGGCGCGCGCGGCGACGTCCTCCCGAGTGCCGACGAGCACGAACGCCTCGAGCAACTCGTCAGGGATGGACTCCGCGGCGCGGTGATAGTCCTCGGCCCGCCAGAGCTGATTGACCTCGTCGCGCAACTCCTTGGGGAATCCTGCGCGGGACATGGAGATGTCCGAGAGGATGGAGATCATGTAGATGACGAAGGGCTCCCGCTTGGCCCGGTTGAGAGCGTCGCGCCGCGAATCGCTGATGTAGCTCAGCAGGTAGCCACGAAAGTCGATGGCTGAGGCTTCGCGGCCATGGCGCTCGGCGGAATCGAGGACGCGGTCGCGCATCAGCGCGAATGCCGGGATCGACTCCATGGGCCGGGCCAGGTAGCCATCCGCCTTCTCCCCGGCCAGCTCGAGATAGGCCCTGGTGTACGCAGCGATGTAGATGGGGATGCGCCTCGGGGGTGGGAACATCGGCACCAGCGGCGGCACCTTGTCGTTGAGGACCAACCTCTCGCCGCGCCACAGGGTGCGGATCTGGTCGATGGACTCGCTCACCCGTTGCGGAGCGTTGTCGAACGGGATGTTCATCTGCGCCAACCGCAGGGGCAGGCCGCTGCCCAGCGCCAGCGACAGGCGCCCCTCCGCCAGGTTGTCCAGGGACGCCATCGTCGAGGCGACGACGAACGGGTGGCGAGTGTAGGGGTTGAGCGCGCCGGCGCCGAGGCGGATCCGTTTGGTGGCCTGCGCCATCGGGCCCAGGAAACTGATCGGGTCGCGTTCGAAGTAGCTGTCGTGCAACCAGACGGATTCCAGCCCAAGCCGCTCGGCGCCGACCACCCAGTCGACCGTCTCCTGCACGTCCCCTCGGGCGGCCAGTCCCAGGCCGACGGGCGTGCTCAACTCTGCCATCCTCGCGATTATGGTGATCGCCAGGTGAGACCCAGCGTATGAGCGCGTCCCGCGACGCGAGCCGGGTTCAAGCGATGTTCGATCGGATCGCACCCGGGTACGACCGCGCCAACACAGTGCTCTCCCTCGGTCGAGACCGTGCCTGGCGACGCCGTGCCGCCGACGCGTCAGCGCCGCCGGTGGGTGGAGCGGCGTTGGACATCGCCTGCGGCAGCGGGCGGCTCACCGTGGAACTGCAGAAACGGGTTGGCCGCAACGGGCGGGTGGTTGGGCTGGACTTCAGCGAGCGCATGCTGGCGGTCGCGCGCGCCGCCCACCCCTCGATCGAGTGGGTGCAGGGTGACGCCACCAGCCTGCCGTTCGAGGACGCCAGCTTCGATGCCGCGACCATCGCCTTCGGCCTGCGCAACCTCGCCGACCCACAAAGAGGTCTGTCCGAGATGCGGCGGGTGCTCCGGCCCGGCGGAGGGATGGTGGTGCTGGAGTTCCTGCGCCCACCTCGCGGACCGGCGGGCAGGACCTATGAGCTGTACCTCCGGCACGCCCTGCCCCGGCTCGGAGGATGGCTCACCGGCGACCGCGACGCCTATGGATACCTCAGCGACAGCGTCGACAGCTACCTGACGGGAGAGCAATTGCTCGAACTGGTCGAGTCCGCGGGGTGGGATCGACCACGGTTGCGGCGGCTCAACCTCGGCACCGTCGGCGTGGTCAGAGGCATCGCTGCCTGACGTCGACCGTGATTGATGCTTGTCCGACCCGCCCGCCGCCAGGGGAGGACCGCACCGCACCTCGAAGCTCATGGGGACGGGCATTCCGAGCTGACCCACCCCGTGGAGGCCTGCGCAGCGCTCGCGGATCAGTCGGCGAACCACTCGTCGAGCGGAGGACGCGAGGCCAGCACTGAGAAGTCGCCGGTATCGCGAATCGCCAGCGCGGCGTCCGCCAGCGCGCGCGCTGCCACCCAGGTCAAACCTCCGCCGACGCTGACACGCTGGGCGCCGGCACGCACGATCTCCGCGAAGCTGAGTCCATTCCGCAGCGCCAGCACATTGACCGGTGTGCTGACCGCGTCGCACACCGAGCGGATCTCCTCGACGCTGCGCAGTCCCGGTGCGTATAGGACATCGGCTCCCACCTCCTCGAAGGCGCGCAGCCGCGCGATGGTGTCGTCGATGTCGGGGTTGCCGCGGATGTGGTTCTCGGCGCGAGCGGTCAGCGTGAAAGGAAAGCCGAGACGGCGTGCGGCATGAACAGCGGCGGCGATTCGCTCGGCGGCCACAGACAGCTCATACAGATGTCCATCGGGGTCGTAATCTTCGATCGAGCCGCCGACCGCGCCGGCCGCGGCGACGCGAGTGATGGCGAGCGCAACGCTGTCCGGGCCAGGCCCGTAGCCGTTTTCGAGGTCAACCGAAAGAGGCAGATCGGTGGCCCCGTCGAGCTCGGCCACATGCTCGACCACCTCGTCAAGCGTGACATGGCCGTCGAGACGACCGAGCGAGAAGGCCATGCCGGAACTGGTGCTGGCCAGCGCCTTGAAGCCGACAGCTGCGAGCACGCGCGCGGAGCCCGCGTCCCACGGATTGGGGATGACGAACGGCTCGCCCGAGTGCATCGCAACGAACGCGGAAGCCTTCTGTTCCTGCGTGGTCATCGGTGACCAAACCTCCTCTGCCACGGACGTAATTTGCACGTTGTCACGCTCATTGGAACAGGTGCACGTGACCCAGAACAGCGGCTGCGACGCGGGGCTGACACGACCACTTCCAGCGGCGTACAGTCAACAGCCGCAATCATCAACCGGCATAGCCAAGAGGGAGGATCGACATGGCTACCACTGCGACGCGGATGACCCGCAAGAGCCTGGACACGCCCGATGAGACACGCCCGTTCGAGGACGGCAAGGGCAAGCTCGACCTGGTCAACACCGACAACGGACCGGTCGGGCGGGCACGCTTCGAGCCCGGGTGGAAATGGTCTGAGCACGTCAAGCCCATCGCCAAGACGGACAGCTGCGAGGCGGCTCACGCCGGGTATGTGATCTCCGGGCGGATGAAGGTCGTCATGAACGACGGGACCGAAGACGAGTTCGGCCCGGGTGACCTGATGATCATTCCCTCCGGACATGACGCCTGGATCGTCGGCGACGACGCGATGGTCGTGATCGACTGGACCGGTTTTGGGGACTACGCCAAGCGCTGAGGCCGCGACCAGCGGTCAGGGCAGGCGACGATCCGCAACGTCGCGGACCTGTCGCCTGCCTGGGACCGTCTGAGCGGCGGGACCTACCGGCTGTCCCAGCTGTGCCAGCGGTTGACGCCGACGATTGCTGACCAGCGGACACGCTCGCGGTTGCCGTAGGGCTGCCCCGTGTAGTGACGGGCCAGGCGGTCGATGTCCTCGAGGCCGGCGTCGACGCGGATCTCGAGCACGCGACCGACGATCGACACGTGGCGATACCAGTTGCCCTCATCGAGCACCGTCAGGGCGACACGCGGGTCGCGGCGCAGGTGCTCGAGGCGTCGCCTGCTCTCGTCCATGTTGAGCAACACCGTCCCGTCGCCGAGCCATGCGTACCACGTGGCCGCCGTGTGCAGCTCCCCGTGCAGGTCGAGGCTGGCGACCACGCAGGGATTCGGTTGGCGCAGGAACTCCTGCACATCGGGCGGTACAGCGGTGGTCGGCATGGGTCACATGGTGACACCCACCGGCCGGGAGGCATCGTGGATGGCTCGAGGCGATTCCCGTATCCTCGGAGCATGACCATGCAGTACCGCCACCTCGGCCGCTCGGGGCTTCAGCTCAGCGTTCTCTCCTTCGGATCGTGGGTCAGCTTCGGTCCCCAGCTGTATGGGGACGGCGCCCGTGAGTGCCTGGCAGCGGCGTACGACGCCGGCATCAACTTCTTCGACAACGCCGAGGTCTACGCCGGCGGAGAATCGGAGACCATCATGGGCCGGGCGATCAAGGAGCTCGGTTGGCCGCGCCACACCTACGTGGTCTCCAGCAAGTTCTTCTGGGGCATCGAGGACTCGGTCAACACCAAGAACACGCTGAATCGCAAGTACCTTCTGCACGCCATCGAGGGATCGCTGCACCGTCTCGGACTCGACTTCCTCGACCTCATCTTCTGCCACCGCGCCGACCCACAGACGCCGATCGACGAGACGGTGTGGGCGATGCACGACATCATCGAGTCCGGCCGCGCGCTGTACTGGGGAACGTCGGAGTGGAGCGCGGACGAGCTTCGCACCGCCGTGCGCGTCGCCGAGCGCGACCACCTCCACCGTCCGGTCATGGATCAGCCGCAATACAACCTCCTGGAGCGTCACAAGGTCGAGGTGGAGTTCGCGCCGCTGTACGACGAGATCGGCCTCGGGCTCACCACCTGGAGCCCCCTGGCCTCCGGCCTGCTCAGTGGCAAGTACCTCGACGGTGTCCCTGCCAACAGCCGGGCGACGCTGTCCGGCTACGGCTGGCTGGCGGAAAGGCTCACTGACCCGCAGGCAAATCGATCTGTGCGCGAGCTCAAGCAGGTGGCTGACGACCTCGGGGTCACCCTTGCCCAACTGTCGATCGCCTGGTGCGCAGCCAATCCGCACGTCTCGACGGTGATCACCGGCGCCAGCAGGGTGGAGCAGGTGCACGAGAACATCGGCGCGCTGGTGGCTCTCGACAAGCTGACGCCCGACGTGCTGGCCCGGATCGACGGCATCTTTGCTCCCCCGCCACGCTGACCGGGGCGCCCCCGGACGCCTGCCATACTTGGCCGCGCCATGCCGATGCTGAACCCGTGCGACAACTGCGGTACGCCGACGCCGATCTACCGGCTGGCCGGGGTCATCCTCGATGGCCATATCGCGCGGATCTGCCCGCGCTGCGCTGCCCGCGAGCAGTCGCGCATCGACCTGCCCTACGCGCCCCGAACCGACCAGGGCGCGATCCAACCGAGCACGAGCCGGGACGCTTGGTAGCGGCGGCTGCGACGTTCGCGGGTCGTCTCGCGCAGGCGATCAGGACCAGCGACTCGCTCCTCTGTCTTGGGCTCGACCCTGACGGCGCGGTTGACGTGTCCGCAGCCGAGCGCCAGTGCCATGTCCTGCTCGACGCCACGCTCGAGCACGTCTGCGCGGTCAAGCCCAACCTCGCCTTCTTCGAGCAGTACGGCAGCGCCGGATACGCCCTCCTCGAGCGGCTGCGGCCGGCGATCCCCGCCGGCACGCTGCTGATCCTCGACGCCAAACGCGGCGACGTGGGCAACACCGCGCAGGCGTACGTCCGCGCGCTCTACGACGTGCTCGGCGCCGACGTGGTCACCGTCAATGCGCTCCTCGGCCACGACAGCGTCGCGCCCTGGCTCACCCGCCCGGGCCACGGCGTCTTCATCGTCGCGCGCACCAGCAACCCCGGCGCGGCCGACTTCCTCGATCACCCCGCCGGTCCGGACGGCGCAACGCTCTACCAGCGCATCGTCGACGTCGCCCAGGGCTGGGACCCCGATGGTGGAACCATCGGCTTCGTCGTCGGCGCCACGGCCGCGGAGGCGGTCGCCGACGTGCGGCGGCGGGCGCCGTCCGCGCCGCTGCTGCTGCCCGGCGTCGGGGCCCAAGGTGGCGACCTCGAGGCCGCGGTGAGGGCCGGGCTCGACGCCGCCGGTGGGGGAGCCGTCGTCCCGGTCAGCCGCGGCATCTCGGCCGCAGCGGATCCCGGCCTCGCCGCCCGCGAGTTGCGCGACCGCATCGCGGCGGTGCGCGCGGCGGCCTGACCGCGGTGGGCCAGGTGGCCATCGTCGAGGACGGCAGGCACATCACCCACCTGTGGCCGCGTCACCCCGAGCGGCCTGACCGGGTCGAGGCGATCCGCGCTCGGCTGGCATCGGTGGCGGGGTTGGCCGCGCTGCCCAGGCTGGCGATCACACCGGCGGAGGACGACGCGCTGCTGCGAGTCCACACGCGCGGCCACCTCGACCGGGTGGCGGCCCTCTGTGCGGCCGGCGGTGGCCACTTCGACGCCGACACCTACGCAACACCCTCCTCGGATGCCTGCGCGCGCATCTCCGCCGGCGGTGCGGTCGCGGCGGTTGACGCCGTGGTCACTGGGGAATGTGACGCGGCGTTCGCGGTCCTGCGCCCGCCCGGGCACCATGCCACCGCCGGCCGTGCGATGGGCTTCTGCCTGTACAACAACGTGGCCGTGGCCATCGAACACGCGCGCGCCGAGCGAGGCATCGGGCGGGTGGCCATCGTCGACATCGACGTGCACCACGGCAACGGCAGCCAGGACATGTATTGGAACGATGCCGGCGTCCTCTACACCTCGCTGCACCAGTTTCCCTTCTATCCGGGCAGTGGCGCGCTGGACGAGCGCGGCGGTCCGCAGGCGCCGGGGCACACCGTCAATGTGCCGCTTTCCGCAGGCACATCGGCGGCGGCATGGCTGCGCGACTTCGACGGCATCGTGATGCCCGCGCTGCGCGACTTCGAGCCCGAGCTGCTCGTCGTCAGCTGCGGGTTCGACGCCCATCGCGACGATCCCCTGGCCGAGCTGCTCCTCGAGACAGACACCTACGCCGAGGTCGCGCAGCGGGTCAGCTCCCTGGCCGACCTGCCACCGGCGCCCCGGAGCGCGTGGATCCTCGAGGGCGGCTACGACCTCGAAGCGCTGGCTGCCTCGACGCAGGCGGTGCTGGACGTGCTGGTCCGCGCGTGAGCGGCGTGCGGTACGGTGTGGCGGCGATGCGGACACCGTGGATCGTCGCCGCCCTCGCCCTGGTGCTGGTCACCGGCTGCGGCGACAGTGGCTCCCCGACTGGGGTGGCGACCAACCCTCCCGGCTCGGGTGCCGTCAGCGGGACGCCCGGCGGCACGCCATCGCCCTCGGGCGCGTCTGGGGTTCGGACCGTGCTGAGCCCGCTCGGCCTCAACATCCACAACGCCCCCCAGGTGAGCGCCCCCCACGTCGGCACGGCGGCGCAGGGCGTCGTCCTCTCGGTTCTTGACCATACTGACCAGAACGGCGGGTGGTACAAGGTGCAGGGTCAGACGGTCACGGGCTGGATCACCGGGGACCCGAGCCTCACCGCCGCCGGCCAGTTCCAGCAGTACCAGTCGACGGCGCGCAACTTCAGCGTCCTCTACCCGCAGGACTGGACGTTCGCGGAGGAGACGTCGGACACGCTGTTCCACCCGCTCAACGGACCGCAGTCGATCGTGGTGCGCACCGGCGCCAAGACGTCGGACTTCGGCGCCGGCGGAGCGCCGGGGTACCTCGGCTCGGGCCAGACGACGGTCATCGTCTGCGGCGTCACGGGCAACCTCAACCAGTACAGCCGCACGGCCGGTGCACCGCCGACCCCCATCCCGGGCACCGCCGGCCCGCTGGCACTGCTGGCCCAGATCCGTCTTCGCCTCGACGCGACCCATGCATTGGCACTCGACTACAACTACACCGCGGCGTCGGAGCTCGAGATCTTCAACGACGTCTACAACTCGATGACGTTCCCCTACCCGCAGTGCCAGGGGCCGGTCCCGCCCGCGCCGGCCTGAGCCTTCAGACGATCTGCTGCCCGATGCCCGCGTTGAGCAGTGCACTGTGCGCGACCGACATCCCGACGAGGCAGACGAGCACCAGTCCGAGGTAGGCGACGCCGATCGCGACCCGCGTCCGCGCCGGCAGGGGCGGCGGCTCCTGGCCACGCTTGGCGCGCTGGAAACGGCCGACGGTGCTGAAGACGCCGATGATCAGGATGAGCACCAGGAAGGGGTTGACGTACGCGCCCGAGAGGTAGTAGCCGGCGAGCACCACCACGAGCACGGCGATGCCCGCGACGTTGGCCCACTTCGACACGGCGCTGGCCACCCGGCCGCCGTCGAGTGGCGACATCGGGATCATGTTGAAGAGGTTGACCAGGAAGCCGAAGTAGGCCAGCGCGAGGAACAGATACCTGGTGGTGCCCGGGGTCAGTGACTCAGCGAAGACGTAGCAGGCGCCGGACGCGATGGTGCCCACCACCGGTCCACCGATGGCCACGATGGCCTCCTGGCGGGCGTTGCGGAAGCCCTTCGTCGTCACCAGGGCGCCGAACGGCCCGAGGAAGATCGGGGCCGACACCTTGAGGCCTTCGGCACGGGCGAAGATCATGTGGCCGCTCTCGTGGACGGCGATGAGCAGCAGCGCGCCGACGCCGAACTGCCAGCCGAAGATCCCGGCGAAGATGAACACCGAGATGATGAAGCTGATCGCCGTCCCGCCCAGCTTGCCGAACTTGAGCAGGACCAGGCCGTACTTGAAGAAACCGATCAGGGCGGCGGCCAAGCCGCCGAGGAGGCCATCGCGACCCTTCTTGCGGTTGGCCGGTGCACGGTGGATCGAGTCGGGCGTCATCGCAGGCGCGGGGCTGCCCGCGGGCCGCCACGTGTAGCCCTCGCCGCTGGGCACCAGTGGGGCTGGCGCTGGCGGGGGAGGGGGGGCGTCGGCGGCAGGCATCCACTTGTAGCCATCGGGGGTCCACACGTAGGCGCCCGCGGGGGGTGGCGGCATCTGGTCGGTCATTCGCCACCATCATCGCACTGGTCCGGCGGAGTTCCGTCGCGCCGGGATCGGGCGCCGCTGCCGGCCGTCAGCGCAGCGCGACGAGCACCCGGTCGCTGAGCTTCTGCCAGACCGTCTCGACCTCGCTGAACCCGGCCTCGCGCAGCGCCTGGACGTGGACTGCGATGTCGGCCTGGTGCTCGTGGTCGGGGTGGTCGTGGCGGCGCCGCTTGCGCTCGGCCAACTGGTCCGCCAGCCCGGGCTCCTGCTCAACCGCGGCCCACCATTCCTCCCACGATTCGGCGCCAGAGGGCGGCGGAGCCTGTTCACGCTGGTCGCGCATGTCATCGACCGCGGCGGCTATGCGCGGTGACTCGAGCGGAAAGCCGAGGCGATCACCGTCGATGAAGACGCCGCCCGGTTGCAGGACGGTGCCGAGGTGACGGTAGAGGGCCGCCAGCGCATCGCTCTGCAGCCAGTGCAGCGCCGTCGTCGAGACCGCCGCGTCAACCTGCTGACCGTCCTCAGGTCGCCAGCGCGAGCGCAGGTCGGCGTCAAGCCAGTGCAGCCGCCCATCGTGGTCGCCGAGCGCGTTGCGCCCGATGGCGAGGAGCACGGGATCCATGTCGATCGCCGTCACCTGCGCGCTCGGCAGCCTCTCGAGCACCCGTCGCGCAAGCGACCCGGGACCGGAACCGAGGTCGACGATGTGCGGGGCCTCGCCGCAGAGCGCCGCCAGGGCGCCGATCATCACGCTGAATCGCTCCTCGCGGTCGGGCATGTACGCGGCCTGCTGGGCCTCCCAGCGGTCGAGCCACCCCTGCCAGTCGACCACGGGGGTGGATGCGGTGGTGGTCATGGCTGCGTATTGTCGGCGACCGGCGACACCCGCAGGCTCGGCGTGACAGTATTCGTTCCTTCCATGCCCACCACGCACGTCATCGGAATGCTCCTCGGCGCCGAGGAGGACTGGCCGGTGGCGTTCGAGTCGCTGCTCGAGCGGGTGGCCCCCGCCATCGAGCACGGCGGCGAGACCCATCGTTTCACCACCGAGCGGGTGACCATCGAACCCTTCGACCTGCGGGCGGTGCCCCGCCACTCCCTGGTCATCGACCGGCTCGCCTGGTGGTACACGCTGCCCCGGGAGTGGTTGAAGAAGGTGGCGCTGATGAACGAGGTCCACCTCCTCAACAACCCGTTCACCTTCCAGTCCATGGAGAAGCACGCGGCGTACTGCGCGATGATGCGACTCGGCCTGCACGTCCCGCCGACGTGGATGGTGCCCAACAAGACCCCGCCCGACAACCCGAGGATGGCGACAACGGCCGAGCGCTACCTGCGCCGCTTCGAGCTGGAGTCGGTCGCCGCGGCGGTGGGCATGCCGCTCTACATGAAGCCGTTCGACGGGGGCGCCTGGGTCGGCGTGACACGCATCGAGGACGTGGCCTCGCTGCACCAGGCGTACGACGAGTCCGCGGAGCGGCTGATGCACCTGCAGGCCGCTGTGGAGGACTTCGAGGTGTTCTCACGCAGCCTCGGCATCGGCGCGGAGACGATGGTGATGCACTTCCACCCGTCGCGCCCGATGCACTCACGCTACTCGGTTGATCACAACTTCCTGAGCGCGGCCGAGGGCGACGAGGTGATCAGCATCGCCCGCACCGTCAACGCCTTCTTCCGGTGGGAGTTGAACAGCTGCGAGAGCCTGATCAAGGACGGCGTCGTCTACCCGATCGACTACGCCAACGCCACCCCCGACCTGGCCGTGACCAGCCTGCACTACTACTTCCCCTGGGCCATCCGCACCCTGCTCAAGTGGGTGATCTTCTGCTGCGTCACCGGACGCAGGCCCACCGTTGATCTCGACACCGGGAGCTACTTCGCCATCGCCGACCGCGACGACCTCGACTACGCCGCCAAGCTGCGCGAATACCGCCGGTTGGCGGATCGCCAGCTCGAGGTCGAGCGCTACCAGGAGTTCTGCGCGCGCCACCTCGCCCACGTCGACGAGGCATGCGTCGACTGGGTCGAGGGTGACGGCTTCGACCGGCTGCTCATCGACACGGTGCAGTCGACGTACCCAGTCCACGAACATGAGATGTTCCTGGGTCACTTCCGCGGCCTGCTGGGACTGTGGGCCCACGACCAGCGCGTGGCGACGACGGCGTAGCCGTGCCCATCCATTTCGCCGCCAGTCCCCGGCCCAGCGTCGGCGTGGAGATGGAGCTCGCGCTGATCGACCCGCAGTCGCGGGAATTGGTCAAGGGTGGCCACGAGGTGCTCATCGAGATGGGCGGCGGCCACCCCGACGGAATCCATCCCAAGGCCAAGGCAGAGCTCCTGCAGTCGACAATCGAGATCATCACCGGCATCTGCCAGACCGTCAGCGAGGCTCGGGCCGACCTCACCGGCACCCTCGACGAGGTCACCGGCTACACGGACCGCGCCGGGTTGCAACTGATGTGCGCCGGGACGCACCCGTTCAGCGACCCCGCGCTCCAGGCGATCACCCCCAACGAGCGCTACGGCCGCCTCGTCGAGGAGATGCAGTGGCCGGCGCGGCAGATGCAGATCTTCGGCATCCACGTGCACGTCGGTGTGCGCAGCGGTGAGAAGGCGATCGCCATGGTCAACGGGCTCTCCTACTACATCCCGCATCTCCTGGCGATCAGCGCGTCGAGCCCGTACTGGATGGGACACGACACCGGACTCGCATCGACCCGATCGAAGGTGTTCGAGGGATTGCCCACCGCCGGGCCGCCCTGGCAGCTCAGCGGCTGGACGGAGTTCGAGCATTTCATGGACACGCTGATCGCGGCGCGCACCATCGCCACCATCCGTGAGGTGTGGTGGGACATCCGTCCCCACCCCAGCTTCGGCACCGTCGAGCTGCGCATCTGCGACGGCCTGCCGACGCTGCGCGAGGTCGCCTCCGTGGCCGCGCTGAGCCAATGCCTCGTGCAACGGTTCGACACGCTGATGGACCGCGGCTACCGGATCCCCTTCCCGCACCCGTGGGTGGTCCGCGAGAACAAGTGGCGTGCCGCGCGCCACGGAATCGACGCCCACATCATCGTCGACAACGAGGGCGCCACCGTCCCGCTCCGCGACGCCATGACCGAGCTGGTGGAGGAGCTGAGCCCGATCGCCCGGCGCCTCGGGTGCTCCGCCGAGCTGGAGGACGCGCTTGCCATCCTGGACCGGGGACCGAGCTACATCCGCCAGCGTGAGGTGGTCGAGGCCGGCGGGTCCCTGGTCGACGTCGTCGACAGCCTGGTCGAGGAGCTGCGGCTGGACGGACCACGACCTCGAGCCGCGACGGTGGTGTCGCGCGACGCTCAGCCGGCGTAGAGCTGCAGGTCGCGCGCGAAGCGGTCGGCCATCTCGACGCACGAGGCCAGCTCAGGATGACGCAGCATCACCCAACCGTCGGAGAGCAGCGTCTGCATCCAGTCGCGCCGCGGGGCGCCGATGGGCAGGAGATCGATGGCCGTCACCCATTCACCGAACTCGCTGAGCAGGCGCGCCAACCCCTCGATGTGGGTGATCCGGCCCACGCCCTGGGCACGCTTGCACACCGAGGCGCTGTTGTAGATGCGCGTCACCGCCTGCGTGAAACGGCCGAGCACGACCGCCTCCGCCCAGCGCGTGTACAGGTCGGTGTCGCAGCTGTAGTTCATGACGTCGACCGTGCGCGCGCCCGGTGGCCGCGCCCCGATCTCGCCGAACACGACCTCCCCGTCAGCGCGGCGATACCACTCCATGTGCGTGAAGCCATCGCGGAAGTCGAGCGCACGGAGCACGGCGTGACCCATGGCGCGGCCGCCGGCGAGGTGCTCGACCATGGGATCACGCAGCGCCAGGGTGACCGGGCTGATCCACTCCAGCGAGCGCGCGATCAGAGGCCGCGGCCGGTACCACGAGATGTTCTCGTACAGGACGGCGCCCTCCGCGCAGATGGTGTCGAAGGTGAACTCCTCGCCGTCGACGAATTCCTCGACGCTCACCTCCGCCACCCCGGCGAGGTCCGGTAGCGCGGCCTCGAGTTGCGCGGCGGTGTCGGCGCGGTGGGTGTGCGCCGAGCCGGCGCCGGCGATCGGTTTGACGATGACCGGGTAGCCGATGGCCTCGGATGCCTCGCGGATGCCGGCAGCGGTGGTCGCGCTGTAGTGGTGGGGGGTGCGGATGCCCGCGGCGTCGAGCACCTGCTTCATCACCTCCTTGTCGCGGAAGGGGGTGGTCTGTGCCACCGTCATGCCCGGCAGACGCAGCGCCTCACGGAGGCGGGCGGCGAGCAGCATGGTCGGCTCCCAGAGCGACTCGACCTGGTCGACGTGGATGTGGGCAGCACGGTCGAGCACGGCGGCGACGAACCCGGCCTCGTCGGCGAACGACGGCACGTGCCAGTGAGCAGCGAGGTTGTCGCGCGCCATCGCGGGCAGGGCGTGGGCGGGCTGGTCGCCGACGCCGATGACGCGCGCGCCGGTGGCCGCCAGCCCGCGTACGAAGAACGGCATCTCGGCTGGGTAGCCAGGCGAGATCAACAACACGGTGCGCACCGCGGTCAGCCCGTCATCTCGATGCGCGCCACCTCGGTGACGCGTCGCAGCGCGGCGGTGACGACCTCGGTGCTGTCGTGCCGCACGATGACGTACCCCTCGCCCTCGTAGCTCTCGCTGCGAGGCTGCCCCTCACGCGGCAGTCGAGCCTCGACGACCAGGTCGCCAAGCTCGCCCTGAAGAGTCTCGAGGCCGTGCACGCCGCGGACCACGCCAGCGCCCTGGCCGCGCAGGTAGACGGCGCCCACCGCGTGGCGGCGCTTCGGGACATCGAACTCACCAAGGATCTCCAGCCGCGCCCAGGCGTCGTACATGTCGACGTCGTGCGCGTACGAGAGGAGGGAGGTGAACTGCGCGCCCGGTGGCCGCGCCGCCACCTCAGAGAGCGCCAGCCGGCCCTCACGCAGGCGGAACCATTCCATGTGGCTGAATCCCGTGTCCATGCCGAGCGCGCGCAGGCCGTGCGCTGCCGCGTCACGAATGCCGTCGTACTCCGGTCCGTCGATGGAGCGGGGGAGAAGCACGGCCCACTGGATCCAGGGGTTCTCGAGCACCTCAAGGGGGGTCGGCAGATACTGCGAGATCGAGTGCCACGCCAGGCGGCCGCCAATGCAGACGCTGTCGAAGCTGTGTTCGGCGCCGGTGACCAGCTCCTCGAGAAGCGCAGGCATTTGCTCGGTGGGTGGGTCGACACGCAGCCAGTCGGAGAGCTGTTGATGGGTGTCGACGCGGAACGTCCCTCGTGCACCCGCACCCGCGGGCGGTTTGACCACGACGGGGAGGCCGAGCTGGCCGGCGATGCTCGCCGCCTGTTCTGCGCTCATCGCCACGCCGTGGCGAGCGCAGGGGACGCCGTGCTCGGTGAAGACATCCTTCATGCGCGACTTGTCGCGAAAGTTGCGCGCAACGTGCGCGCTCATCCCGGGAATGCCGAGGTTGTCACGCACCTCGCCGAGCTGAACCTGGATCTGCTCGAGCATCCCGATGACACGATCGACCTTGCCGAGGTGCCGGCCGACGGTGACGGTTGCGTCGGCGATCGTTGCGACCGCTGTGGCATCCTCGACGCGCCAGTGCGCGGCCAGCTTGGCGCGCAGCTGCGGGGGAATGCGATCCTCCGCATCCTGGGTGATCAGGCCGAGCCGGACGCCGGGCAGGGATGCCGCCGCGTCGACGAAGCGCAGCGTGGCGTCGAGGAGAAACGGAGCCACGAAGACGGCGACGGGCACGCGGCAAGTATCGATGGAGGCTCGCTCCGCCCGCCAGAGGCCGGCTCAGGCTACGCGATGACCGTTGGAGGACCCGATCTCGCCCCCGTGTATCCTCGCCGGGCAATGAACGTCATCTTCATCGAGCCGGCATTCCCGCCCAACCAGCGTGAGTTCGTCCGCGGTCTGGTTGCGGCCGGCGCCACCGTGATCGGGATCGGCGAGCGCCCGCTCGACAACCTCGATGGTGAGCTGCGTGACTGGATGCTGCACTACCACCAGGTGGGCAACGTCACCGACGTGGGCGCCCTGACCGACGCGGTGCGCTGGGTCCAGTCGCGGTTGTGGGTGGATCGGCTCGAGGCCGCGGTCGAGGCGCACACCATGGCCGCAGCCGAGGCACGCGAGAATTGCGGCATCCCCGGCACCTCGGTTCGCACCGCGTACCTGTGCCGCGACAAGCCGTCGATGAAGCAGGCGCTCCGCGAGGTCGGCGTCTCCACCGCGGCGTCGGCCGCCGTCCACTCGTCAGCCGCGGTGCGCGACTTCGCCGCCAGCGTCGGCTACCCGCTGATCCTCAAGCCGCGCGCCGCCGCCGGTGCGTCGGGGACGGTGAGGGTCGACGGCCACGCGGAGCTGGACGCCGCGCTCGCCGCTTTCGGCGGCGTCGACTCGATCGCGGTCGAGGAGTTCGTCGAGGGTCACGAGGCCTTCTACGACACGATCAGCATCAACGGCGAGCCTGTGTACGACTTCGTCACGCACTACTACCCCAACGTGCTCGAGGCGATGCGCACGCGCTGGATCAGCCCGCAGTTCATCACCACCAACCGCGTCGACACCGTGCCCGAGTACGGCGAGGTGCGCGAGCTGGGACGGCGAGTGGTGCAGGCGCTCGGCATCGGCACCTCGGCGACGCACATGGAGTGGTTCTTCGGGCCCAAGGGCCTGCGCTTCAGCGAGATCGGCTGCCGGCCGCCCGGGGTTCGCGCCTGGGACCTGTACGCCGCCGGCAACGACATCGACATCTACCACGAGTGGGCCAACGCCATCGTCCACGGGCACGTCGGCCGGCCGCTGTCACGACGCCGCGCGGCCGGGATCGTGGCCCTTCGGCCTGACCGCGACGGGCGGATCAGCCACTACGACGGACTCGACGAGGTGCAGCAACGGTTCGGCGAGCACATCCTCGACGTCCACCTGCCCAGTCCGGGGACGCCCACGCAGCCGGTTGATGCGGGCTACATGGCCAACGCGTGGGTGCGGATGGTGCACTCCGACTACGACACCCTGCGCGGGATGCTTGACGCCGTCGGCCAGACGCTCAAAGTCCGGGCGTCGTGAGGGTCACCGTCCTGCTCGGTCCGGTCACGGACGGCGCCCCGGTCGCCGCTGAGCTGACCGCGCTCGGGGTGGACGGCCCGGTGGCGCTGGTCACCGCCGGGTGGGAGGAGGGCGAGCGCAACGATGCCGAGCTGAATCGAGCCCTCGGCGGGGTGACACGCAACCTCGGTCTGTTCGGCCGTCGCCTCGACATCATGGAGAGCGATCCCGAGTACGCCGCCGCCGACCGCACCCTGCGCGCGGTGGTGGCCGACATGCGTGAGGTGTACCTGGTGCAGCTTCGCTATGCGCTGCGCGGCGTGGATGCGGTGCGCCAACACGCGGCCAAGGCACGGCGGCTGGCGGGTGGTGAGCTGGACGAGGCCATCGAGACGGTGCGCGGCATCGATGAGCGCTACGCGGCTCGGCTCGCCACAGCCCACGACGAGTTCTACACGTCGATGCGCCCGCACGACCGGGAGGTCATCGCCAGGCACCGTGCGGAGGTCGCGGCGATCGTCGCCGACTGCGCCGCGGTGGTCGTCGCCGGCGGCCACGTCGGCGTGCTCACCGAGGCGCTGCACCTCTCCAACCTCGGCGCCACCCTCGGCGAGCGGCCGCTGATGACGTGGTCGTCGGGGGCGATGGCGGTCGCCGA
This sequence comes from Candidatus Dormiibacterota bacterium, assembly GCA_036276135.1. Lineage (GTDB taxonomy): Bacteria > Chloroflexota > Dormibacteria > Aeolococcales > Aeolococcaceae > Aeolococcus. The sequence goes on from DATBEL010000048.1 coordinate 36,014, forward strand.
GCGCGTCATGGTCGTCGACGACAACGACCTGGCGGATCGCCCCGACGAGGTGCTCACCGCCGGGATCGGCGTGGTGCACGGCGTCGTCCCGCTGGCCGCTGCGCGGCTGCGATTGCACATGGACGACCGCAACCGGCTCGCCGTGCTCGCTCGCCGGGTGGCGCCGCGTGTCTGCGTCCTCCTCGACCCCGGCGATCGATTGCCCTGCGACAGCGCGGGCGTGCCGGACTTCCAGCTGGCTCGCGTCGTCGCCCCCGACGGCACCGTGATCGCCACCTCGGAGGCCGCCTGATCAGCGCGCCCGAGGGAGGGCCGCCACAGCGCGCCCTCACCCGCCTGCGCGGCGCGGGGGCAACGCCCGAGGCGATCGACGAGCTGCTGGCGAAGAACCGCGTTCCGCTGGTCGAAGGCCCGAGCGCGACGTTCCTCTTTCGCGGAGATGCCGACAGTGTCGCCGTCGAACACTGGGTGGTGGGGATCGAGCGACCACTGCCGATGCGACGGTTGCGCGGCACCAACCTCTGGTACGCGTCGGTCGAGCTGCCACCCGGCGCACGGATGGAGTACCGGCTCCTGGTGCGCCATGGCGACAACGTCGAGAACATCCTCGACCCGCTGAATCGCAAGCAGGTCACCGGGCCGGCCGGCCAGATGTCGGTGCTCGAGGCAGCCGGCTACGAATCGCCCTGGTGGACGGTGTACAACCCCGCGTCCGTCCCCGGTGAGATAACCGAGCTCACCATGCCCAGCCGGGCGCTGCGTCGCGACGTCCATGTGACGGTGTACTCGCCGGGCCGGATGCGCGTGGACGATCGCCTGCCGCTGTTGGTGTTGCACGACGGCGCCGATTTCCTCAACCACGCGTCGATGGGCACAGTTCTCGACAACCTCATGGACCGGCGGTTGGTGGCCGACTGTGTGGTGGCGTTCACGCACCCCGCCGACCGGCTCAGGGAGTACGGCGCGGGCGCGGCACACAGTCGCTTCCTGACCGCGGAGCTCGTGCCCGAGCTCGAGAAGCGCCTCCCGCTCCGTGGCGAGCCGGCCGGGCGCTTTCTTGCGGGCGCCAGCTTCGGGGCCATCGCCGCGCTGACCGCGGCGGTTCGTGCGCCCGGGTTCTACGGTGGCCTGCTCCTGCAGTCGCCGTCCCTGCTGTTCACGCTGGTCGGGCGCGGTCACGAGGGCGGACCGGTGTTCGACCCGGTGGTGCGTTTCGTCAACGGCATGAGGGCCAACCCCCAGCGGGTGGCCGAGAAGATCTTCGTCAGCTACGGCGCGTTCGAGCCGGCAGCTCACCGCATCCTGGCGATGGTCGACACCCTCGAACACATGGCTGACGAGGTTCGTGTCGTCGAGTCGCTCGACGGCCACACCTGGACGGGGTGGCGCGATCGGATGCTCGACGGCCTCGGCTGGCTGCTTCCCGGTGACGCGCGCTTCGTGTATCCCTGACGCCGGACGGATGCGCGACACTCCGCGATCATGAAACTCCGCGAGCGCTGGTTTTCGGCGCGGGTCGACAGCGAGGTGACCGTGGTGCGCTGGGGCCACTTCGGCCGCCCGGTCATCGTGTTCCCAACCGCAGGCGGTGACGCTGAGGAGATCGAGCGCATGGGCCTGGTCGATTCCGTCGGCCACCTCATCGAGGCAGGAAGGGTCAAGCTGTACTCGTGCGACAGCGTGGCCGGCTACGCGATGGTTCGCGACGAGGGCAGCAGCCGCTATCGCGCCGCCCTGCTCGACGGGTTCCACCATTTTGTGCGCGAGGAGATGATCCCGGCGATCTGGGCCGACTGCGGATCGCCCGGCGTCGAGATCATGACCACCGGCGCATCCATCGGTGCCTTCAACGCCGTGGCGTTGCTCTGCCGCTTTCCCGATGTGATCAGCCACGCCATCGGGATGAGCGGGACGTACGACATCGCCAACCTGGTCGGCGCTGACGCTGGTGATTCACTTTTCTTCGCGACACCGCTGTACTTCCTCGCCGGGCTCGACGGGCCCATCCTCCAGCAGCTGCAACGCCGCTTCGCGATCCTGGCATCGGGTGAGGGCCGCTGGGAGGATATCGGCCATTCCTGGCGGCTGGCGGCGGTGATGGGGGAGAAGGGCATTCCCAACCGCGTCGATCCCTGGGGTGGTGACTACGACCACGACTGGCCGACGTGGCGGCAGATGCTGCCGCACTACCTGGAGGGTCTGACATGACCACGGCGGGCACGCACACGCTCGGCGACACCAGCCTGGCGGTGATCGGCGCGGGCGCGATGGGAGAGGCGATGCTCGCCGGACTGGTTGACCGCAAGCTCATCGATCCCGCGCGGGTGGTGGCGAGTCATCCGCGCGGTGAACGTCGCGATGCGCTCGCTGCAGCCCACGGCATCCGCGTCACCGCCGACAACATCGCTGCTGTGCGGGAGACCGACGTGATTCTGCTCGCGGTCAAACCGCAGATGCTGCTCGGCGTGATGCGAGAGCTGAGCGGACAGCTGCGTGCCGACCAGCTGGTGATCAGCGTGATCGCCGGCGCGAGCACACGCGCGCTCGGCGAGGGCCTGCAGCACCCAGCGGTGGTGCGCAGCATGCCCAACACACCGGCGCAGATCGGCCAGGGCGTCACCGTCTGGTACGCGACGCCGAGCGTCACGCAGGCGGGTCGTGAGCGTGTCCGCGCCATGCTCGGTGCGCTCGGCCGCGAGTTCGGGGTACAGGACGAGCGCCTGGTGGCGATGGCGACCGCGGTGAGCGGGACCGGCCCGACATACATCTTCCTGTTCATCGAGGCGATGACCGACGCCGCCGTGCACCTCGGTTTCCCACGACACGTGGCCCGGGAGCTGGTGCTCGACACCATGTCTGGCTCGGCGGCGTTCGCGCTGCAGAGCGGCAAACACGTCGCCGAGCTGCGCGACATGGTCACCTCGCCCGGCGGGACGTCGGCGGAGGCGCTGTACCAGCTCGAGAAGGGCGGCCTGCGCACGGTGGTCAGCGATGCCGTGTGGGCGGCGTTCGAGCGCACCCTGCAGCTCGAGGCCCGACTGGAGGGTGCCGACGCGCCGCCACAGGGGCGAGCCGGCCGCTAGGGCGCCTACCCCCGCTGCAGGTGCAGGTCGAACTCCATGGTCGCGTTGTCCTGGGCCAGGTACGAGGTCTTCGCCAGCCTTCCGTGATCGCTGCTCAGGCTGAGCGCGGCTCGTCCTCATCGGGAGCGCCGTCGAGCTGGCTGGAGCGGAAGTCGGGCCGCCTGGTGCGGCGCGGCGGGCCGCCCAGGCTGGGGGTGCTGGTGCCGTTGGCCGCGTCCTCTCGGTCGGAGCGTCCGGCGCTCACGTCGGCTGCAGGGGTCTCGCCGGCGCCGGGACCGAGGCCGTCGTTGGACGGCAACAGGCTTCGGTCGGCGTCGCCTCGTGCGCGCCGCGCCTGTTCGGCGATCGGATCGTTGTCCTTGCCTTTGGAAGGGGCCATCGTGTGAGACCTCAGTACGCCTTCCTGCTTACGTCCATGGTAAGTCGCGCGGACCGGTGAGCGACGCTGGTGGTAGCCCGGTGAAGATGCTCACCCGTGGTGTGACTCATTCGGTTCGTTGAGCGTCCCGAGTCGCGTCTGCCAAAGCAGGGCGAACCCTGTCGCCGAGCAGCGCCAGCCTGTCGAGGGGCTCGGTGCTGAAGACAAACCGCACATGGCGATCGGCGACCTCGCCGCCCCAGCCGCGCATCGGCGTTGCAGCAACCTTGTGGTCCATCAGGTGGCGGGAGACGTCGACGCAGTCCAACCCGAGCGCGGCCACATCCAGCAGGAGAGACCAGCCCCCAGCCGCGCGGACCACGGGCAGCCCGTCGAGCTGCCGAAGTGTCTCGTCCCGACGTCGTTCGCACTCGGCGTTGGCCGCGGCGAGGTCCGTGTCGCCAACCTCGAGCGCGACGCGAGCGCCGATCTGCCCGAACCCGCTCGGAACCAGTCCGTTGTAGATATGGACTCGCGAGATATCATCGAGCAGCCCATCCGGGGCCACGATCCACCCAATCCGCCAGGCGATCATGCGCTGCTCCAACGTCACCGAGCTGACGGTCACCGTTCGATTGCGCATCCCTGTCAGTGCCGCGGGATGCTGCACTGTCCGTTCATCGAACAGGACGCTCTCGAACCCCGCCCAGTAGAGCAGCCGTATGTCGCGCTCCCGGCAGACGGACGCAATCGCTTCCCATTCCCGCTCGCTGGCGACCCAGCCTGAGGGGAAGGAGGCGTTGTTGATGAAGATGACCCGGGTGCGGTCGGTCACTGCCGTGTGCAGTGCGTCGATATCCAGCCGCCAATCGCGGTCCACGACTCGGAGGGGCACCAGGACGGGTATCCCGCCGGTCAGCCGCACCCGGTTCAACATGCCCGCGTAGGTTGGGTCGGTCAGGATGACCTCGTCCCCGGGATCGATCAGGCAGAAGAGAGCGTCAAGCATCGCGTCACCCTCGCCACAGGTGATGACGACCTCGCGCCGAGCGTCGTAGCGTGGGCCACCACGGCGCTCGATGTACGCCGCCACCGCCTCTTTGAGGTCATCGCGGCCGGTGAACGGCAGCCAGCTGTTGGAGGCGGGGTCGTCCAACGCTGCGTGCGTTGCCCTGATCGCAGCCGCAGGTGGTGAGATGTCGATGTCGAGGTTTTCCATGCGCAGGATCTCAGGATCGCCCGCGGCTGCCGCGGCAACCCGATCGATGTTGAAGCCGGGAATGTGATCGAGGCGCCGAACACTCATGAATCTGACTCCCTGATGGCCGGATGAAGGACGACGGCTGAGTCCGGGCGGCTTCGGGTGAGGATCGCAAACGCGTACATTGCCAGCTGCGCTCATGCCGGACGAGCGGTCCGCGATCGGCGGCCAAGAGGAGAAACACCATGCCGAAATACCTGATCGAGGCGTCCTACACAGTCGATGGGGTCAAGGGGCTCCTCAAGGAGGGTGGCTCGAGCCGGCGGACGGCCGTCGAGACCACCGCCAAGGCTTTGGGAGGCAGTCTCGAGAGCCTCTACTACGTGTTCGGTGATGACGACCTGATCGCCATCATGGAGCTGCCCGACAACACGGCAGCCGCCGCGTTCAGCCTGGCAGTCAGCGCGGCCGGCGCGGCTACCAGCAGCATTCGCGTGCTGCTCACGCCGCAGGAGATCGACGCGGCCGCCAAGCTGAGGGTCGACTACCGCGCTCCCAGAGGCTGACGCCTGCCCATGAGCTGGTAGCTGGAGCTCATCGTGGTCCCGGTCACCGGCGTCGACTGCACCAAGGCCTTCTACGTCGACCAGGTCGGCGTCCACGCCGACCATGACAGCGGTCAGAGCTCGCGGCGGCGGAACGCGGCGATGGTGAGGCCGACCACGCCAACGATCCAGATCGCCACCCAGACCAGGTACGCGACGGCGGGAGGGGAGAGCGACGTGAACGGGTTGGCGGCCGCCTCCCGGCTGCCTGAGGCCACCGCCACCACGGTGTCGGGCTCGAGGTTGAAGATGGCGCCGCGCCACAGGCCGTCCGACGGCAGCAGCATCCGGCTGATGTTCCCGATCGCCTCGATGGGCCCGTTGTTGAGCACCGTCCCGACCGCGCCGGCGACGCCGGCGATCCAGGTGATGAAGAAGAACATCAGCGCGATCACGCCGGCGGTGATGCCCGACAGCCCGACGCTGAGCAGCAGCGTCAGCGTCAGCAGCACCAGCCCTTCGACGGCCACGAACACCGCCGCCTCGACGGGGTGCGGTGGCATGTACCCGGTCGCCCAGTTGACCACCAGGAACTCGGCCGCCGTGGCCACCGCCGCGTACACCACGATCAGCGCGCCGAGACCGAGCCACTTGCCGAGGATGACCTCGGCGCGACGAATCGGGCGAGCCAGCACGGCGAGCGCCTGACCCGACTCGACCTCCCCCGACACCGACTGCGCGGCGACCATGACCGCACCGAGGCCGAGGACGGCGCTGAACATGAAGAGCACGAAGATGAGCAGCTGCGACGTCACCAGGGTGAGGTCGGCGGGGGTGATCGGGACCCCGTGGTCACGAATGCCGGGAAGGCGGCTGAACCCCCACCCGGTCAGCGCCACCGCGAACGCGGAGAGCACGGCCAGGGCCAGCACCAGCCGCCGCCTGGTCACCTCGCGCACGGTGACCATCGCGATGGTCAGGACCTTCACGCGGCCGCTCCCTCATCGGCTGCCCGCAGCAGCTCGAGGAAGCGGTCCTCGAGCGACTGCCGCTGCGGCTCCACCGCATGCACACGCGCGCCGCGCGCCACCAGCTCGGCGACCATGTCGGCAACACCGCCGGCGTCCACACCGCGCACGGTGATCCAGTCGCCTTCGACGGCCACCTCTCCCCAATGGGACAGCATCGATGACAGCCCGGCTGCCCCGGTGACGTGCAACCGCACCGC
>DATBEL010000049.1:0-8992 GCA_036276135.1 Candidatus Dormiibacterota bacterium
GCGCCGACGACCTCGCCGCCGAGGCCGGGGAGCGCGACCAGGCGGAGCCAGGGGAGGCCGGGGTCGAGGCCGCCGAGGATGCCGCCGTCCACGTCAGCAAGAGGGATCGGTACTAGCGTTCGCGTGTCGGTAGAGCGGGGAGCGCAGTGACATCGGATTCGAGTCCCGCGCCGCGAGCGATCTGGGGACGGCTGGGCCGCGCGCTCGCGCTGCGCAGCACCGCCCCGGTCGACGAGGGCCAAGCAGGAGATGATGCACCTGGCGATCAACTGCAACCTTGTCATGTGCCACGTCGACGAGACCGAGGACCAGGTCCGCACTCTGGCTGACGTGGGTGTCGGCATCATGTTCGGCGTCATCGAACCCCTGGCCGACATCCTCACCATGCTTCCGGTGGGCCCGGAGCACCCGGGCAGGACGGCGGGCGCCACGTTCGAGCTCTTCTACCAGCCCGGTTACCTTCCACACCGGCGCGCAGCGCGGCTCCTGATGGCCGAGCATCTCAGCGACGCGGCCGATCTTGCGGGTGGCGAATCCCCAAGGGACGCGCGGTTTGTACCGGTCGCGGATGCGCGCGCGCGCACGCAGACGCATTGAAGGCACAGGCGAACTGACCGTCCCGGCCTGCGAGGTCGCGGCTACCATCGCCCGATGACAGGCAGCCGGCGGTGGAGCCTGGTGTTCTGCCTGGCATTCACAGTCATCGTGGCGACTCACATTGCCGGGTTGGCCACCTCCCCGCCGGGTCTGCACACCGACGAGGCGTCCATCGGCTACAACGCCTGGACCATCGCCCACTACGGCACCGACCAATTCGGCACCGCGTGGCCGCTCCTCTTCCGTGACTTTGGCGACTACAAGGGGCCGATCAGCACATACCTCCTGGCGCCGCTGACCCTGCTGGGTCCGCTGACACCGACGCTCACGCGGTTGCCGTCGGCGTTCGCCGGTATCGCGCTGGCCGTCGCCGCAGCGCTCCTGGCGTGGCGGATCACCCGGTCGCGGGGAGCTGCCCTGATCGTCATGCTGGAGGCGGCGTTCGAGCCCTGGTTCTTTCACACCGCCCGCATCAACCTCGAGGCCGACCTCTTCACGGTGCTCTGCTTCGCGGTTGCGCTCGCCGCCTTGGCGGCCGGCGGGGCGCAGCGCAAGCGCAACTGCCTGGTGGCCGGCCTCGCCATCGGGCTGGCGCCCTTCGCAGCGCAGCCCGGCCGCTTCTTCGCGGTCGTCTTCGTGGTGATGGTCGTGATCACGCACGCGCGGTTGATGCGCCGCACCCAGCTGTGTCTGCTGGTCGTTCCCGTGGTGGCCGCCACGCTGCTCCTGGTGCTGGGGACGGATGGCAACGCAGTGGCGCGGCTGGGTGGCGTGTCGGTCACGCAACACGGGGTGCTCAGCGGCATCGCCTCGCTGGCCGGCAACTACGTCCAGTACTTCAGTCCGGACTTCCTCTTCCTGCGCGGCGATCCCAACCCGCGTCACAGCTCGGGGTTCGGTGGTCTTCTCCTTCTCACCGCTGTGCCCGTCCTCGCCGTCGGGCTGGTCACCTGCGTGCGCCGTTGGCGTGAACCGCTGTGCCGGCTGGCGCTGGCCGGGCTCGTGGTTGCTCCCCTGGGACCCGCGGTGACCACCGGGATCTCGGCCCGCCGCGACGTCGTCTTCCTGCCGTTCCTGCTCCTGCTGTTCACCTATGGCTGGGCGGCGGTGCTGCCGGTGCTGCGCGGACATCGTCTGAGGGTTGCCGCGGCGGCCGGGTTGGTCGCCGTCGCCTCCGGTCTGTACCTCACCGACTACGTGGTGGCGTACCCGTCGCGCGCCGTCCATGCGTTCGACACCGGGGTGGTGCCGGCACTGCTCGCTGCTCACGCCGCAGCGGGCCCGCACCTGATCTTCGTGTCGTCGACGGTCCCCGACCTGGATGAGGAGGCGTTGTTCGCGCTGCAACCTCCTCCAGGCGCGTCATCTGTGGAGACACGGTTGCGACTCGTGGTTGTCAGCAGCACAGCCCAGCTCGCCGCCGCCCAGCCGGGCGACGTGGCCGTGCTCACGGCCGATGAGGTGGCCCCGGCGGCCTACACGCTCATCGACGAGGAGTCCGAGACGGGGCCGACACAGCTGTTCGGCCCTTCCCGGCGTGTGCCTCTCGTCGACGTGTACGTCCACCGATGAGGGTGCCTGACCGACCCCTGGGAGTCAGATGAGCCCTGTCCGGCGAGCGCGTCAGGCGTGTGGATCGCGTCCGGCGAGGCCCAGGAGCCGGTCCTGCAATGGCGCGTCGTCGGCAACGGCCACGGCCGGTCCATACACGCCCATCGCACGCCACGCCTCGATCTCCGGCTCCAGCTCGTCCCACATTCCCTGCACGAGGGCAGGCGGCATTTGCGTGCTCACACCGATCCACCTGGCGATGTCGTGCATGCGGAAACCCCGGAACGAGGTGATGTGCTTCAGGTACTCCCGTGCGGGAAAGTCACCGTAGGAGAGATGGACGGTTCGCTCGGGATCCTCCAGCGCTCTGGCGGCGGCGATGGCCGAGTCGCTGTGCATCCGGTACGCGCTGTCGGCATCGGTCTTGATGTGCTCATGGGCGTCCCCGACCTCGGCCGTCGTCTTCCCGGCAAGAACATCCGGCACCCAGGCGGAGTCGTACGCGTGGTAGTTGACGATCTCGCGCAGCGTCGCATCGCCCTGGCCGCCGGCGGCGAACCACTCTGGTTTGGGCAGGTCCCATTGCTCTGGCCGGATCTGATCGATCACGTCGGCCAGCGCTTGCTCGGACAAGATGAACACGTCACGTTCGGCCATGTCGCCGCTCCTCTCCATGCTGCCGTCGGCACGAGTCTACGGCGTGCGGGGTGCATAGCCCGCTAAGCTGTCGCCCCAACACCCGGCGGCCGTTGCTGGGAGGCGCGGCCCCACCCCGGAGGTACCCGATGCTCGCAGTGAACCTCACTGGCACCAAGGAAATCGTCGTCTACATCGTCGTCATCGTTGTCATCCTGATCGCTGCTGTTTGGTACTCCCGCGGCCGGTCCCGGGGCTGAGCAGTACAGGCCCGTCCGCCGTGGCCGGTGAGCCTGCGACAGAGCCACCTCGGAGACCAGCGACCGTATGGATCCCGGCGGCAACGCCACCGGAGTATCGCGCGCTCCTTCCCGTTGGAGTCGACGTCCGCGAAGCGCCCGACATCGGCGACATCAGCAATGCGCCGCAGCACGCAGACATCCTCATCTCCGGCTTCGACCCCAAGCGCACCATCGAGATCGTGCCGCAGCTTCGCGACCTGCGCCTGGTGCAAACGCTGAGCGCGGGTGTGGACACGCTGGTCGGCCACATCCCGCCCGACGTCATCCTCTGCGACGGGTCTGGCATCCACGATGCATCCGTGTCCGAATGGGTCGTGATGGTGACCGTGGCGATGCGCCGACACCTGCCGGATTGCGTGCTCTCGCAGGCAGCAGCGACCTGGCGGCGGCCCGGCGGCGCTGACCTTGAGGGCGCCACGGTCCTGATCGTCGGCTATGGATCGATCGGCCGCGCCGTGGAGCACCGGCTCGAACCGTTCGGTGCTCGCGTGGTTCGCGTCGCACGCCGCCAGCGCGCGGGCGTGCACGGCGTCGACGAGCTCACGGGGCTTCTGCCTGGCGCCGACGTCGTGGTCATCCTCCTGCCGCTGACGGCGGAGACTCACGGCATGGTCGATGCCGGTTTTCTTGCAGCCATGCACGAGGGTGCGCTCCTGGTCAACGCGGCGCGCGGCCCCATCGTCGACACTGCCGCGCTCCTGGCCGCGCTGCGCAGCGAGCACATTCGTTGTGCGCTCGACGTCACTGATCCCGAGCCATTGCCCGACGGTCACCCGCTGTGGTCGGCGCCGGGATGCTTGATCACGCCGCACGTTGGCGGCGCTGTGGTGCGACTGTTCGAACGAGCATGGCGCTTCGCCGGAGAACAGGTGCGCCGGTACATCGACGGCGAGCCGCTCCGCAACGTCGTCCGCGATGGGTATTGAGGGCAGACGGTTCCCATCGCCCTGAGCGGTGCGCACATGCGCGCGGCTACGTCCAGTCGCGTCCGGTGCTTCCCGCGGCCTTCATGGCGTCCGACCGGCTCAGGAAGTCGTCCATGCGCACGATGCGCCCCTCACGCAGCGTGTACACCATGTAGATCTGTCCATCGATCGGAGTACCGGGCACGTCGCGAAAGCGCGGACCGGCCAGGCCGACGACCACCCGATCTCCCGCGTCGATCATCTCCAGGCGATCGACGCCGAACTCTGTGCGAGCGAAGCTGCGTTGCACGTTGGCGAGGACCTCGTCGCGGTTGTTGCAGACAAGCTCGGGCAGGACGCCCTGGTGAACAACCTCCGGGTCGAGCTGGGATTCCAGCCGCACGAGGTCGCGCGACCGTCTCGCATCCAGGTGGTCGAAGACAAGCTCGAGGTTCGCTTCTGTCACGCCCCTCCCTCCACGTCAGGCACGCCGAGCAGGCTGCGGATCACGCAGGTCGGACGCTCGCTCAGGCGACGTTGAGGTGCTGCAGCAGGTCGACGAGGACGTTGCCGATCCGTGCCGCCCGGGCGTCGTCAACGATGCTGGGATCGAGGTTCGGTGCGAACTGCGCCACGCCGGCCGGGTCTTCGTCGACGAGCCAGCGGATCAGCGCATGACCGAGCTCTGCCGCCGTGGTGTCATCGATCTCGTCAGGCATGTCATCCCTCACAGTCGCGATTGATCGCCTAAGCGTACCCCTAAGCCCTTGCCGTCCGGACCGCAGCGCCGCCACCATCCGAGATCATCTGGGGCCACCGGGCGCGCGATGGTGGCTGCTCGGCCCCGGCAGCGCTAGAGTTGCAACTGATCGCCACGCAGATTCGCACGCCGAGACGTCAGGGGCACAGTGTGCCGGCACCGCTCCGTCGCGCAGCCACTGGGCTGATCGGTCTGGCTGGGATCGCCGCCATCGTCCTTTTCCTCAACCCGGCGAAGGTTGGCAACGCCATGGAGCACTTCCAGCTGGCGCTTGTGGCACCGATCGTGGCGCTCTCAGTGCTGGCCTACATTCTCCAGGGCGTCCGCTGGCATTTCCTCCTGGTGGACGTGGGCACCAAGCTGCGCCTGGGTGACACGCTCCTGGTCAACATGGCCGGTCAGACGATCACCGCGATCGTGCCGCTCGGTGACCTCACCCGCGCGGCTTTCGCCAGCGCCGCCGGCGGCACCGACTTTGGCATCGTGGCAGCGACCGTCACCGTCCAGGAGCTGTCATACACGCTGCTGCTCATCCTTTCTGCGCTGCCCGCGATCCTGGCTCTCGGGTATGGCCTGGCCGCCGTGGTGCCGGTCGTCATCGGGATCGCCGCCATCGTTGTCATTCTCACCGTGTCGCCGGTGTTCTGCCGGGTGCACGACCTGGTGAGCCGCATCCCGTTCCTCAACCGAGTGCTCCCTGCCATCGACGAGCTCCAACAGGAGACCACGGCGCTGTTGCATCGGCCCGACGCGTTGGCGCTGTCTGTTCTCGACGCTGGGCGAGTGGCAGTGTCGATCACCGCGTTCTGGTTGGTCGTGGACGGCCTGGCTCCCGGGCGAATCGGTTGGTGGCAGGCCGCCTTCGTGCTGGCGCTGTCGACAATCGGCGGCGCGGTGAGCCTGATACCAGGCGGTGTCGGCGCCAACGAGGCGAGCGTTGCCGCCCTGCTCATCTTCCTCGGCGTGGACTACGGCGCCGCCGGCGCCGCGGCCTTCATCCAACGCGCCCTGGTGACCGGCCTGTCGCTCATCCTTGGTTTCGCAGCCTACACAGCGATCAACCAGCGCCTCCATCTCGGAGGCATCTTTCAGTTGGTATCGCGCGCGCGCACACCGGCTCGAGCGTAAGCACCGCGCCCCGTCAGTGCACGAAGGCGAGGTACTCGTGGACGGAGCGAACCGATGCCGAGCCTTCGCCGACGGCCGCGGCGACTCGCTTGGTCGAGCCCGCCCGGATGTCGCCGACGGCGAACAGCCCGGGCTGGCTGGTCTCGAACGGGAGCGGCCCACGAGCCAGCGCCCTCCATCGTTCGTCGAGCTGCTCATCGCTGAGCGAAAGGTCGGTGAGCACGAACCCGCTGTCATCCAGCGCGGCGCAGCCCGACAGCCACGCGGAGGACGGGTCGGCGCCGATGAAGGAGAACAGGCCGCCACACGGCACCGCCGAATCGCCATCGGGATCGCTCAGCCGCACCGAGCTGAGCGCCCGGTCACCGTCCAGGCCAGCGATGTGCGTGTTCGTCCGTACCGTGATCCGATCGTCTGCCTCGATCCGGTCGACGAGATAGCGCGACATGTTGGCGCCCAGCTCGGGCCCCCGGATGACGATGGTGACCGAGCTGGCATCTGACAGGAACACGGCGGCCTGGCCCGCGGAGTTGCCTCCTCCCACGACGAGCACCGGCGAGGCGGCGCACAGCCGGGCCTCCATCTCAGTGGCGGCATAGTAGACGCCGGTGCCCTCGAAGTCCTCCAATCGGGCCACGGCCAACCGCCGGTAGCGGGCGCCGCTGGCGACGATCACCGCACGACCGGCAACATCCGTTCCATCGGAGAGACGGACGGTGAGGTGGCCACCCTGCTCACGCAGGGACTGGGCGGTGCACGGAGTGGTGAGGTGGGCGCCGAACTTCTCGGCCTGCACGACCGCTCGCGCGGTGAGATCGCCGCCCGAGATCCCGGTTGGAAAGCCGAGGTAGTTCTCGATCCGCGAGCTGGTCCCCGCCTGGCCGCCGACGGCGACCATCTCGAGCAGCAGCGTTCGCAATCCCTCCGAGGCGCCGTAGACGGCGGCCGCGAGGCCGGCCGGCCCCGCCCCCACCACGACGAGGTCGAAGCATCGATCGGGGAGGCTGTCGATGGTCAGGCCGAGGTACTCGGCCACGCTTCCCGGGGTCGGCCGACGGAGCACCGATCCGGAGACGATCACCACGGGCAGCTCCTCTGCGGTGACGCCGAACTCCCGCAGGACGGGCTCGGCAGTGGGGTCGCGCTCGGGCTCCATCCATTGATGCGGGATGCGGTTGCGGGACAGGAACTCCCGAATCCGCAGCAACTCTGGCGAGAAGCGGGACCCGACGACGCGGATCGCCGCCCCGGCGTCGAGCAACAGCTGGGACCGCCGGGCCATGAACGCGGCGAGGATCGTGTCGCCGAGCGAGGGCTGGGTCGCGATCACGTGTTGCAACGCCGCCCTTGGCACCACGATGACCTCGCCGGGCTCCACCACGCGCGCTGAGAGAAACGCGCGCTGGCCGGTCAGCAGGTTCAGCTCACCAACGAACCGACCACGACCGTGGCTGGTGACGATCCGCTCCTCGGCGTCGGATCGGGCGACGATCTCGACGACGCCTGAGAGCACCACGAAGAAGTCGTAGGTGGCGTCGCCCTCCCGATAGAGGTATTCCCCGGCGGCCGTCTGCCGCCGGACGCCGAGCGCCTCCAGGACGTCGAGCTCGTGTGCATCGAGCGTCGGAAACGCGATGGCCGCGTCGTCAACCATGGATGGATGGTAATCCGGCAATCTAGCCGGCCATGAGTGGAGTCGCCTGGGCCGAGACGTTCGCCGGGCTGGCGGTCGTCTTCGCGGTGCTGAACGACATCTTCAGGGCGGCGGTCCTGCCCCGGCCATCCGTCGGCAAGTTGCTCCTGGTGAAGTATCTGCTCCGCGTTCTCTGGCGCGGCTGGCGATGGATGGGGACGCGGCCGGCGCGGGCCGCTCGGCGCGAGAGCCGGCTCGCGGCGTTCGGGCCGGTCTCCGTTTTCGTCATGTTCGGCATCTGGGCTCTCGGCCTGATCGTCGGCTACGCACTGCTGCTCCACGGCCTGGGAGCTGGGCTGCGACCGGCGCCTCGATCATTCGGCGAGGCCCTGTACTTCTCGGCAGCGACCTTCGTCCCACTCAGCTATGGCGAGATCGTCCCCGTCGATGTGCCGGCACGCATCACCACCGTTGCGGAGAGCGGCACCGGGGTGATTCTCACCGCCCTCGTCATCACGCTGCTGTTCTCGCTCTATCAGTCCTTCCAACGGCGTGAGGAATTGGTGGTGACCCTCGACGCCATGGCCGGCGCGCCGCCATCCGGCCTGCAGATCCTCGAGACCGCGGCGGAGCGCGGCATGCGCCGCGAGCTCATCGGCACGTTCGATGACTGGCGTCGCTGGGCGGCCGCCGTGCTGGAGAGTCACCTCGCCTTCCCCACACTGCTGTACTTCCGGTCCAGCCACGACAACGAGGCGTGGCTCAACTCATTCGGTGCGGTGATGGATGCAGCCACCTTGGTGATGAGCACAGTCGAAGAGGAATCGGCGGGGCCCGCTCATCTGATGTTCACCGTCGGCAAGCACCTGGTCGAGGACCTCGCGTGGTACTTCCGACTCGACAGGTCACAGGAACCGTACGTGGAACGCGAGGAGTTCGACGCCGCCATTGATCGACTGTCGAGGGTCGGGTACACGTGTCGTGAGGCCAACGCGGCGTGGGCCGAGTTTGCCAGCCTGCGCGCCCGCTACGCGTATCCGCTCAACCAGATGGCCAAACGGCTGGCGATCATCCCGGCGCCGTGGATTGGCGACCGTTCGTATGTTCCCCATGAACGCGTTCCGGCCAGGGCCCGACGAGGGCGACGCTGAGCCCGGCCGTCGTCGAGGCACCTAGGGGTTGTGCAACATCCGCGGCAGCCTGAGGCCGAGCCACGGGCGCCTTCCCCAGACGCGTAACCGTCCGGCCAGCGCTGCCGGCCACTGAGTGGTACGCGACCACAGCAGGAGGAACAGGGTGGTCGGCTCGGCAGAGATGTGGCAATCGACCTGCCTGCTCGACGGCGGCTCGATGGTCACCGCCCCGTCGTCGAAGACGAGGTAGGCCCGGCCGGTCCGGCCGACGCGGATGTCGAAGCAGGCCCGAACCCCGGCGGCGTGACGCTGATCGACAGGGGCACGCGGGTCGAGCACCGAGAGCG
>DATBEL010000050.1:0-25026 GCA_036276135.1 Candidatus Dormiibacterota bacterium
GAGCCGGGCAGGCCGAGCGTGGCCACCCCCGACCCGGCGACCGCCAGGAACGCATCCGCGTGGCCGTGGTAGGCGCCGGCGCACTTCACCACCCGGTCGCGCCCGGTGACGGCTCGCGCCAGCCGCAGGGCGGACATCGTCGCCTCCGTGCCCGAGTTGACGAAGCGCACCATGTCCATCGACGGCATCGCCGCCGTGATCCTCTCTGCCAGCTCGACCTCGCGCGCGGTGGTGGCGCCGAACGCCGTGCCCCGCCCGACCTGATCGCGCAGCGCGCTGAGCACGGCGGGATGGCCGTGGCCGAGAATGTGCGGTCCATAGGCGAGGATGAAGTCCGCGTACTCGATGCCGTCCTCGTCGACCAGGTGAGCCCCACTGGCGCTGGCGATGACCGGCGCGTCACCGCCGACCGCCGTGAACGCCCGCACGGGGCTGCTGACCCCGCCCGGGAGGACTCGTTCGGCCCGCGCTCGCCACTCCGCGGAGGTCACTGCTGCGCGGTGATGGTGACCGTCCTCATCACGTCCCCTTGAACGATCTTCTTGGCCACGTCCAACCCGGTGACCACGTTGCCGAAGAGGTTGTAGCTGGGTGGGAACTGGTTGGCGCCGGTGTCGATGAAGAACTGGGAGCCGTTGGTGTTTGCGCCACTGTTGGCCATGGCCACCGACCCCGCGGTGTACTGCTGGTGAACGGGCTCGTCGTTGAACTTGTAGCCGGGGCCGCCCTGGCCGCACGTCGTGGCGTGAACGTTGCCGATGCAGTTGGGGTCGCCGCCCTGGATGATCGCCAGCGTTCCCCCGCAGCTGGTGTCGGCGGTGTTCGGACATACCCGGTGGAACGGGATGCCATCGTAGTAGTGGTTTCGGGCCAGCACCACGAAGTTGTTGACGGTGTTGGGTGCGAGGCTGGGCTGGAGGCACAGCACGATGGCACCGCGCGCGGTGGTGATGGTGGCCTCGTACAGCTTGGTGGTGTCGATCTGCATCGCCGGCGGCGCGCTGTACACGTGCAGGTTGGTGGGTTCGCCTGACGGTTGCAGCACCGCTCCGAACTTGGCCGCGGCGCAGTCGGCGAAGGCGATCGTGCTCGGTGTCGGGGTGCTGCTCGCCGACGCTGCTGGCGACACGGCGCTCGACGGCGGTGGCGCCACCGCGTTGGACCTGTCGATGAAGATGACCGCAACAACCAGCACACCGACGAGCAACGCCCCGGCGGCCAGGGAGAACGGCAGGCGCGACGGCGTCGGTGGTCGGTCAGACACGGTCTTTTCCCTCCTGCAGCCAGCGCGCCGCGCGTCGCGCGTCGTAGGTGATGACGAGGTCGGCCCCAGCCCGGCGGATGGCGGTGAGCGCCTCGAGGACCGCCGCTCGTTCCTCGAACGCCCCGGCCGCCGCGGCGGCGTGGAGCATGGCGTACTCGCCGCTGACGCAGTACGCGGCCAGGGGCAGGTCGGTGGCGTCGCGCACCCGGGCGACGACGTCCAGCGCGGTCAGCGCCGGCTTGACCATGAGCATGTCCGCCCCCTCGTCGACGTCGATCAGCGCCTCCCGTACCGCCTCGCGCTGGTTGGCGACATCCATCTGGTAGCTGTGCCGGTCGCCGGAGCGAGGGGCGCAGTCGGCGGCCTCGCGGAAGGGGCCGTACATCACCGATGCGAACTTGGCGCTGTACGCCAGCACCGCGGTGTCGATGAACCCGTTGTCGTCCAGCGCGCTGCGGATCGCGGCCACCTGCCCGTCCATCATCCCGCTGGGAGCGATGATGTCAGCCCCCGCAGCCGCCTCGGCCACGGCGATGCGACCGTACAGCTCGATGGTGGCGTCGTTGTCCACGCTGCCGTCGTCACGGAGCACCCCGCAGTGGCCGTGGTCGGTGTATTCGTCCAGGCAGCAGTCGGCGATGAGCACCGCGTCCTCGCCGTGACTGCGACGCAGGCTGCGCAGCGCGGTCTGCACGATGCCGTTCTCGTCCCAGGCCTGTGAGCCGGTGCCGTCCTTGTGCAGCGGGACGCCGAAGAGGATCACTGCCGCGCAGCCCGCGCTGAGCGCGTCGTCGACGGCGACGGTGAGGGACTCGATCGTCTCCTGCTGCTGACCGGGCATGGACGAGATCGGCACCGGGGCGTCGATCCCCTCGCGCACGAATGCCGGGTGGATGAGGTCACCCGGGGCCAGGCGGGTCTCGCGAGCCAGGGCGCGCAGGGCGGCGGTGCGGCGCAGACGGCGTGGTCGCTCAACAGGGAAGGACATCTGCGGTCAGGGTAGCCGCTGCGCGTGGAGGACCTGCACCGTCGCGGCCACGACACCTTCAGCGGTGTGCTGATCCGCCATCACCACGGTCGCCCAGCCCGCGGCGCGGGCCCGGTCGGCGGTGACGGGCCCGATGCACACCGCCGGGCACGCCGGCAGCACCAGGCCGCCCAGCGCGAGGCTGAAATTGGCCACCGTGCTGCCACTGGTGAAGGTCACCGCGTCCGGTGGGGCCTGTGACAGCGCGCTTCGCAACCGGTCGGCCGCCCCCGGTGGGAGAACCGAGCGATACGCCGCGATCACCTCGACACGCGCGCCGGCACGACGCAGCAGCGGGGCGACCACGTCGCGCCCGCCCGCCGCGGCGACGACAAGGACGCTGCTTCCGTCCACGTCGCGCAGGGCCAGCTCCTCGGCGAGCGACTCTGCCGTCTGGCCCGCCGCCACCAGGCCCGGCTCGACGCCGCGCGATCGCAGCGCCTCCCCCGTCGCCGGCCCGACCACCGCGACAGCGACGCCGTCGAGCGAACCGGGGGCGATGTGCTCGAACAGCAGGCGGACCCCGGTCTGGCTGGTCAGCACCACCCAGGCCCCTGAACCTCCTGCGCGCAGCCGTTCGACGGCGGCGGCCAGCGCGTCCGACCCGGCCAGGAGCTCGACGGCGATGAGTGGCACGGGCACCACCGTCGCGCCCTGGTCAGCGAGCAGCTCGCCGAGCCGGTCGCCCTTGGCCGTCCCGCGGGTCACCATCACGATGCGGCCGGCCAGTGGCGGACCGTCGCTCACCGCAGGGCGCCGGCCACCCGCTCGGCGAGGCCTGCCGCGGACGCGGGATCGCCGCCGATCTCGACGCGCGCCACCGAGCCGTCCGCTGCCAGCGCTGCAGAGATCACCAGCCGTTCGCCCTCGAGCCGGGCCCAGACACCCAGGGGCAGCAGGCAGCCACCGCCCAGCGCGAGCATGACGGCGCGCTCACAGGTCACCGCCAGCCGGGTTGCCGCGTCGTCGGCGGCAGCCGCGAGCCCCGCTGCGGCGGAGCCTGCCACCGCCTCGAGCGCGATCGCCCCCTGGGCCGGAGCCGGCACGAACTGCCGCGGATCGAGCCGCTCCGAGATCCGCCCCGACAGGCCGAGGCGGTGCAGACCCGCCGCCGCCACCAGCAGGCCGTCCACCTCACCGGCATCGAGCTTGCGCAGCCGTGTGTCGACGTTGCCGCGGATGGGCACGGAGCGCAGCCCGGGGCGGATCGCGCCGAGCAGCGCAGAACGGCGCTGGCTGCTGCTGCCCACCGTGGCTCCATCCGGCATGAGGTCGAGCGTGGCACCCTCGCGGGTGACCAGCGCGTCGGCGGGGTCGCCGCGCGGCAGCAGGGCAACAACCTCCAGGCCGGCCGCGAGCGCCGTCGGTAGGTCCTTGGCGCTGTGGACGGCGATGTCGGCCTCTCCAGCGAGGACGGATCGCTCGATCTCGGCGGTGAACCACCCCTGCCCCTCCATCTGCTCGATGGGTGTCGACTTGTTGCGATCACCCCCCGTGGTCACGATGACCAGCTGAGCACTCGCGCCCCCACCCACGGCCTCGAGGGCTGCGGCCGCCAGGCCGGCCTGGGCTCGTGCCAGCGCGCTGCCCCGCGTTGCCAGGCGCAGCACCGCAATCCCGGCGGCCGGGCTCACGAGGCCGCGAGGTCGGTCTGTGCGCGCTCGCCCTCAGCCTCGGCGTCTGCGTCCAGGGCGAAGGCGTCGCGCAGGGCCAGCGCCACCGCCGGGTCGTCCGCGAATTCGCGGAGGTGACTGATGGGCGCGTGGAGGAGCTTGGCGACGATGCTGCGGGTGAGCTGCTGGATGCGCTCGGCGGTCAGCGTGTCGACGCCCGGCATCCGCGCCAGCGTGCGCTCGACCTCCTGGCGACGCAACGCCTCAGAGCGGCGCACCAGCGCGCCGATGGTGGGCCCGGCCGTGTCGCGCTCGTCGATGACGGCCAGCGCATGCACGACCTCCGCTTCGATGAGCGAGGTGGCCTCGGCGAGCGCCGCCAGCCGCTGGCCGTGCAAGCCGCCGATCCGCCCACCCATGGCGTCGACATCGACCAGGGTCACGCCCGGCACGCTCGCGGAGGCCGGGTCGACGTCGCGGGGAACCGCGATGTCGACGATGCCGAGCGGTCGGTGCCCGCGGGCCGCCTGCATCGAGGCGACGTCGGCGGCGCTCAGGACAGGTGCGGTGCTGTTGGTGCACGAGACCACCACGTCGATGTCGGCGGCACCGGCGAGCGGGTCGGTCACCGCGACCGCGCCGGCGCCGACCTCCGCGGCAAGGGCGATCGCCGACTCGCCGCCGCGCGAGGTCACCATCACCCGCGCTCCCGTCCGGGCAAGTCGCCGGGCCGCGAGCGTGCTCATCGCGCCCGCGCCGAGCACGAGGACGCCACGTCCTTCGAGGCCGCCGGCGATCTCCCCGGCGACCTCCACTGCGGCCTCGGCGATGCTGCCCGCACCGCGGCCGATGCTGGTCTGGGTGCGCACCCGCTTGCCGGCGCTGACCGCCCGCCTCATCACGTAGTCGAGGCCCGCGTCCAGCGAGCCCGCCTCGCGCGCCAGCTGGTGCGCATCCCGGAACTGGCCGAGCACCTGCGCCTCGCCGACCACCATGCTCTCGAGCCCGCCGGCGACACGGAGCATGTGACGGATCGCCTCGGCGTCGCGCAGCGCGAAGAGGTGCGCGCCGACGGCACGGTCGCCCGTGGGATCGAGGTACTGGGCCAGCCGGGGGCACACGTCGTCGGCCAGCTCAGTGGTCGGGCAGCTGACGTAGAACTCGGTGCGGTTGCACGTCGAGAGCACGGCGGCACCCCGCAGTCCGCAGTGCCCGACGAGGTACCGCAGCAGCGCCGTCGCCTCCGACGCCGGCACCACAGCCCGCTCCCGCACCGAGATGGGCGCGCTGCGGAAGCTGAGCCCGGCGGCGACGAGGTGCATGTGCTGACTCCTCCGATCCGGGCGACCTACGCGGCGCCGGCAGCGAGCGTCCCGCTGCCGGCGAACCGACGGTCCGAGTATATGGAAGCCCCGCCCGGCAACGATCCGCGCCGCTGCGCTCCGACGCCCGCTCCGGCGGAACACGGTTACGATCGCGGAATGTCCACGGCGCCCGCCTGATGACTGGCGAGCCGATCCCCTCCGATGTTACCGACGACCACCACCAACCCGAGCCACGGCCGGCGGGCGGCGACGGCCGGTCGCGGCGACCTCGCTACGGGCGCCGGCGCGGACCGGTGCCGATGGGTGACAGCTTCGTCCCCCGGCTGGGGCCGTCCGGGGAGGAGCCGTTCGCGGCCATCGACGACGTCGACGCAGCCGGCGTCCTGGAGCGCCCGACGGCGGAGACGCCGATCTCCGATCTCCGCTTCGTGGCGCTCGATTGCGAGACCACCGGCCAGTCCCCGCACCGCCTCGTGGAGCTCGGCGCCGTCGCCTTCACGCTTGACCGCCACGTCATGTCGTTCGAGACCCTGGTGCACAGCACCGACAGGATCAACCCGTACGCCAAGCGCATCCACGGCATCGGGCCCGAGAGCCTGGGTGGCGCGCCCCCGGTCGAGATGGTGCTGGCTCGGTTCCAGCGCTTCTGCAGTGGTGCGGTCCTGGTGGAGCACAGCGCCGACGCCTTCGACACGCGCCTGATCGCCAGCACCATGGAGACTGCGATCGACGCCGACAACCTCGACACCAGCCGCATGGCCGGCGCCATCTGGGACCTGCGCGACACCATCGGCCTCGAGCGGATGTGCACCGAGCTCGGGGTGCACCACCGCCGCCCCCATCACGCGCTGGCCGACGCCGAGGCCACAGCAGCGTGCTTCGTGGAGCTTGTGCGGCTGGGTGGCGAGAAGTTCGGCTGGACCACGCTCGGCGACCTGCTCGCCGTGGCCCAGCCACCCCCGCCGCGGGTCACGGATCCACCCCGCCCGAGACACCGCGCCGTCGAGGGTGCGGGAGGCGACCCGGCGTCGCCGTCAACGCGAAGCCGCCGCCGCCGCCGCGGAGGACGGCGTCATCGCCGTGGCGGGTCTGCGCCGCCCACCGCACCACCCACAGAGGCGTCGCCTGCGGCGGAGTGAGGCTCAGACGGAGAACTCTGCGACCAGTGGGTGGTGGTCGGAGGCGAACGTGGCCTCGTGGTCGGGCCAGCGGCGGCCACCGACGACCTCGCAGCGGCCCAGTCGCGCGGCCATGATCGGGTCGGCAAACACGTAGTCGACGCGGGCCGCCGGCAGCCAGGTCGCGCACGTGTACCCCCTCGCCCGCGGATGGACCCGCCGGAAACAGTCCACGTACCCGGCGTCGAGCAGCCGCGACACCGTCCAGCGTTCGATGGTACGGCCGAGCAACCTGTCGACTGTCGCGTGGCGTGGCAGCAACGCGGTCAGCGGGTACACCACGAACGGCAGCACCGGGATGCCGACGTCCAGCCGCGGATCGACACCCGCGCGCAGCCACGCCTCCTCCGCTTCCCCGCCGGCGTCCATTGGAAGCGCGGTCACCAGGCCGTTGGCCTGGCGCACCAACACGCGGGCACGGCGCAGCTCCGCCATCCGCTTGAAGAACGCGGTGGCCTCCAGCCCGTCGCCCGGCGCCAGCGCGTTGAAGTCACCTGCGAGCAGCCGCGGCGTGCCCTCCGACTCACCGATGTCGCCGAGGACGGCATCGAGCTCGCGCAGGCGGCGTGCCTCACCCTTGGTGCGCTCACCGAAGCGCGCCGCGAGGTGCAGCGAGTGCAGGTGCAGCTCCGGGATGTCCTCACCGCCCGTGACCAGCACGGTTTCGAGGTGGCTGCGCAGCATCCTGCCACGGTGGGTGTGGTTGTGCCAGCGGCGCACCGCCAACCGCGACAGCACCGCGATGTTCATGCCGCTGCCGTCACTGGCTGCGCCGACCACCAGGCGCATGCCGAGGACGCGTGCCAGCCGCTCCGCGAACTCCAGGCTGCTCACCTCCTGGAGTGCGATCACGTCGGCGTGCAGCCGGCGGAGCACTGCGGTGATGTGCTCTTCGCGGCGGGCACCGCCGAGCAGGATGTTGTATGTGACCACACGCACGGATCGGGCGCGGACACGTGCTCTGCTCATGCGGGATCGCACCTACAATGCCACGCGATGGCGGACGCCGGCAGCGTTGGGCGCCTGGGAGCGATCGCCGAGCTTCTGCACCTGCGCGGTCGAGCCCCTGCGCTTCGGGTCGCCCTCGCGGTCGTGATCGTCGTTGCCTGCTGCGCGCTGGGCGCGTACTCGCTGGACATCCAGTCGCATTTCGCCGCACAGCAACAGGGCGGACGGCTGAGCACGTTTCTCGCCAACGGATCGACCGCCGCCACCGCCTGGACGGGCTGGGCCGCGGCCATCCTGTTCGGAGTCGCAGTGCTGCGGCTGCGCCGAGGCGCCCCCGAACCCCCGGCGGGGCGTGCCTCGGTGGAGTCGCTCAGCGCCGCGCAGATGCGCGCCGGGCTGGTGCGCGAATACACCGCCGTCCGCCTCGGGCTCACCGTGGTGGGCGTGGTTGCCCTCACCGATGCGGCGCGCGCGGCGCGGTACCTGGTCGCGGCGGCGACCGGCAACGGCGTCGCGCGCATGTCGCTGGTGGCGACGGTGATCGAGGCGCTCGGCCTCGTCGCGGCAGCGTCAATGCTCCTGCTCTGGACCATCACCTTCCGCGGCCAGCTGGTGCGCGTCGGAGCGCTGCGCGATTAGCGCCCCGCGCCGCCGTCAGCTGGTCCGTTCGACGACGTACTCGCAGACGCGCTCGAGCGTGCCCCTCGCGGCTGACGGTTCGAAGGCATCGAGCTGGGCGCGCGCCCGCGCGGCGAAGTCGTGCGCCTGTGCCTCGGCGGCGCCGATGGCGCCGGAGCTGCGCACCAGGCGGACCACGTCGTCGCAGTCGCCGTCGGTCAACGGGTCGCGCGCCAGCACCTCGCGCAGCGACGCGCCGATCGCCGGCTCACGCAACGCGAGCATCAGTGGCAGCGTCACCGTGCCCTGGCGGAGGTCCGCACCCACCGGCTTGCCGACCTGGTCGGCGGTCGCTGTGTAGTCGAGAACGTCGTCCGCGATCTGGAACGCCATGCCGATGAGGAAGCCGTACTGTCGCAGCGCCTCGGTGTGCGCCTCGTCGAGGTGTGCGACCACGGCCCCGCAATAGCAGCAGGTCTCCACCAGCGCCGCCGTCTTGCGGGCGATCTTGCGGTGGTACTCCTCGAGGGTCTGGTTGTAGTCGCGGTGGCTGGTGAGCTGGAGCAGCTCGCCCATGCAGATGGTCATCACGGTGTTGCTGATGGCGAGGTCGATGCTTGGTTCGCCGATCGACGCGAGCAGGTTCGCCCCCTTGGCGAAGTAGTAGTCGCCGATGATGATCGCGGGGTTGGTGCCCACCGACTCATGGACGGTGGTGATGCCCCGCCGTGTCCGTGCGTTGTCGATGAGGTCGTCGTGCACCAGCGTCGCCGTGTGGATGAACTCGATGCCCATGGCGAGGTTGAAGGCATGGTCGCGGTCAGCGTTGCCGAGGCCGGAGCTGAGCAGGACCAGCGCCGGTCGCAGGCGTTTGCCGCCGGCGCGGACGATGTGCTCCATCGCCTCGGCCATGGGCCCGAAGTCGGTGGTGACGGATTCCTCGAGGCGGCGCTCGAACTCCACGAGGTCGGGTGCGATCGAGGCCAGCAGCTCGTCGACGACGACGCTCACTGCGTGGCTCCTGACAGGGCCGCTTCGTCCCACAGCGGCAGCAGCGTCGGCTCAGGCAGCGCTCCGCCGAAGAGCAGCTCTGCGGTCGCTGCGAAACGGCGGGGCGCGGCGGTGACCAGCAGCTCCGGCGCAACCTCGGCCTCGCCCCCGGTGGCGAGGCGATTCACCGCCAGGATCCTGACCACCCGCTCGGCTGTGGTCTCCGCGCTGTCGACGACCGCCAGGGGACGGCCGTCGAGAACGCGATGGATCGTCGATCGCAGCAGCGGGTAGTGCGTGCATCCCAGCACCAGGGTGTCGGCGCCCCACCCGGTGACCTGGGCGAGCACCTCGGCGATGATCGCCTCCGCCCTCGGACCCTCGGCCTCCCCGGCCTCGACGATGTCGACCAGGTCGGGCACCGCCAGCCCGAGCACGCCGACACCGGGGTTGGCCTCCCGGATGGCGTGCACGTACTCCTGGCTGGCGCGGGTCCCCTCGGTGCTGATCACCGCCACCCGGCCGTTGCGCGTCGCCTCGACGGCCGCCTGCGCACCCGGCGCGATGACGCCGACGACAGGGACGTCGAATCGCTCGCGCGCGGCGTTGAGCGCCGCCGCCGTCGCCGTGTTGCAGGCCACCACGACCAGCTTGGTGTCGAGCGAGACCAGGTGCTCGATGATCCGCAGCGCGTACTCCCGCACCTCGTGTTGGTAGCGGGGCCCGTAGGGGAAGTGGGCGAGGTCGGCCAGGTAGGTCAGCCGCTCACCGGGCAGCCGGGCGTGCAGCTGCGCGAGCACGGTGAGGCCGCCGACGCCGGAGTCGAAGACCCCGATCGGCCGGGTGTCGCTCATCGCTGGCAGGATAGTGCTCAGCCGGCGGCTGCCACCAAGGCGGGCTCGTCGGCGAGCGAGCGATTGGTGTCAAGCAGGCGGTCGCGGATCCTCGAGCTGATGCCCGGCGCATTCATCACCGTGATGTGCCCGTACGGGTAATCCCACAGCTCAACACCCCAGGCGGCGGCCAGGTCGGCGATCGGCTGGGGTCCGACGATGCCGTCCAGCTCCGGGCGGACCAGAGTGATGTTCCCTGGTGGCGTGCGCGGCACCAGGTTGCGCAACACCAGTGGCGCGAGGGCGCCGTCGAGCATGGCGCGGGCCTGGGCGCGGTCGTCGCCCCAGGCGCCACCGCTGGTGGGGCTGAGACCGAGCCGTCGGGCCAGCTGCCGCGGCATGTGCTCGAGGAAGGTCGCCGGCGGGTCACAGAGCGGGGCCACGGCCACCACCGAGTCGAGCGTCAGCTGCGCGGCCAGCAGAGCGGCGATCAATCCGCCGAGGCTCACGCCCATGACGGCCACGGTCGGGGTCACCTCCTGACGGGTCCAGGCGATCAGCGCGGCCGCGTCCTCCACCGACTGGCGGATGTTGGCGGAGATCCGCTCTGGATCGCTGCCAAAGAACCCATCCCCGCTGTGCTTGCCGGGGACGCGGCGGCGGAGGTGGAACGGCAGGTCGACGAACATGGTGTGAACGCCGTGGGTGCGCAGGCTTCTCGCCTGCAGGGAGTCCCACACTGGGATGGGCACGGCGTAGCCATGGACGATGAGCACCATCGGCGCATCCGGCGGCAGCCCGGGAGTGAGGTGCGCGGTGGCGATCAGCTTCTCGGCACCGGGGTGGTGGCCGAGACCGATGCTGGGTGCCTCCAACCGCAGCTCGCGGCTGCGGCGGTGCTGCCACTGCCCTGTGACGGTGATCGGAGCCGGGCTGGCGACGTGGCTGGCATCCCAGAAGCCCTGCGGGCTCACGGCCTCGCGCCTGGCCAGGCCGATGGTCTCGTAGCGCAGCGCGCCGAGGCGCCAGAGGACCGCCGAGTCGATCCCGCGGTGCGCGCGACCGCGGCGCACGGGGCGCTGGTCCCCCCTCTCCTCCATCCTCATCGCAGTCTGAGAGTACGCCTGCGGGGCGATCAACGCACCACGATTGACAGCAGTTCGACACGGTCGTCATGGTCGAGGCGTTCGCTCGCACGTTTTGTCAGCACAGGGGAGCCAGGTTGTGAAGGGTTTCAAGGACTTCATCCTGCGAGGCAACGTGGTCGGGCTTGCCGTCGCCTTCGTCATCGGCGGAGCGTTCGGCGTCCTGGTGCAGGGATTCGTCAAGGACATCATCACCCCTCTGCTGTCCATCCCCGGGAGCGGCCAGGACTTCTCCAGCTACACCTTCAACATCGGGCACGGCACCTTCCACTACGGCGACGTCATCAACCTGGTCATCGCCTTCGTGATCATCGCCGCGGTCATCTACTTCGCCCTGGTGATCCCGATGGCGAAGCTCGAGGCTCGCCGCGCCGGGCCATCGACCGAGGTGCCGACCAGGGAGTGTCCCGAGTGCCTCAGCAAGATCCCGGCGGCGGCGCGGCGCTGCGCCTTCTGCACCGCGCAGGTGCCCCCGGTCGGAGTCGAACCGACACCGTAGCCGGGTTTAAGCCGGCCGCCTCTGCCATTGGGCCACGGGGGCGCGGAGAGGGTAACCCGGCAACGAGCAGATCTTCGTAGACTCGGCGAGCAGATGTTCGGTCGCCGCAGCCGTCCCGACGCCACCTACGTGCGCAGCCAGGCGCGCGGCGGCCTGCCCGTCGCACCCGACGTGGTGGCGCGGGGGCTGGTGATGAGCATCCTCGAGGCGGGCGACGACCCCGGTCAGCGCCGCCGTCTCGCCCAGCTGCTCATCGACACCCTCGACGACCTCGCCGGGCTGCCGCCGTGCACCGTGGTGGTGGCCGACAGGCCGCAGGTGCACGAGCACGACGGCCGGCGGCTGCAGAGCAAGACCTACGGCTATTACCGGTGCCGGTTCGTTGAGGGGGCGGTGACCGATGCCCGGATCCGCATCTACCACCGCACCGCGGTCAGGCAGCAGGTGATCTCAGCCAAGGTGTTCCTCAACACGGTGCTCCACGAATGGGTGCACCACTTCGATTTCGCCGGTCTGCGCCTGGCGCGCTCGCCGCACACGGCCGGTTTCTACTCGCGGCTGCGCGCCCTCGCCGACGCCCTCGAGGTGGGATTCGTGCTGCCGCCGGAGCCGGAGGATCGCGCCGCGGCGGGCGGGACCAGCGCCTCTGACGTCCAGGTGGGCTGAGCGAGGCGACGGTGAGAATCGAACTCACGATGGAGGTTTTGCAGACCTCTGCCTTACCACTTGGCTACGTCGCCATCGCGCCACGGGCTCGTGGAGCGCCCCGATAGTACCGGGCCGTCAGCGGCGGTGCTCGCGACCCTTGGCTCGGTACATCGCCTGGTCGGCTGCGCTGAGCAGCGTCGTGACGTCCACTCCGTCGGTGGGATAGACCGAGACTCCAACGCTGGCGCCGACGGTGACCACCTCGCCCTCGACCTCGATCGCTCGCTGGAGGGCTTCACGCAGCACCTTGGCCATTGTCTGCGCCGCTTGCGCACCCACCCCGGGGAGGAGCACGACGAACTCGTCGCCTCCCATCCGCGCCACGGTGTCGGACTCACGAACTGACTGAACCAGGCGACTCGAGGTGGCCTGGAGGACCACGTCGCCCCCGCGATGCCCGAGGGTGTCGTTGACGTCCTTGAACCCGTCGAGGTCGATCGCCAGCAACGCGAACGTCGTCCGGCCGCGCTTGGCGGCCAGGACCGCCTGGCTGATGCGGTCAAAGAGCAGGACCCGGTTCGGCAGACCGGTGAGGGCGTCGTGCAGCACCTGGTGGAGCAGCGCCTCGCGCTCGACCTCGAGCTCGACCGCCAGGCCGGTCATCCGCTTGTCGAAGGCGCGCGCCACCTGGACCAGGCCGGAGTCGGAGCTGGCCCGTACGGCACGCACGGCGCGGGCCACGACCTCGCGCGGCGTGTTCAGGCGCGCCGCTTCCTCCTGGATCAGCTCCAGGACGGTGTCGCGCCAGATCAGATGCGCGCGCATGATGTTGACGATGCAGAGCTGCTCCGACGCGGCCAGGTCGCCGCGCTCGCTGATGTACGCCATCTCCTCTTCGGAGACGACCACGCCGTAGGCGACCCAGCGCGCGATCAGGAGCGTCGCCAACCAGTTGATGCCGCGGACCCGATGCAGGTACTCGGCGCTCGCCGCCCGACCCTCCCAGGTGTAGGCGCGCAGCCGCGCACTGCTCAGCTCGCAGCACTCCTCAGCGCGCAGGGCCAGCGCCAAGGCCAGGGCGCGGGCGGGATCGGCGGGTGTGCCGCTCTCCAGCGGGCCGGTCCGAACCGCCGCACGATCGGCGCTTGGCGGCAGGTGCATATCCCGGCCATCGTACGGTGGCTGCCGATCGGCAGCCGGCTCGGGGGACGGAGCGTCACCCCGCGTGACAAAGTCCTCTGTGACAGCATCGCAACCGTCGCCGTACCGTCACACAGGACCCCGCGACAGGCAGCGATCGAAGTCTGTCGCCCCCTATCATTCCCCATTCGTGCGTCTGCCCACTCCACGCCGAATCTCCAGACGGGTTCGCTTCCTGCTCGACAGTCAGCGCGAACGCCGACAGGCTGTGGGCGACGGACCGGAAGCCGACAGGGCGACGTCGTACTGGGCCGGCCTGCGCGACTACCACCAGGGCAACGACCTGAATGCAGCAAGCCTGGAGCGAAGTGAGTGGGTCTCCGACGTCGTCGGTCGCCTCGGCATCGCCTCGCTGCTGGAGGTGGGCACCAACAGCGGACGCAACCTCGAGGTGGTGCGCCGCTCACATCCCAACGTGCGGTTGGCGGGGATCGACGTGAACCCGCACGCCATCGCTTTTGCCAAGGCGAAAGGTTTGGACATCGACTTCCGGGTCGCCGACGCCAACCGGTGGGAGGAGCCGCCGGGGTCCTGGGACGCGATCCTGACAATGTCCGTGCTCGACCATATCCCGGACGAGGTCATCGAGACGCTGGCGGCCAACTTCTCTGCGACTGCAGCGCACGTCATCGCGGTGGAGCTGTGGGACGGCGCCCACGGGACGCGGGGGGCCTACAAGTACTCGCGCAACACCCGCGATCTCTTCACCGGTCAGGGGTTTCGCACCCTGGCCTGGGAGGTCGCCGTCGGCCAGTACGACACCGCGTCAAGCCCGCTCTGGGCCTACGTCGGCACGACCGGGCCCGGGCTGGCGACAATCGTTGCGTGACTGACCCGGGCATCGAGCTGGCGGCGCGCGCTGCGCGCGTCCTGCCCGGTGGGTCGACGCACGCGGCGCGGGCGTACCGGCCGCCACTCTACGTGGTGCGCGCGTCCGGCTCGCGCAAATGGCTGGTGGACGGCCGTGAGCTGGTCGACTACACGATGGGCCACGGCGCCCTGCTCCTCGGCCACGCTCACCCCGACGTTGTGGACGCGGTCTGCGCGCAGGTGACGCGGGGCACCCACTACGGGGCCGGCCACCCGCTCGAGGTGGAGTGGGCGGAGCGCATCGTCTCGCTGGTGGAGTCTGTCGACGAGGTGCGATTCACCGCCTCCGGCACCGAGGCCGCGATGCTGGCCCTGCGCGTCGCGCGGGCCGCCACCGGCCGCGACGTGATCGTCAAGCTCGACCAGCACTTCCACGGCTGGTCGGACGCGGTCAGCGTCAACCTCGACGCCGGCGCCGCGGTTCTCGATCCCGGCGTGCCGGCGGTCCAGCTGCAGGCAACGCGGGTCATCCGCTGTGGAGACGTCGACGCGCTCCGCGGAGCGCTGGCGGCCGGCGACGTCGCGGCGGTCATCTTCGAAGGATCCGGCGCTCATTACGGCCGCGTCCCGATGCCCGACGGCTACGCGGCTGCGCTGCGCGACGCGTGTGATGGGGCGGGCACGCTGCTGGTGATCGACGAGGTGGTCACGGGGTTCCGCGTCGCCGTCGGTGGGATGCAATCGGTGCTCGGCATCCGCCCCGACCTGTCGATCTTCGGCAAGGTCATGGCGGGCGGACTTCCCGGCGGGGCCGTGGGCGGCCGGCGCGACCTGATGGAGCTGCTGGCGGGAACAATCGCGCACCCGGGCACCTTCAACGCCAACCCGCTGACGGCATCCGCGGGCATCACGACGCTCAACCTCTGCGCCGACGGCCGCCCCCAGGAGCTGGCCGCCGACGCCGCCACACGACTCGAGGCCGGCTGGCGCGATGTCCTGCAGCGTCGCGGCATCGACGGCACCATCCGGCGTCTTGCCAGCATCCTGCACCTCGAGCTCGCCGACCCCACGCGACAGGCAACGCTCGCTGACCAGATGCGTGACCGCGGTGTCGACCTGCTCCACACCAGCGCCTTCTGCTCAGCGGTGCACGGCGAGGATGACATCGCAACCAGCGTCGCCGCGCTCGACGCCGTCGTCAGCCGGCCCCTGACGTAGCCTGCGGCGGATGAAGACCGAGCGTCTCGAGGCGTTCAGCGATGGCGTCTTCGCCGTGGCCATCACTCTGCTGGTGCTCGACCTCACTGTTCCCACCGGCACCGGCTCGCTGATCAGCGCGCTGGCAGACAGGTGGCCCAGCTTCGCGGCGTTCGCGCTCAGCTTCGTGACCATCGGCATCATCTGGGTCAACCACCACGTGGTGTTCGGGTCCCTGCGCCACGTCGACCGGCCGCTGCTCTTCATCAACATCGGCCTGTTGATGTCGGTGGTCCTGCTGCCGTTCTCGACCTCGTTGTTCGCGCGCTACCTGGCCACCGGCGGCGACCAGTCGCACACCGCCGCGGCGCTCTTCAGCGGGTCACTCCTCTTCATGTCGCTGTGGTTCGACGCCGCCTACGCGTGGATCGGCGCCCACCCGGGGCTTCGCCACGCCAAAGACGCTCCGCCGGTCTCGATCCGATCCTTGGCCCGCTTCGGCGCGGGGATCGTCATCTACCTGGCCTGCATCGGCATCGCGTTCGTGAGCGCGCCGGCGGTGCTGATCCTCACCGCTCTTGTGGCCGTCTACTACATGGTGGACCAGGTCACGACCCCGGTGGGGCCGGACGACTAGAGCGGCTCGCCTCCAGCGCTGCGCGGATGCGCTGCAGACGCGCGCCGATCTCCGCCTCGGCGCCATGGTCGGTGGGCACGTAGTAGCGATGACCCTCGAGGCTGTCCGGGAGGTGCTGCTGGTCGACCACCGCGTCGACCTCGTCGTGGGCGTACCGGTAGCCGCTGCCGAAGCCCATCCCGCGCGTCAGCGGGGTCGACGCGTTGCGCAGGTGCAGCGGCACGGGTAGGTGGAGCGTCTCGCGCACGTCCTCGAGGGCCCTGCTGTAGGCGCGCATCGCGGAGTTGCTCTTGGGCGCGGTGGCGAGGTAGAGCGCCGCCTCCGCGAGAGGCAGGTACCCCTCGGGCATGCCGACGAAGTGCGCCGCCTGCTGGGCGGCGACCGCCACCCCCAAGGCCGCCGGGTCGGCCAGCCCGACGTCCTCGGCGGCGAGGATCACCATGCGGCGGGCGCAGAAGAGCGGGTCCTCCCCCGCCTCCAACATCCGCGCCAGCCAGTACACCGAGGCGTCGGGGTCGCTGTCACGCATCGACTTGATGAACGCCGACGCCAGCCAGTAGTGCTGATCGCCGGCGCGGTCGTAGAGCAGAGCTGGGCTCTGCAGGGCGCCCTCGACAGCGGCGGCGTCGACGATGGCGCGCCCGTTGCTGTCGCGAGTGGCAGCAACCGCCAGCTCGAGCGCGTCCAGCGCGATGCGTGCATCGCCGCCCGACAGGCTGATCAGGCGGTCGCGTGCCACCGCGTCGAGCAGCACCTCGCCGCCGCCGAGGCCACGTTCGGGGTCGGCGATGGCACGCTCGATGAGTCCGCCGAGCGCCGTGTCGTCGAGCGCCTCGAGGCGGAGCACGCGGGCCCGCGACAGGAGCGCGGCGTTGACCTCGAAGCTGGGATTCTCGGTGGTGGCGCCGAGCAGGGTCACGTTGCCGCTCTCCACGTCGGGGAGCACGGCGTCCTGCTGTGCCTTGTTGAAGCGGTGGATCTCGTCGATGAAGAGGATCGTCCGCTGGCCCATGCGGCGGCGGTCGCGGGCACGCTCCATGATCTTGCGCAGCTCGGCAACGCCCGATGAGACGGCGCTCACCGATTCGAACTCCGCACCCGACATCGCCGCGAGGATGATCGCCAGCGAGGTCTTGCCACTCCCCGGAGGACCCCAGAGGATCAGCGACGGCAGCTGATCGCCCTCGAGCGCGCGGCGCAGCACACTCCCCGGCCCGACGACGCGCTCCTGGCCGGCGAACTCGTCCAGGCTGCGCGGTCGCATCCTGGCGGCGAGCGGGGCGGTGGGATGCCGGGACCCGGGGACGGCGCCGGCCTGCGCGGGTCCTGCCTGGCCGCCGAACAGGTCCGCCTGCGGATCGGTCATCGTCCAAGCCTAGACGGCGGGTGTGCGGAGGCGATCGCGTACCGTGGTCGGGTGTCGCAGATCATCGGTTTCGCCCACCGTGGCGGCGCCACCTCTCGCCATCTGCAGAACACGTTGGAGGCGTTCCGGGTCTCGCTGGAGGCGGGGGCCGGCGGCATCGAAAGCGACGTCGCGCTCACCGCTGATGGCGTCGCCGTGCTGATTCACCCGGGCGTCATCGCTCGCCTCAGACGGCCGGTGTCGCGCGTGCGTCGCGACGAGCTGCCCGCACACGTGCCGTCGGTTGAGGATGTGTACCGCGAGTTCGGGTCGCGACTGCACGTGTCGCTCGACATGGCGGCGCCGGCCGCGGCCGCCCAGGTGGTCGCAGTCGCGCGCAAGCACGGGGACCCGTCGCGACTGTGGCTCACCTACTGGCGGCTTGACGCGGTCAGGCAATGGCGGCGGCGGTACCCCGACGTACGCCTGGTATTCCCGGCGCTGTGGCTGCGGTCCGGCGACGATGGTCGCCGGGTCGCAGCCCTGCAGTCCGCCGGGGTGGACGCACTCAACCTGTACCACCGGGCGTGCACGCCGTCGCGCGCCGCAGCCGTCCACGACGCGGGGCTGCTGCTGTTCGGTTGGGGCGCGCGCACCGGCAACGCAGCGGCGAGGACGCTGCGCCAGGGCGCCGACGGCGTGTTCTGTGATGACACCGCCGGCATGGTGCACGCGATCGCCGCCGAGACGAGGCGTCGAGAGGCCGTCAGCGCAGGACGATGAAGCTGACGTTGTCGCGGTATTCGTCGAGCGTGCGTGCGTCCATGTACGACATCGAGCTGCGCAGACCGGCGAGGTAGCGGCGCACCACGTCATCGACCCCGCCCTTGTACGACACCAGCGTCTCGGTCCCCTCGACGTATCCCGGGTCCTCCGTGCCGGCCTGCTGCTGCACGGAGAAGGACGCGGCGCCGCGCATGATCTTCACCTTCTTGCCATCGACGACGATGACCCGGCCGGGCGCCTCGCGGGTGCCGGCCAGCGCCGACCCCACCATGACAAGGTCGGCGCCGAGAGCGAGCAGCTTGCACATGTCGGCGGGGTGGCGAACGCCGCTGTCGCCGATGATCAGGGCGCGACGGCGCACCTGGGCGGCCTCGGCGACGGCATGCGGGGTGGGCGCGTACACCGCGGTCTCCGTCCTGGTCTCGCAGACGCTGCCGCCGGCGATGCCGACGCGGATGGCGTCGGCGCCGCGGTCCTCGAGCCAGCGGAAGGTCTCGGCGCTGGCCACGTTGCCGGCGATGACGAAGGCGTCGTCAGCCTGCGTTCTGATCCACTCGATGGCGCTGCCCACCTGCTCGTGGGCGCCGTTGGCGGTGTCCAGGCAGACGATCCGGCAGCCGGCGCCATACAGCCCGATGAACCGCTCCCGGTAGTCTCCGGTGACGCCGATGGCAGCGCCCACCGACGCCGGCGGGCCGGGGTGCGATGCCTCGAACTCGGCCACCTGCTCGGCAACGGGCTGGAAGCGGTGGAGCACTCCGAGCGCCCCCGCCCTGGCCAGCGCAGAGCACATGTCCGGTCCGCAGACGTCGGGCATCGGCGCGCCGAGCAGCGGCAGGCGCAGCCGCAGCGGCCCCACCCTCACCTCCGGGTCGGCGTCGGCGCGGTGGGTGAGCGAGGATGAGACCCGCGGCACCAGCGAGAGGTGGTCGTAGTCGAACGCCACGGGCAGGTCGCCGAGTGGGTCGGCGTGGGCGCGCAGCAGTGGACCGGCGGTCATGACGGGCCCATGGTACGCGCGAGATCGTGACGGGCCGGTGGCGGTCAGGCCGGCGGGGTCGGGGTCACCACCTCGGCGGTGAACGAGGGCGCGTCCTTGATCACCGAACGGAGCGCCTGCGCGGCGCCGAGCAGCGCGGCCGACTCGGCCGGCACGACGATGGTCGTGTTGTCACTGTCGGCGAACTTGGCCAGCGTGTCGAGCTGGAGGATGGCGACCAGGGTCGGGTCGGGCGCCGCTGTCTTGATGGCGCTGTACACCGTGGAGATCGCCTGGGCACGGCCCTCGGCCTCCAGGATCAGCGCCTGCCGCTGGCCCTCGGCGCGAAGGATGTTGGCCTGCCTCTCCCCCTCCGCGTTCTTGATCTGCGCCTGCCGGTTGCCGTCAGCGATGTTGACCGCGGACATCTGCTGGCCCTCCGACTGGAGGATCCGAGCACGCTTCTCCTGGTCAGCCTGCTTCTGAAGGGCCATCGCCTGGAGGATCTGCGCGGGCGGTGTGATGTCGACGATCTCGATGCGGCTGATGCGGATGCCCCACTTGTCGGTGACCTGTTCCATCTGCTCCTGCATGCTGGCGTTGATGCGCTCGCGCTGGGACAGCGCCTGGTCGAGCGTCACATTGCCGAACGCGTTACGAAGCGTGGTGCGCGCCTGCTGGTCGATGGCGACGAAATAGTTGGAGACGGCGAACAGCGCGGCCTGCGCGTCGACGACCTGGCTGAAGATGGTGGCGTTCACCGCGACCGCCACGTTGTCCGCGGTGATCACCTCCTGCCGATCGCCCGTCCGCGGTGTCTCGCGCATGTCGACGCGGACGAGGCGGTCGATGAAGGGAGCGATCAGAGTGACGCCCGGCGGCCGCACCGGCGCCACGTAGCGGCCGAATCGCTGGACGACGCCGACATACCCCTGCTGCACGACCTTGATCGACTGTGCCAGCGCGATGATGATCAGGAGCGCGGCGACCGCGATGACGACGAAGGCGACGACGCTGCCGGTGTCAAGCACGATGTTTCCCCTCCTCAGGGTGGTGTCGGTCGGGTCGTCCGAAGATGGTCACGGCGCCGGGTGCACGAGAAGGGTTGTCCCGCGCACGGCCACCACCACCACCGGCACCTCGGCGGCCAGCGGTTCGGCAAGGTCGGTGACGGCAAGCCAGCGGCTCCCGGCGAACAGCGCGTGCCCCGGGTGATGCTCATCGCCGACGGTGTCGAGCGTGACCGCCCGCTGCCCGATCAGCCCGTCGGCGCTGGCCTGGATGCCGAGGAACTTCGGGATGGGCACGGAGTGGTCGAAGCGCGCGCGCAGCGTGGGCCGGACCAACGACCAGCCGCCGATGCTGATGACGGCGAAGAGCACCCCCTGCAGCCAGAGGTCGCCGTCGAGCAGGGCACAGATGGCGGCGGCGGCCGAGCCGAGGGCAACGAAGAGAGCGTAGAAGGCCTGCGTATGCACCTCGAGGGCGATGAAGGCCACGGTCATCGCCAGCCAGAGGGCAAAGAACAACGAGATCACGGTGGTCATGGCGGTCATGGCCGCAGTGTAGGGCTGGTTGGGGACGATCGACGGTACGCTAGCTGCCGTCGAGGTTCTGCAGCCGCACACGGCCGCGAGCCACCGCCTTGCCGTCGACGGCGCGGGTGATCACGACGTCCCAGAGTTGCTGGGTCGCACCCTGGTGAAAGGCGGTGGCCACGACGTCCATCCGGCCGTCCCTGGTTGACCGGAGGAAGTCGGTGGCGTTGGCGACGCCCACCGCGGAGCGGCCGCTGTCGCGGACGGCGAGCCACGCGCCGACCGAGGCGAACGTCTCGACGACCGACGCCAGCACCCCGCCGTGGAGCAGGCCGAACGGCTGGTGGTGCTGCGGGCCGACCTCGAACCAGCCGGTCACGCGGGTGGGACCCGTCTCGTCGTAGTGGACGCCCAGCAGGCGCAGGAACTCGCTGCTGCTCAACCGGTCGACGTCGGCATGCGACGGGGATCCAACCGCGGGGTCGCTCATACGCGGAGCGTAGCCGCCGCGGGACGGCGACCGCGCCGCCGGCCTACGCCGGGCTGAAGACCGACGGGGCGGCGCTGAACACGGGCAGCTCCGGGTAGCTGGCTCCGAGCACGGCCGCCGAGTCGCCCTGCAACCAGTCGCGGATGAGCGTCTGGTACACGCTGCGGAAGTCCACGGTGTACTTGAGGTTGCCGTCGTCGATCGTGCTTGTCAGTGACGGTTGGTCGCCGTACAGCCCGCCCTTCACCGGTTTGCCGACGATGAACAGGGGCGCCGCTGCGCCGTGGTCAGTCCCCAGGCTGCCGTTCTCGTTGATCCGCCGGCCGAACTCCGACCACGTCATCAGCACCACGCGGTCAGACTGGCCGTGCGTGGCGAGGTCGGTCATGAACGCGCTGATCGCGGTGTCCAGCTCACCGAGCAGCGTGGTCTGCCGGGTCGACTCCGCCTGGTGGGTGTCGAAGCCGCTGAGGACGACATGGCAGATCTTGACCGAGGGCACGGTGACGATCATCTGAGCGGTGAGCTGCAGGGCGCTGCCGAGGGTGTTCGCCGCTGGCGCGGCACCGCCGGCCGCGTACTGCGCCATCGGCTTGTACGTCGTGGCCGCCAGCACCTTCATCCCCGATTCGGCAGTGCCGAGCGCCTGGTCGAAGAGCGCCCCGTAGATCCCCGGCGTGCGTGCGTACAGCTCTGGCGCGGTCGCCTGTCGGCCCGCGCCCCCACGCACGGTGTAGCCCTGGGCCGACTGGATGACGCTGACGGTGGCGTTGCCGGCACGCAGCTCGGGCGGCGTGCTCGCCTGGCCGAGCGCGCACCCGGCCATCGGGTGTCCCTGGGAATCGAGCTGGCTGCCGAGGAGCTTGCCGAGCCAGCCGTCGGTCTGGCGGCGCTGCGGGTCCGCGTACTGCCAGACGTAGAGGTTCTCGAAATGCGAGTACGTCGGCTTGTCGTAGCCCACCGCCTGCACGATGGCCACCTGGCCCCCGTCATACAGGGACTTGAGCTTCGGCAGCGCCGGGTTGAGACCGACGTGGCTGTCGATGTGCAGGATGGTCTCCGGCTTGACACCGAGCGTCGGCCGGGCGGTGGCGTACGCCGGGTCGGCGTACGGGACGACGGTGTTGAGCCCGTCGTTGCCGCCGGCGAGCTGGACGACGACGAGCACCCGGTCGTTGTGGATGCCGTCGATGCCGGCCGCGAACACGCCCTTCGCGAGGATGGGCGGCACGATGATCCCCGCACCCGCGCCGACGAGGCCGGCGGCGAGAAAGTCGCGACGGGTGACGGTCATGGGAACGTCCTCACTTGAGTTGGAACTCCGGGCTGGCGAGCAGCGCGAACCATCGGTCGCTGTCGGTGTGCGCCGCGGCCAGCGCCGCTGCGGTGGTGGGGCTGAGCACGTTGTCGAGCTGGGTGGTGATCGCGCCGCCCAGGTCGGGCGCGCCGCTCAGGCGCGTGGTCGCGGCGGTGGCGAAGTTGATGCGGGTGAGGAGCGCCGAGGAGCTCACCCATCCCGAGTTGGCCGGCCAGCCGGCGACGCTGGGTGGGTCGTACAGCACCTGGTCCATCCCCTGCGCCGACCTGACCGCGGTCCTGACCAACCCGGGGCGCTGCAGCGCACGCATCGTGGCGACCATGTAGTCCGCCGGCGAGCGCATCAGCGAGCGGTAGTTGGATGGCGCGGTGAAAGCCGGGCTGCGGAAGATCGCCCGCATCAGCGTGGGGATGTCGTAGCGGCTGGCCCGGAACTGCGTGGCCACCGCGTTGACGTCCGCGTCGGTAGGGTTCGGCGACGCGAAGAAGGTCATGGCTCGCCGAGTGACGAAGGGAGCGCACGCCGGCTGAGCCAGCAGGATGTCGACGATGTCGTCGGGCCCAAGGTTGCCGGTGTGGCCAAGGAAGGTCTTGGTACCGGAGTCGTGGAGCCGAGGCACCGTGGTTCCCCGGAAGGACGCGCCCGCCGCGACCAGG
The DNA here is from genome assembly GCA_036276135.1 of Candidatus Dormiibacterota bacterium. Taxonomy (GTDB): domain Bacteria; phylum Chloroflexota; class Dormibacteria; order Aeolococcales; family Aeolococcaceae; genus Aeolococcus. The sequence continues at coordinate 23,045 of DATBEL010000050.1, forward strand.
GCGTTGACCTGGTCGACGTACGCCTGCCGATTGGCTCTGTCGTACCTGGGCGCCTTCATCCGCGAGCCGCTGGAGTCGTACAGGCCGATGCGCAGCCCGCTGAAGGCGCGGGCCGACTCACGGACGTCGGTCTCGCTGTAGTTGCCCGGACCGACTGTGAACAGTTCCATCAATTCGCGGGCGTAGTTCTCATTGGGCGCCGTCGCGGTGCTGGCGTCGAGGTTGAGGTAGCGCATCATCAGCGGGTCGCGACTGACGCTGGTGAGCAGGGTGCGCAGGTCCTTGAGCCCGGCGCTCCGGTACAGCGCGTTCTGCTGGTACACATAGGGAAAGCGAGCGGCCTGGCGATAGTCGCTGGTCAGCACGCCGTGCCAGAACAGGGTCATCCGCTCCGGGAACTGAGCCTGGGTCGTGGCCATGTGCGTGTACCACGCCTCGACCAGCGAGTTGTGGTTGGTGACGTCGGCGGGAGCGGCCAGAGGATCGGAGCGCTGGCTCACCAGCCTGTCGACGAGGTCGTCGTAGGAGAGAGCGGCCGCGGCGTCGAGGTCGGTCTGCGAGTACCCGAACCCGGCTCGGCGCAACAGGTGCGCTGCCATGCCGCGCCGGTCGCCGAGCGGGCTTGACCAGCCGCTGCCGGTATTCAGTGCGGCGAGGTTCGAGCCGCCGAGCTCGTCGAGGGCGAAGGTGAGGGCGACGGCGCCGGCCGCGCCCCCCGCGGCAACGCCGAGAGCCTGGCGCCGGCTGAGGCGCACCTGGGTGAGGTTCATGTCGCCTGCCGAGTCTGAGTGCCGTTCCTGAGAGGACGTGGAAAGGCGGTCCCGGCGGCGCGAGTGCTCAGCCAGCTCTCAGCGGGCGACCCCGGCCGAAGCTCGCCACCGCGGACCAATCCCTATGCTGGCCCGGTGAGCAGCCGGCCGGTGCGGTTCGACTACGACGAGCCCGCCCGGGCGTTGCTCGTCGAGTGGGACGACGCCGCCGTCCACCGCATCCCCTTCGACGTCCTGCGTCGTGCCTGCCCGTGCGCCGCCTGCCACGGCGAGCTCGGCAGCGCTGGGCGGTTCATGGTCCGCCCCGACCTCGAGCCCGGCGAGGACGACCTCGCCGACATCTCGCTGGTCGGCGCCTATGGCCTCAACGTGGTGTGGAATGACGGGCACAACACCGGCATCTACACGTACGAACGGCTGCGCGAGCTTGGCGAGCTGGCCTCGGCCGACCATGGAACACGGGCGGTAGAGTGACCTCATGTCGATCACCACAGTTCCCGTCGTCCTGACCACACGCGAAGCCGCCGTCCTCATCCTGACTCTCAACCGTCCGGAGGTGCTCAACGGGCTCACCGACGAGGTACTGGACGCCGTCGCCGAAGGCTGCCGTGCCGCGGCCACAGACGATGAGGTGCGGGTGGTCGTGATCACGGGTGCGGGGCGGGGATTCTGCTCCGGCCAGGACCTTCGCGCCGGCCTGGACAACGACGGCGCTGACGTCAGCAGCCACCTTCGCGATCACTACGTGCCCATGATCCGCGCCATCCGTGAACTGGAGAAACCGATCATCGCGTCGGTCAACGGAGTCGCCGCGGGAGCGGGAATGTCGCTCGCGCTGGCCTGCGACTTTCGCATCGCTGCCGAGTCTGCGTCGTTCATCCAGGCGTTCGTGCGGATCGGATTGGTGCCTGACGCCGGCAGCAGCTACTTCCTTCCGCGCCTGGTGGGAACGGCCAAGGCGCTCGAGATGACGATGCTGGGCGATGCCATCGACTCCGCGGAAGCGCTGCGTATAGGACTGGTCAACAAGGTGGTTGCGGACGACGACCTTGCGCATGCCACCGTCGAGTTCGCCAGCCGGCTGGCGCGTGGGCCACGGTCTGTTGGGCTGATCAAGCAGCTGATCAGCAGCTCGCTCGACAATGACCTGGACAGCCAGTTGCAGCGCGAGGAGCGTGCGCAGGTCGAGGCTGCCAGCAGCGCCGACTGCGC
>DATBEL010000051.1:0-4174 GCA_036276135.1 Candidatus Dormiibacterota bacterium
CGGAGCCGACGGTCAGGATTGAACTGACGACCTACCGCTTACGAGGCGGTTGCTCTACCACTGAGCTACGTCGGCGCGAGACCCTATGGTACGCGGGCATCGCGGGCCGGCTGGCTCACGGCAGCCCTGCATGGGGCACGTCCACGCTGGTGGTCAGCAGGACGGCCTCACGGGTGTCGCGCCGGTTGGCCTCGAAATAGTCGGGCGCGGCACAGAGCAGCAGCGTGCGACCGTCGTCGCCGCCGAGCATGCAGGCGAAGATGCCAAGCCCCTCCGGCGCGCGGACCTCGTCGACAATCTCGCCGCCAGGTGCGACGCGGATGCAGCGGGCGCCGATCCCGTCGGCCGCCCAGATGTGCTGCTCGGCGTCGAGCGCGCACCCGTCGGGTGCGACACGCAGCTGTTCGAGGGTGTCGATCGCCGGCCCGACGGTGACCTCCGGGCCAAGCTGCGCCCAGACGCGGCGGTCGCGCAGCATGCCGCCGCCGTCGATGGTGAAGGCGGTGTAGCGGTTGCCAAGGGTCTCGCCGACGATCAGGGTGTTGCCATCGTCGGTGACCACGGCGCCGTTGGGGAAGATGAGCCCGTCGGCCACCACGGTCACAGTGCCGTCCGGGTCGACCCGCTTCAACGACGCGGTGACGGGGTCGTCGAACGCCATGAGGTCGAAGCCGAAGTCGCCGACCCAGGCCCGTCCGTGCGTGTCGACGACGAGGTCGTTGAGGATGCCGGTGCAGACGTCGGAGAGGTCGGCGTGCTCGGTCACGGTGCCGTCGCCGTGATGCCTGAGCAGCCGGTGGTCGCGCATCGAGACGACCAGCATGTCGCCGTCGGGCAACCAGCCCAGCCCCGACGGCTGGCCCGCCACGTCCAGCACGCGCTCCTCGTCGCCCTGCGGGGTGACGGCGAACACGGCGTGGCGGTACATGTCGGACACCCACCAGCGGCCGTCCCGCCAGCGCGGGCCCTCGAAGAACGCGCCGCCCTCCAGCAGCACGGTCAACTCGTGGTCGGACACCGGCGCACTGTAGCGTCGGCGCACCGCGGCGCGGTCTCGCCAGCCTGCCATCCCGGGGGCTCCGGTACCCTTGCCAGTCCCATGACCGACACGACCTCCGCACCGGCCGACGCCTCGCCCGGGCTGCTCGACGCCTACGACGCCGGCCGCGTGGAGGCGAAGTGGCGGCGGACCTGGGAGGAACGCGGCGACTACCGCACCAACCTCGACTCGCCGCAGCGCCCCTTCTACAACCTGGCGATGTTCCCCTACCCGTCGGCGGAGGGGCTGCACGTCGGCCACATGCTGCCGTACAGCGGCGTCGACATCTACGGCCGCTGGCGGCGACTTCACGGCGACGACGTCTTCGAGCCGATGGGCTTCGACGCCTTCGGCATCCACAGCGAGAACTACGCGCTCAAGATCGGCGAGCACCCGGCGGTGGTGATGAAGCGCGCGGTCAGCAACTTCCGCGACGGCCAGCTCAAGATGATCGGGGCGATGTTCGACTGGGACCACCAGGTGAACACCGCCGACCCCAGCTACTACCGCTGGACGCAGTGGCTGTTCCTGCGTTTCTTCGAGGCGGGCCTGGTGGAATGGCGCGACGGCGCGGTGCTGTGGTGTCCGTCGTGCCTCACCGTGCTCGCCAACGAGCAGGTGGAGCACGGGCGCTGCGAGCGCTGCGACTCCGTCGTCGAGACCCGCTGGCTGCGCCAGTGGTGGTTGAAGATCACCAGGTACGCGCAGGAGATGCTCGACGCCCTCGATACGTTGGACTGGTCGGAGTCGACCAAGCTGATGCAGCGCAACTGGATCGGGCGGCGCGAGGGCGCGCGCATCAGCTTCGACCTCGAAGGTTGCGAGCGTCCCGATGTCGCCGTCTTCACCACCCGGCCCGACACGCTGTTCGGCGCGACCTTCGTGGTCATCGCCGCCGACCACCCGCAGCTCGAGGAGTTCGTGCCCGCGGAGCGGCGCGGCGAGCTCAACGCGTGGCGCAACCGGCTGCCCGGCCCGCAGGCGGAGCCCGACTTCTCCGTCGGGATCGACCTGGGATCGACGGCGATCCATCCCCTGACCGGCGCGCGCCTGCCGGTGTGGTCGGCCCCCTACGTCCTCTACGACTACGGCACCGGGGCGATCATGGCAGTGCCCGGGCACGACGAGCGTGACCACGCGTTCGCCACTGAGCACGGGCTGCCGATCGTCGAGGTCATCAGCGGTGGCGACGCTGTGGCGACCGCGTACGCTGGGGAGGGCACGCTGGTCAACAGCGGCGAGCTCGACGGCATGCCGTCGGACCAGGCCCGCAAGCGGATCGTCGAGATGCTGGAGAACACCCATCGCGGCCAGGCGACGATCACCTACCGCCTGCGCGACTGGCTGATCTCCCGCCAGCGGTACTGGGGACCGCCGATCCCCATCATCCACTGCCCGACGGATGGCCAGGTGGCCGTCCCGGACGAGGACCTGCCGGTGCTGCTGCCCGAGCTGGCCGATTTTCGCCCCACCGGGACGGGGGTTTCGCCGCTGGCAACGGTGGAGGACTGGGTGAACGTCACCTGCCCGAAGTGCGGCGGTCCGGCGCGGCGCGAGACCGACGTCAGCGACACCTTCCTCGACTCCAGCTGGTATTTCCTGCGCTATCCCTCGACGGATTTCGACGCCGTGGCCTTCGATCGCGAGCGCACCAACCGCTGGCTGCCGGTGGACATGTACATCGGCGGCAACGAGCACGCGGTGCGCCACCTGCTCTACTCGCGCTTCGTGATGCGTGGCCTGCACGGGATGGGGCTGGTCAACGACCCGGAGCCGTTCGCCAAGTTCCGCGCCCATGGGATGATCGTCAAAGACGGCGCCAAGATGTCGAAGAGCCGCGGCAACGTGGTCAACCCCGACGAGTACATCGAGAAGTACGGCGCCGACACCTTCCGCCTCTACCTGATGTTCCTGGGGCCGTACACAGCGGGCGGCGACTTCCGCGACGAGGGCATCGTCGGCATCAGCCGATTCCTGCAGCGCGTCTGGCGCGGCACCCAGAGAGCCACGGTGGCCGATGCTGACGATGACGAGGAGCGCGAGCGCCGCCGCCACCGGCTGGTCGGCGGCGTCGACGCGGACATCGCCGAGCTGCACTACAACACCGCGATCGCCCAGCTGATGGAGTTCGCGCGCGAGCTCGACCACGAGTCCGCGGCGGGACGTGGTCGCCTCGTCGACGCTGAGACGCTGCTGCTCTGCCTGGCGCCGTTCGCGCCGCACATCACCGAGGAGCTGTGGCAGCGCACCGGGCACGACGGCTCTGTGCACGCCCCCGGCGGCTGGCCGGAGCACGATCCCGACCTGGCCGCGAGGGTGGAGGTGGAGGTGGCGGTGCAGGTCAACGGGAAGCTGCGCGCCACGATGACCGTTCCCGCCGGCACCGGCGAGGACGACCTGCGTCAGCGCGCGCTGGAGCTGCCTCGCATCGTGGAGCTGCTCGGCGAGGCCGAGCCGCGCAAGGTGGTGGCCGTCGTCGACAGGATCGTCAACGTCGTCGTCTAGTCACGCGCGGGCGAGCGCGAACAGCTCGGCCACCGAGTCGACGTCGGCAGGCGAGGCGCGACGCACGGAGTCGGCGGTCACTGCCGGCCACGCAGCGTGAGGATCAATCGGCGCGTGTCAGCAGGGTCGATGACGTCGTCGATCTCGAATGCGGTGGCCGCGGTCAGCGCCCGGCCCCGCTGGTAGGCGAGCTGGACGTGGTCGTTGAAGAGGCGCTCGCGAGCGGCGGCGTCGGGCGCGGCCTCCAGCTCTTTGCGAAAGCCGAGGCGAACCGCGCCCTCCAGCCCCATGGCGCCGATCTCTCCCGTCGGCCAGGCGACGACGAACTGCGGAGCGCGGAACGAGCCCGCCGCCATCGCCTGGGCGCCGAGCCCGTAGCCCTTGCGCAGGATGACCGTGCCGATGGGGACGCGAAGCCGAGCGCCGACGATGAACAGCCGGCTGAACCTGGTGACCGACGCCTCCGTCTCCGCCTGCGGTCCGACCATGAAACCCGGCGTGTCGCAGAGCGACACCACCGGCAGCCCGAACGTGTCGCAGAGGGTGAGGAAGGCGGCGAGCTTGTCGGCGGCGGTGGCGTCGATGGCCCCGCCGAGGTGCTCTGTGTTGTTCGCGACGAGGCCGAATGGA
>DATBEL010000052.1:0-2983 GCA_036276135.1 Candidatus Dormiibacterota bacterium
CGGTCTTCTTTCATGTCGCCCGGTTCGTCTTTCACGGCGGCGCTTTCCAGTGGCCGATCAGGTGCCCCGGGCCTCGCTGATCTCCAGGAGATGACCGTCGGGGTCGCGGAAGAACGCCCGGATCTCCCAGGGGGTCTCAACCGGCGGGGTGAGGAAGGTGGCGCCGCGGCCTTGGAGGGTCTCGTATGCGGCACGGCAGTCCGGCACGCGGAAGGCCATCTCGTGGCTCACCCGGCTGATCTCGGCGGGTGGCTCGAAGGTGACGTCGGGTTTGTCTGGAGTGGGAGGTCCGCCGCTGACGAGCAGGAGCCACGTGCCCAGGAGCTGGAGCACGCATGAGGTTCCGCCGTACTCTCGGAACACTGTCGCTCCCGCGATGTCGCGATAGAAGTCTCGCGACGCATCGACGTCAGCGACGACCAGGAGATGGGTCAGCTCGACCCCGTCGGTGGGAAAGGACATCTCGATTCTCCTGTTGATATGAGCGAGGGTGGCACCGGCTGCGGCGGCCGGCGTGACACGAGCAAAATGGTCACCGATGGAGTGCCTTATCCGTCGCGGAGAGGTTGGCGACGTCGCCGCGCTGGAGCCACTCTGGATCTCCATGGTGGACCACCATCGCGCCGTCGCCGGCGAGGAGTGGCCGGTCCGCCGATCCGTGGACGCGTGGGCAATCCGTCGCCAGGAATACCTGGGCTGGCTTGCCGATGGCACCGGCACGCTCTTTGTCGCCACGGTCGGAGGCTCGGCCGAGATGGTTGGGTACGCGGTGCTGCATGTTCATCCGCCGGGTGCCACCTGGGACCTAGGCGCGGAGATCGGCGAGGTGGAGTCGCTTGCCGTCGCGGAGGCGGCCAGGGGCGCGGGTGTGGGTGGGGCCCTGCTCGACGCGTGTCGCAGTGAGCTGGTCGGGCGAGGGATCGAGTACTGGTCGGTTGCCGTGGTCGAGGCCAACGCCGGGGCGGTGCGGCTGTATGAGCGTGCTGGGTTTCGCCCGTATTACCGGTTGATGCTGGGACGGCTGGGGCGCTGATCCGCCGGCGCAAGAGTGGGCGCCCTTCGATCAGAGCAGCGTCTCCTCCTGCTCGGTGCGCGCGCTGCGGCGCCGCTGCGGAGCCTCGGGGGCGCCGCCGGCGGGGTGCTCCACGATGGCGATCACGCGGGTCGCCATGAAGCGACCGACCCGCACGGGGTTCCCGGTTCGGGTGAGCTCCGCCACCTCGACGATGCCGCGAGCGTTGGTCACCTCCACCCGCCGTCCCGCTCGCGTCGCGGAGATCTCGTAGGTCTTGGCGGCGCCACCGCCTGTGTCGATGACCACCTCGACCATGTCTCCGATCATCGGGCCACTCTAGCAACCGCGATCGGCCGGCCATGTGGGGCTGGAGGCAGTGCCTTGCTGGACGCGGGGCGACGGGCTGGTCTTCGCGTGGTCCCTGGCCGGGCGGTGATCCTTGCGGCCGGGGTGGCGGTTCCTGCGGCCGCGGTGGCGATGCTGCCGATCGGCCCCGGCTCGTGGGGCGTGCCCCCTGCGCGACATCGTGCTGGTCGACGGCCACCGCGTTGCGCTTTCTGCGACGGACATTCGACGGACAAAGGCCTTACTCCATAAGGGGTTGCCCGTCGTTGCCTCTTGCACACCGAACACTTGTTTGGGTACAATCACATCGTGGTCGCGCTATCGGTTCCCTCCCCGCCCCCGTTGAGTGAAGCCGTCGACGGGCTCGCGTCGGAGTCGGTTGACAATCTCTCTGACCATGCCCTCGGCAGCGATCTGGTGGACATCCGTCGTGAGATCGATCGTCTCGAGGCGGAGTTCCTGCGCCGCCTCGAGCGGTTCGATCGCAAGCACGGAGCTCTTTCCGAGGGGGCGGTCAGCACTGTGTCGTGGCTACGGAGCACGTGCGGCGTCACCGCCGCCGCGGCTGCGCAGCGGGTGAGCATGGCGCGTGTGCTTGCCGACCTGCCCATGGCGATGGAGAGCCTTCGCCGCGGTCGATCGTCCTTCACCAACATCTCGATGATCGCACGGCTTGCCGACGACGTCGGTGTCGAGAGCGCGCGCACCGTGGAGCACACGCTGGTCACCGCAGCCGAGCAGCTCGATCCCGGCCGGATGCGCCTTCTCACCATGGTCACCCGCCACCGTCTCGACGCCGATGGGGTGCTCGACGAGGACAATCGCAACCACGACCGGCGGTGGGTGGCCTGCGATCAGACCTACGGGGGCATCTTCGTCCTCCGTGGCGAGCTCGATGCCGAGGGAGGCGCCGTCGTCAAGACGGCGCTCGACGCGCTGAGCTCCCCGTCAGGACCGGACGACGTGCGCACCGGCTGCCAGCGCCGCGCCGACGCGCTCGTCGACATCGCGTCGCGGCAGCTGCAGACCGGTGGCACGGACATCCATGGCCAGAGACCCCATCTGACACTCACGGCGGGCATCGACATTCTGCAGCGGCAGCCCGGTGCCGAGCCGGCTCAGGTGGGCGGCATCGGTCCGGTCCACGTCGAGACCGCTCGGCGCATCGCGTGCGACTCGGTCCGCACTCTGGTTGTGGTTGCGCGGGCGGCGTCGCCAATGGCACCGGTGGGTCTCGCAGCGGGCCGGACCACGGCGGCGGCGGATGACGCGAGGGGGCGGACCACGTCAGCGGACCAAGTGATAGCGCGAGCCACGGTAGCGGACCAGGTCACGGCAGAAGCCAGACCGGCTGGTACCCGGCCTGTGTCGGTAATGCAAGGCGGCGACGCTCCGGCCACCCGACCCCTCTCCGTCGGGCGCGCCACGCGCACCATCCCGCCGCACATCCGCACTGCACTCGCGCTTCGCGACAAGGGCTGTCGGTTTCCTGGATGCGATCGACCGCCGGAGTGGACCGACGGGCACCACATCGAGCACTGGGCTGACGGAGGCCCCACCGAGATCGGCAACCTGGTATCACTCTGCCGTCGCCATCATCGGGTCGTGCATGAGAGAGGCTGG
>DATBEL010000053.1:0-11839 GCA_036276135.1 Candidatus Dormiibacterota bacterium
GAGGGTGCGCTCGCCAAGCGATCGCTTCTGTCGGTCCTCGACGAGATCCGTTCCCTGAGCATCCGCGGTGTGATGCCATCGACCGTCAGGGAGATGGTCGACGAGATGGCCGCGGTCGCAGCTCCCGCCGCCTGAACCGCAGCGCGCGCGGCCTCCGACGGGTCTACTCCGGCGAGTCCTTCCAGCCCATGTGCTTCCAGTTGAGGATGCCGCGCAGCCCCAGTCGCGAGACGTGCAGCTGGTGGAACTCCTCGTAGCCCTCTGCCGCTGCTGCATCGACCGTCAGGTACACGGCGCGGTCAGTGATCCTCGCAACGTCTGAGGCCGGCGCCAGGTAGGTGCGGCCGGCCTTGCGGTGCTGAAATACGATGCCGTGGAAGATGTCCTCGGACGGTAGGGCGGCGACCTCGAGGACGTGGCCGACCTCGGTTCCGTCGCTGGCCACGACGGGCAGATGCGCTGCCACCGCCATCCACGAGACTTGCTGTTCCGCGCCGTCTGCCATTGCTCTCACAGGGTATCAGAGGCTCTGTTCAGCTCACCTTCGCGGGCTTCCTGACCAGGTCAGCGAGCCTCCGATCCGTGTACCACGGTCGCAGCCTGACGATGGTCGGTGGCTTGCCGCGGTACAGCACGATCCCCGTTCCCTCCTGCAACTGCCGCAGCGCGTCCGGCGTGGCCATCTGGTCCTGGCGAAGAGAATAGGATCGCGACGCGCGGCCGTCGTTGTGGCTCAGCTGCACATCGGTGAAGTCGCTCCTTCCGACCAACTTGGCGATCACCTCGGTGGTCTCTGGGTCGCTGATGCCCGGCAGCACCATCTTGCAACCATGGTTGTTGAGAATCGAGTTGGCGCGATCGGCACCGTAGCGCGTTCGCAGCTGCGAGAAGTCCTGCACGATCGACATGAGCAGGACACCTCGACCCGCTCCCTGCGACGCCAACGCCGGCAGCTCCTCGATCGGTACGACATTGGCCAGCTCGTCGAGGAAGAGGCCGAGCGCGGGGTGGAGATGCCCTCCGGGCTGGACAGACGCCAGCCGGTACGCGGCGATGACCACCGTCATGAGGATGCCCACGAACAGCGATGCCACCCGCTCCGGCGATTGTCGCGGTGTACAGAGAAACAGCGTGCCGCTTCTGCGCAGCAACTCGTCTGGGTTGAACTCCGAGGTTGCCGCGGAAGCAGCCACGCTTCGCTCGTTGAACACGCTGAAGATGCGCATGACGGTGGAGAACACCGTGCCGCGCTCCCTCTCCGGCCGCTGGTCGATGGACGTCAGCATGCCGATGGCGCGCTCCGAATCGGAGTCACGGTCCGGATTGGAGCCGCCCAGCTCCTGGAGGATCGCCATCGGCGGCTCGAGGTCGAACCCGTGGATCCAATCGCGAACGTCGATGATGCTTCGGTTGGATGACGCGGCCGCGTACATCAGCGGCGCGATCAGCAGCTTCCCTGACTCAGCCCAGTGCGCCCAGTCGTTGTCGCCACGCGATCCTCCCTGCTGCAGGCCGGCACACAACCACGCCGCGACCGTCCAGGCGACGTCGAGGTCCCCACACCCGGTCAGTGGCGACCAGCTGACGGTGCGGTGGTCACGGATTTCGCCTGTCGGGTCATAGATCGACACGGGTCCGATGGTTCTGCGGTGGCCGGCGGTGAGGTCGACGAGCTCGCTCTTGGTCGACGTGACGATTGCCGGACCATCCCAGTCGAGCAGGTTTGGCACCACCAGCCCTGAGGTCTTGCCGCTGCGCGTCGGGCCGATGACGAGAACCGACGTCTCGCGCTCGGTGGCGATGAGGTGGCGCCCGCGACGACCCAGAACCAGCGACCCGGCGCGAGGACGTCGCACCTGCAGCGGTCGCAGGTCGCGCCATGTCGCCCAGCGGGAGCTGCGTGGCAGCCGGTTGGGCAGCAGCAGCCGGGTTGCCCCGACGCCCGGGATGCCACCAGCCCAGGCGACCAGGGCGCCGAGCGTTGCGACAACTCCCGCGGCCAGCGCGGCAACAATGAAGGCGACGAACAGCCACGCGTGCGCCGGCCGCCCCTCGCCCACCAGGTGCCACCAGACCAACTGGTTGCCATCGGCGTGATAGGCGTTGGCGATCCGCAGCGGGTTGATGAACGCGAGCGGCGACACGTTGGGGTGGCCGCCCGCCACGGCCATGGCCCCGGTCAGCACCAGCCAGGGCAGCAACCACAGGGAGAGCAGCGTGCCGATGAGGATGAGGTCGCCGCGTCGCGATCGTGGGCGTGGCACGCTCGCGTTGGTCACGCGGGCACCGTACGGATGCCCCGCGGACGCGCCGCGGACATCCCCGTGGACTCCCCGCCGGGTGACCGCCTAGTGTCCAATGGGGAATGGCACTGGCACCGCGGCCCCATCGGGTGGCACGGCGATGTCCACTCGGCGTCCGTCGCCATAGGTGCGCTCCCACGTCGACCCACCACGCAGGTCGAAGATGTCAACGGAGGTCAGCGCCCCGGAGCCGATGTCGAACGTGCACTCGTCGACCAGCCGCACGGCCTCTGCGTGCACCGTGCAGGTGGCGGTGTGTGCCACACCTCCCTCCAGCCACGCCGCCGCCGCCTTGGCGGTGCCATTGCCCGGCTCGGACAGCGCGAATGAGGCGTGACCACCATACAGTTGTGCTCCATGCGCAGTGCTCGGGCCGACCTTCGCCAAGGTCATCCCACCGACGTGGATGAGGTCGCCGCCCAGATATGCCGCCACCGGCGCCGGCGCCAACAGCAACACCGCCCCGATGACAGCGGCCAAGCAACCCACCATCGTCGACACGGCCTCTCCATGGGCACGAAAGAGTCGACGTCGACGGCGCCGCACCGCCCGAACCGGCGTGTCGTCGCCGAGCGGCACCGGGAGCGCTCGAGCTTCACGGTCGATCAGCCCAGGCGCTTGGCGACGAGCTGCGCCGCCCGCGTGAGAGTGTGCCGGGGCGACGTTGCGATTCACGCGATCTCCACGCGATGTTCGATGACGCGGGTGATCGCGGGGTCGAACAGCAGCAGAATCCGAACGTGGCGACGCAGCCGGGTCACCGTGCGACCCCGCGCGTCGACACGGATGGATTGGTCGTCGAACTCCACGACGGCGCGCACCGCCGCGTCGGTGTCGAGGATGTCTCCTTCGATGCGCACCTGAGCGTACTCACCGAAATCGGGCCGGGTCGTGAGCCCGGTGGCCAGCCCCGGTCGCATGGCCGTCCGAAGACGGGCGGCCATGTCGGCTGCGACGTAACTCTCGATGTCCGGTTCGTGTCCGGCGGCAAGCAGTCCGAGATCGAACACGAATCTGTCGACGAGACTCATGACGAGGGTGGTGCGCCGGTCGCGGTCATCGTCGTCGAGGTGTCGTCCCGAAGGCAGAAGCTCCCTGACCCTCCTCATGTCCGCGTCCGGCTGGGAAGTCGCGCCACCGCCTCGGTCAGCGCCCGATAGGCGATGCGCATCTTGGGCGACACCGCCTGCACAGGCACACCATCCATGCCGGCGAGCCGCACGCTGTCGGCTTCGTCGGGGACTTCCAGGACGCGGTCGACTCGGGAGGCGATGACCTCGAGGTACTCGCGGGTAACGGGGTGGCGGCGGTTGCGTCGCACGCTGGAGGTGATGCACGGGACCACTGTTGGTGGGCGACCTCGAACATCGAGGTAATCGAGAACACCGTTGAAATCCTGGCGGCTCATCGCCGTCGGCAGGACCAGCGCGTCGGCCTCCTCAAGCCAGAAGGCGGCCACCGCCGCTTCGGGGCCCGCCGTCGGATCCGGCAATCGATTGCTCATGTCGACGATGCTCAGCGAGTAGCGCGCGCGCAGATGCGCGGCCAGGCGGCGGATATCGGTGCGGCTGTAGTCGCTTCCATCACGCCGCTCTGGGTAGCAGGCCAGCGCGGGTGTGACCGAATGGATCGGTGACGGCGGCTGTGCACCCCTGGCAAGCGATGCGACGACATCGCGCACCGTGGCCGCGCTCTCCGGCAGGTTGAGCTGGCCCCACGCGTCAGGGTTGGCGACGTTGGCGTCGACGATCGCCGCGATGTGGCCGACGGAGTCGAGCACTGCACCGCCACTGATCGCCATCCCGGCCGCATGACTGGTCTTACCGACGCCACCTTTGCGAGAACCGACGACAACGATGCGTGGCGCGCCGTTGAGAAGCAGGGCGGCCAGTTCAGCGTCGGAGGCCCTGGCGTCGCGGGCCCACGGCCTCGCCAGCGCCAGACGCCTGCGCAGCCGACTCGCCGCGGTGAGGTCGCTTCCCGCGTTCGAGCCCGTCTGCGGCCCTGGGCGGCTCAACGACCACAACGGCGAGACGTGCTCGGTGCGATCGCTGTCTGCGGCGAGAAGCTCGATGGGATCCGCCGGTGACGGCGCGGCAGCGAAGGCGGCCGCCGGCGTCGAGGTTGCGCCGGTGACATCGAGCAGGGGTGGCAGACCCTGCTGGCTGAAGGGCCGCACCGGCTCACGAGTCCCGTCTGTCGGACGATGACCAGGCGCACCCGGCGAGGCTGTGGTCGCCGTGCCCACAGTGCCCTTCCGAAGCCGCGCGATCATCCGCACATCGCGGACATCGAAGACGTCGGCAGCCGTGTCCATCCCCGAGGTGGGCGTCACCCCGTATCGTGTGACGACAGCCTCGGCCAGCGCCAGTGGCGCTCCGTCAGCGTCGCTGCGGACGGCAACCCACTGCGAGTACTCGCCGGCGTCCGCGTCGCCAACCGCAACGAAGAAGATACCGTCAAGTCCGAGCATCCATGCCGCCAGGCCTCTCTCGTGTTGGAGCAGATAGACGGGTAGCGCATCAGTGGGCACGTTGACGCTCCACCAGCGGTCCAGCGAAGCCTGGCTGGCGCTCGCAGCGAAGAAGTCGAGGCCGCGCGTATCGGGAACGAGGAAGCGCGAGGCCGCTGACGCGCCCGGGCGCGCCAATCCTTCGAGCAGCCCGGCAAGCCCGCGGGCTTCCGCGTCATCGCGAAGCAGCGAGATGAATGCGAAGGAGCGCGTCTCAGCGGACATGTTGCTCGGCCAGCTGTGCAGTTGTGGCATTGGCGCAGCACACGTCGTAGCCGCCGAGGTGGTGCGCGATGCCCAGGGCAAGGAGGATGGTCCCGGCGAGGAGCGCCAGCGGTCCCCGCCGCGTTGTGCGTCGCGCCACGCCTCCGCGAGCGAGAAGTTGGGCTGTGAGCGCCCCGGCAGTCACGGCCATCGCCAGCCAGCACACCACCGCCACCAGCGCGAGCACGGTGGCCTGCGTCACAACCCGGCCGGTGAGCAGGTCAAGGCTGCGCGAGGTGTCTGCCCAGCCAAGCCCGATGGCGACCGCAAGGATGGCAGCGCCGGCCATCGCCGCGAGGAGCCGCTTGTGCAGCATGTCAGCCTCCGCCCAAGCCGGCCGTCAGGCTCTCGAACGTCGGCGCCCCGAGCAGCAGAAGCAATGGGATCAGCATGCCGGCCACGGGCAGTGTCACCAGGATGCGTGCTCGCGCCGCTCGCATCCGCGCATCAGCGAGCCGGTGCTCGTACACGGCCTGCGCGACGCGCGTGAACGTGATCCGTTCGCCGATTCCGACATTGGTTGTTGCAAGAGCGTCGGCCACCATGGTGAACGCCGGCACCCTGAATTGCAGTCCAATCGACCGGTAGAGCTCTGCAGTGCTGCGTGGCCGCGTGCTGATCAAGCGCCTCCAGCCACCGTCGACGAGCGTGCGGAGGTCGGAGGTGGTGGCGCACCGCGAGAGGATGCGCACCGCGTCCTCGACCTGGAGGCCGCGTCCGTCGGTCAGGATCGCGACAAGCATCATCATGTCCCCAAGTGTTCGATCGGCACGGTCGCGGCGACCCTGCGCAGCGGCTCGCACCAGCGCAAACCTCACCAGCACCGCGGCGAGGGCGAGCGGCAGGGCGATCCATGGTGGCGCTGCGAAATCGCCGCTGCTCAGCCGGAACGTGGTGTCAGCAACCAGCGTCACCGTGAACGTGATCAGCGCGATGACTGCGGTGCGCCCCAAGAAGCCGGCCTCGCTCTCCAGGCGATTGGCCTCAGCAAGCAGGCGGCCGAGGTCGAGCTCTTCGCGAGCACGGCGTACGGTGGCACTGTGTGCGGCGGCGCGCTCCAGGCGCGTGTGCGGGCGCGCGTAGCCTCGGAGCGCAGCCAGCCGCCGCCACGCGCGGACATCCGACGACGTGAGATAGCCGAGGCGTGCGAGCAACACCGCCCACAATCCCACCACGGCGATGACCGCGGCAGCGAAGAGCAGAAGACTATTGGGCACCGAGGCGCTCCTGCTCCTCGGCGAGCTTGCGCAGGTCCCAGCGCGTCCAGTCGCGCACCTGCACGATCAGGCCGAGCAGGCTGACGAGCAGCACAAACAGGATGACCACTCCGACCAGCACCACGTTGCCGGCGAAGGACTGGTAGAACGCACGGAACGTGTCCACGCGGATGACGATGACGAACATCACCAGCATCAGCGCTGACATCGCAACGGTCACCGCGCGCTGCTGTGTCAGCGTGACGGCCGCCTCCTCCTGTACGGCGAGCTGGGCGCTGCCCACGGGGAGGAGCAGCTCGTCGATGGCCTCGATCAATGCCTCCAGGCTGCGGCTGCGCGTCCACAGCAGCACCGCGCACGCGTATTCCACGACAGGCGAGCGCGCCCGCATCCCCACGGCGACGATGTTGTCGAGGACCGAGCCGCCGCGCGCGAGTGGTGCCAGGACATACTCCAGGCCCGGTCCGGCGTCACTCCCGATCTCCTGCAGCGCAGTGTCGAGTGACTGGTTGCCCACGGCCATACGATCGCGCAGGTCGCGCAGCCGCCCCAGGAAGGCGCGCTCCATGCGCAGGCGACGGTTTGCCGCCGTCCCCGCCAATGCGAAGCGAAACCCGAATGCACCGAGCAACCCGCCGATGATCACCAGGATCCAGATGCGTGACAGAAGCCCCAGCCCGATGCCGGCTGCGACCAACGACACGCGGATCCCGACCCAGCGGCGCCACGGCCAGCCGAGGTTGGCGGCGACATCGCGCTCGCGTTCGAGCACTCGCCAGCGCGGCCGCTGGCGGCCGAGGGTGCGCATGTCGAGGTCGAGGATTGCCGCCGTGCCGCCGGCGGCGCAGGCGATCACCACCAGGAAGCCCGCCAGTTGCACGGTCGTCCAGGTGGCTGCCGAGAGGATCATGGCGGCGGGATCTCGTCAGCAGGCAAATGCCCCCGCAGCCGGGGCCCGAGCCGGTTGAGGTTGCCCACCTGCTCGGTCATCCGCCGCCAGCCGCCGCTATCGGTCTGCCGGTAGACCCATTTGTGATTGCCGCCGCGCTCCACCGCGAGGATCCCGGTGAGGCGGCGCCGACCGTCCTGGTTGGCGAGGTGGATAACGAGTTGGATGGCGTGCTCCACGACCCGCTTGGCCATCTTCTCGTTGCCTGTGAAACGGCGGTTCTCCATCACGTACTGCACGGCCTGGTCGAGTGCCAGTTCGGCGTCTTCGGCGTGGATGGTCGTCATCGAGCCGTCGTGGCCGGTCATCAGCGCCTTGCACACGGCGGCCATCTCCTCACCGCGCGACTCACCCAGGATCAAGCGGTCGGGTTGGAAGCGCAGCGCGTGACGCACCAGGTCGAACATGGTGAGCTGGCCGGAGTCGGCCTCGGCCCTGATCGATGGGATCGTCGACACCGCCGAGGTCAGCGAATGCCACGGCTGGCCGTCGCCGCGGTCCTGGTCGAGGTGCAGCTCCGCCCCATCCTCCACGACGACGAGGTGCTCGCTGGCGGGCACCATGCCACAGAGGACTCGCATCAATGTCGTCTTGCCGGTGCTGGTGCCGCCGGCGATCATCACGTTGACGCGCGCGTCCACGCAGGCCTCGATAAACCGCGCGATGCCTTCGGGGATCACGGCGGAATGAACGTAGTCCGCGAGGTCGCGAACCTTCGATCGCGACGGCACGCGGATGGCCGCCACCATCGCCGCCTGGCCGGAGACCGCCGGGCGCTTGGCGACGCACACGCGGATCACGCTGCCGACGTTGGCCTCCGCGATCGGGGCGGCGTCGGTGATGCTGTGGTCACCCGTCACGCCCCGGAGTCGCACCACGCGACGAAAGAACTCAAGGCAGTCCTCATCACCGGCGAACGGACTGTCACCGACAATCGCCAGCTTTCGACCGACCACACTGACCAGCCAGTGGTCGTACCCGAGGCAGGTGATGTTTTCCAGATCGGCACCATAGACGAGAAGCGACAGTGGCCAGAGATGTGAGGCCAGGATCGCCGCGTTGCGACGGGCGATGGCGCGATAGCTCGGGTTGCCGGCCAGCTCGCTGACCACCGCCAACGGGAGCCCGCTCGTCGATGGCGACGCGATGGCGCGCTCAACCACGCGCGCAACATCGTCGTGCAGGCGCTCCTCGTGGTGCACCGACGCCGGCTCACCGCTGCGGTCGCCGATCACCCTGTCGGCGATTGCCTGCGCCACCTCACGCTCTTCAGCCGCGATCTGCGGCCACCTGGCGACCGGGACATCCGCCGAGCGTGTTGGAGGAAGCGGACCCAGGCTCACCTCACCGACGTCGACTCGGAGCGCCATCACGCAAGCACAGGTGCGAGGTGGAGGTCGTCAATGACGCCGACAAGCGTGGTCGGCGTACCGGTCTCGCCCATCCTGGTGGCGCGCGCTTCGTCCCATTGCCACACGTCTCGAATCGCCAGCTCCGGAACATTGCGCTCGAGAGTCTCGACAATGATGCGGCGGTAAGCGCGGCTGCGTTGGTTGCAGATGATCAGCTCGCCGTGGGGTGGCCGTGCCGCGTGGAGCACGCTGATGCTCCTCGACAGCAGCGCGGGGTCATCTCGAATCACCACGAACGCGCGTGAAAAGACCGAGCAGATCGCCTCGGCCGCTGACCGCGGTGAGCGCAGGCCGGGGTGCGAGAGCGGATGGCCCAGGTCGGCGACGACCACGTCGTCACGCGTGCCTGCCAGCGCACCGGCCAGCTTCGCCAGGCACTCGACGATCTCGTACCCATAACTGCGCGACAGTCCGGGCACGATGCGCAGTTGGTTGCGCTCAGGGTGGCTCACGGCTTGCGCTTCCAGCTCCAACGGTGTCGCCGGCCGGTCGCCGAAACAGTTGGCGATCGAACAGTCCTCTGTGCGCAGGAGCAGGAGGTCCGCGAGAGTTCCTCCCTCCATGTCGCAGTCAACCAGGAGCACGCGATGCTGTTCCGCGAGGGTCCACGCCAGGCAGGCGGCCCAATGCGTGGAGGTCTGACCCGCACGGGTCGTGTAGACGGCGATCAGCGTGCTCACGGCGTGGGCGACCCACTCACGACGCCGGCGCAAGCCGAGCCGCAGAGTCGGCTGACGGCATCGTTCGGCGCCAGTGGTTGGAGAGATGAGGGATCCTGCTGCGCCGAGCGAACGGCATGGAGCGCGACGCTCGACGACGCCACCGATATCCACGCCTCCTCCTGGTCAACCGGAACCAGCACAGTCAACGCGCCGCCGGAGGCGGTCAGCACCGTCACCCACTGGCCGATGCGCGCCTGCCGACCGCCACCGACGGTGGCGAACACGTCGATTCGGTCCCCGGCCGTCAGTGGTGGCGGTGCCTGCAGGGTCAGCGCGATCTCCACCTGCGCTCCGGCGTCGACGAGGTCGTCGTCGCGCAGGATGTCGTTGGGATGCAGGTTCTGCGTGTAGCGCGCGGCATATTGCGCGGGCGACCGGTGCTCGTACTGGAAGTCACCTTCCTGCGCGCGTACGGTGACCGCGGAGATGTCGTCGGCGGCGTAGGGGCTGCCCGCCAGGACGGCGTGCTTGAGAATGAACACGCTGATCGTCTGCTGGTTGCCGGCCTGTTGGAGGTAGACCATCACCCCGAGGACGACGACGATCACGGTGCTGAAGAAGGCGGCGGCGGTCAGGCGACGCCGATCCATCACTCATTCCCCTCACCCGTGTCGGCCCCTGACCAGACCGCAGACTGGCCGGGCGGACAAGGTAGGCCGGGAGACGGGCATCGTCAAGTGCTCGATCCGGCGCCGAGAAATCCGGCGGGGGTCAGTAGCGGCCGGCTCGTCAGTGGCAGTTCCCCGTCGGACCCGTACGGCGGATGCCAGAAGAGAGCAACCACCTCGACACGACGAATCGACGCGGGGCGCCGTACGGTCGCCGTCAGCATCCGACGCGCGGCACGCCGCTGCAGCATCGGGCGCCGCAGCCTCACTCCGATGCCACCAAGGCTGGCGGCGATCCGCGCCACCTCGGTGCCCACCGACGCGCCTGCCGCGAACACGCCGAGCGACAGGGCGAACCCCAGATCGGGTAGCGCCCGGAGGCTGAGGGCAATCCCCGTCAGGGTGTTTGCCGGGGGATTGGCCAGTGCGAGATAGGTCCCTCGCAGAGGATCGCTTCTCTGCCAGCCGAAGGTCCGGCTCTCCAGAGCCAGGTGGCGGTTGGTCGGCACCAGGTTGACCGCTGCGACTTGGGCGGCCAGGTCGACCATCTCCGGCACCATCCAGCCCGTTTCGACGGCGCCCCCGCACTGGCCGCCGATGAGCGATGCTGCAGCCTGCTCGACGCCGAGATTCGGGGACTGCACGCCGAGCATCACCCGGTCGCCGAGTCCGAGAAGGAACAGGCCGAGTCCGCGTCCCGCGGTGAGCTGCCACAGATCGGCGAGCAGCCGCTCCGCGTCCGCCGGCGTCGGCACTGGGCACGCCTCGACGAGGTGCATGCGACGACCCTACGGACAGGGCGTGGACGTCCGGCGGACAAAGCGATATCCGTGCGCTGGCCGCTAAGGTACTACCATTCCTCGGGCCAAGGGCGGACCCCGCGACGACGCCCCCCGTTGCCCGGATCACCTGAGGGAGGCTCGTCTTTGCCCGGATCGCCCCCACTCGCCTCGGCTCTCGACGACGTCGACGTGGTTCACCTGTCGGGCGCTGACGCAGCCAGGCGGCCAGGGCGATCGTCGCCCAGCCTCGTCGTCCCGGCAGACGACGTCGCCGAGCCCGTGCTCTCGATCGTCATCCCCGCGATGAACGAGGAGATCACCGTCAGCGACTTCGTCGCATGGTGCCGCGCCGGCCTCGAGGACGCCGGCGTTCCGGGTGAGATACTCATCGTCGACAGCTCGACCGACCGCACCCCCGAGCTCGCCGTCGCCGCCGGCGCGCGCGTGCTCCGTGTCCCTCAACGTGGGCTGGGCCGCGCCTACATCGACGCGCTTCCCTTCATCCGTGGACGCTGGGTGATCATGGGCGACGCGGACTGCACCTACGACTTCCGCCGGCTCGCGCCCTTCACCGCACGGTTCGACCAGGGCTTCGAGTTCGTCATGGGATCGCGCTGGAAGGGCGCCATCGAGAAGGGCTCGATGCCGCCCCTGCACCGCTATCTCGGCACGCCCATCACCACGCTGATCCTCAACACGCTGTTCGGCAGCCGCTTCTCGGACATCCACTGCGGCATGCGCGGTATCACCCGCGACGCGCTGGAGCGCATGCAGCTGCAGTCGCAGTCCTGGGAGTACGCGTCGGAGATGGTCCTCAAGTCGGTGCACATGCAGCTGCGCACCGCCGAGGTTCCGGTGTCATTCCTCAAGGATCGCCAGGGCCGCGTCAGCCACCACAAGCGTCTCGGCTGGTTCTCCCCCTTCCAGGCGGCGTGGATCAACCTGCGTGCCATGTTCGTCTACGGCGCCGACTTCTTCCTGCTCAAGCCCGGCCTGTTGCTCACCGCTCTCGGTCTGCTCATCGTCATCCCTCTCACGTTCGGGCCGATCACCATCGGCCCGCTGGTCCT
>DATBEL010000054.1:0-20470 GCA_036276135.1 Candidatus Dormiibacterota bacterium
AGGTACTCCAGGGTGCGCGCGTCGACCGGGAAGAGCGCCGCGGTTGCCCCGTACTCCGGGGACATGTTGGAGAGGGTGGCGCGGTCGGCGGCGGTCATCGACGTCAGCCCGGCGCCGCAGAACTCGACGAACTTGTTGACCACGCCGTGCTTGCGCAGCATCTCGGTGAGCGTCAGCACCAGGTCGGTGGCGGTGGTGCCGGGCGGCAGCGCGTTGGAGAAGCGCACCCCGACCACCACCGGGCTGAGCAGGAAGAGCGGCTGACCGAGCATGCAGGCCTCGGCCTCGATGCCGCCGACGCCCCAGCCGAGCACGCCGATCCCGTTGACCATGGTGGTGTGCGAGTCCGTGCCCACCAGCGTGTCGGGGAGCGCCACCTTTCTGCCATCCATGTCACGAACCTGGACGACGCGAGCGAGGTACTCGAGGTTGACCTGGTGCACGATGCCCATCCCCGGCGGCACCACGCGGAAGCCGTTGAAGCCCACCTGCGCCCAGCGCAGCAGCGTGTAGCGCTCCCTGTTGCGCTCGTACTCGCGCTCGATGTTGCGCCCGTAGGCGCGCTCGTCGCCGAACGCGTCGACCTGCACTGAGTGGTCGACGACGAGGTCGACGGGGACGAGCGGATCGATCCGGGCGGGGTCGCCCCTGGTGCGCTCCATCGCCGAGCGCATGGCCGCGAGGTCGACGACCGCCGGCACGCCGGTGAAGTCCTGGAGCAGCACCCGCGCCGGCACGAAGGGGCGCTCGCGGTCCTTCGCCGGCGGCTTGCCGTCCCAGGCGGTGAGGACGGCGACATCGTCCTCGTTGGCGAAGCTCGCCCCGGCGTGGCGCAGCGCGTTCTCGAGCATCACCTTGACCGTGACCGGGAGCCGCGACGGGTCGCCCACGCCGGACTCGTGCAGCCGGCTGAGCCGGAAGTAGTCGACGCCGCCGGCCAGCTCAGCGCGGGCGCCGAAACGATCTGCCTGTGTCACGGCGGCAATCTTCCCACTGCGCAACCCGGCCCCGCGAACCGGCCACCGTGCTCGCCGCAGATATTGCTATAGTATAACGATGTCCGTAGACCATCGCGTGGTGCTCAACCCCTACACACCCGGCGTCGGCACGCAGCCACCGGTGCTGGTCGGGCGCGACATGCAGCTGGCGGTCATGGAGCAGACGGCGCGGCTTGTCGAGGGCGGTCGCGAGCCTCAGCACGTCATCCTCACCGGGCTGCGCGGCGTCGGCAAGACCGTGCTCCTCAAGGAGGGCATGCGCCGGCTGCGAGCGCGGCGCTGGTTGTGCGGGTACTACGAGGTGCGCCGCGATGTCGACGCCGGCGTGGCCATCGCCGCCATCGTGGCCGGGGGGGGCACGCTGTTGCCCAAGCGGGCCAAGCTCGCCACAGCTCTGCGCCAGCTGCGGGCGTCGATCGGCAGCGCGAGCCTCAGCGGGGCGGGCGACGGCACGGTGAGCATCTCGATCAGCCCGCGACCCAGCACCACCGACCCGTATTTCGAGGCCCTGCGGCTGTTCCAGCAGCTCGGGGCTGCCGCCGCCGAGGACAACGTCGGTGTGGCGCTGTGCGTCGATGAGCTGCAGACGTTCCGGCGCAAGGACGCCACCACCCTGCTCCAGGCGCTCGAGGCCGGCGACGGCGCCGACGCGCGAGTCCTCCTGCTCGGGGCCGGCCTGCCCATGACGGGCGTCGAGCTCGCCAAGGCCAACACCTACGCCGAGCGCTTTCGCTATGAGGCCCTCGACGACCTGTCGGCGCGCGAGGCACAGCGCGCGGTCGAGGAACCGGCCGCCGCCGCCGGCGTCCTCTGGCAGCCCGAGGCCCTGGGCCGCGTCGTCGACCTGGCCCGCGGTTACCCGTTCTTCCTGCAGCTCTACGCCAGCGAGGCCTGGGACGCCGCCGAGCGGCGAGACGGCGACGTCACCACCGTCACCGCCGAGGATGTCGAGCTCAGCCTGCCACTGGCACAGCGCCGCCTCGACCAGGGGATCTACGCGACCCGTTTCGGACGGGCGTCATCCTTCGAGCGTCTCTACCTGACGGCGATGGCCGAGCTCATGGGCGCCGGCGACCGCGCCGGCACCGCGGACGTCGCCCGCCGCCTGGGCAGGTCGCTCGCCGAGCTCAGCACCACGCGGGATCGGTTGATCCGCAAAGGCGTGGTGCACCCCCCTGAGCCGGGACAGCTCGAGTTCTCCGTGCCGGGGTTCAAGCAGTACGTGCTCCGTCAGGTGCGGGCCCGCGGCGCCGGCTAGCTCGGCGTCGAGATCTGCGCGAGGTACGACGTCAGGTGGGTGTACCAGCCGCTGAGCAGGAGGATGCCGAGCGCGACGGTGAGGATGCCACCGATTCGTGTCAGCGGACCTGACAGGCCGCGCAGGCGCCGCGGGATGTTGGGCAGCGACGCCCACACCAGCGCGATCAGCACGAACGGCAGACCGAGACCGATCGCGTAGGCGGCGAGCAGCACCGCGCCACTGACCACGTGGGCGCTGGTGGCGGCGAGGACCAGCGCGGTGCCCAGGTAGGGACCGACGCACGGCGTCCAGCCGATCCCGAACACCACGCCGACGAGGTACGCGCCGGCGACACCCCTGCCGCGAAGCCGCTCCGGCAGCGACAGGGCGCGCACGCGTTCCATGAACGGCAGGCGCAGCGCCCCGGCGACCATCAGTCCGAAGACGACGAGGAGCGCCCCGCCGACGATCTCGACGATGCGTTCCACCGACCGGATGGAGTGGCCGATGCCCGCCGCGCCGACCCCGAGCAGGACGAACACGGTGGTGAAGCCGGCCACGTAGAGGATCGAGCCGGCGACCAGCCGGCTGCGGAGCTCACTGCGCTTGCCGCCCGAGGCCAGGTCGGCGGCCGACGCGCCGCTCACCGCCGACAGGTAGGCGGGCAGCAGCGGCACCGAGCAGGGGGCGAGGAACGAGGCCAGTCCCGCGACGAACGTCGCGACCAGCGAGGCGAGGCTGATCACCCTGGCTAGCCGAAGGTGAAGGTGTAGAGCCGGAAACCCGCCGGCACGGTGAGGTCGATGAGGTGGCGGTTGCCGTCGATGCCGGTGAGCAGGTGGTAGAGCTGCTGGCCGGCGATGTCGACACTGTCGCCGCTGACGTCCGGACCGAGCTGGGAGGCCGAGAGGGAGGCGCGATCGAGCGACACGGTGACCTGGACCGGCGACGACTCGGGCCCCGCGACCAGGTACACGTCGTGCGCGGCGAAGCTGAGCCGCACATGGCCGGGACCCGTCGACACCAGGTACTGGCCGTGGTCGGCCCACGTCCCGGTGACCTGGATGGTGTCGTTGTTCTGTGGCGCGCCCGGGTCGCCGTATGACACCGCCTGGCCCATCGGCCCGTACATCCCGCCGTCGAGGTGGCCGCGATCGCTTCCGGCATACAGCTCGGGCGTCTGGCTGTTCGGCACGGGCCCACTGGGGGCCGGCGACGACGTGGCCACCCGCAGGAGCGACGCGATCGCCGACTCGGTGACGTCGTAGTCGCCCTCACCGTCGTGGATGTACGCCACCCGGCCGGACTGGTCGATGAGGTACTCGGCGGGCCAGTACTGGTTGCCGTACGCGTTCCAGGTGTTCATCTCGGAGTCGAGCGCCACCGGCCAGGTGACACCGAACCGGTGCACCGCGGCCTCCACGTTGGCCGCCACCTTCTCGAAGTCGAACTCAGGGGAGTGCACGCCGACGATGACCAGGCCGCGGCTCCCGTAGGCCTCCTCGAGGTGCTGCAGGTGGGGAATGGTGCGCACACAGTTGACGCACGAGAACGTCCAGAAGTCGACGAGCACCACCTTGCCCCGCAGGCCGCTCAGCGTCAGCGGCGGGCTGTTGATCCAGCCGTCAAGCCCGGTGAAGTCCGCGGCGGTGGTTCGTGACTCCGACGGGATCAGCGCGGCGCTGCCGGTGCCGGTGGCGGCGCTGGGTGGCGCCGACTGCACCGCCCAGGTCAGCAGGATCGCGAACGCGGCCACGCCGGCCACCGCGGTGAGGGCCCAGCGATAGCGCGACATGGTGCTCACAGTACGCGGGAGCCGAGGCGAGGGGTCCGCTCACGGCGCTGGCGGCCGACTGGAAGACCACAGCCATGCCCAATGATTACGGCTGGCCCGTCGGCGGTGACCCCGGAGTGAAGGTGGCGAGCCGCTCGGCGAGCAGGCTGTCGGCACCGCGCCGGCTGGCGGAATAGGCGCCGATCCCGAGCAGGAAGTCCTCCCGATTGAGCGTGTACAGCCGGAGCGGAGTGCGCGCGCGCACCGTCGCGGTCCGTGGGCTGTCTCTGAGCAACGCGATCTCGCCGAAGCAATCGCCGGGCCGGAGAGTCCGGATGAGGCGGCCGTCGCCGATGACGTCGGCCTCGCCGTCGTCGATCACGTAGAAGAGCTCCCCCAGGTCGCCCTGGTGGACGACGTCGGTGCCTCCGGGGACGAAGCTCTCGGTGAGATGGGCCGCGAGGTTGTCGATCATCGGCATCGGCAGCGCTTCCAGCATGCCCACCTGCTGGAGGACGGCGATCTCGTGGTCGCGGTGCACCACCGAGCTGTCGATGCGGCGTAGCCGCCGCCAGCCGGCCACGACCACCGCGGGCGCGATCAGCCCGAGCACGACCAGGGCGCCGCGCAGGCCGGCAACCGCGATGACCAGCGGAGTGATCAGCGACCCCAGCGCCAATGTCGCCGAGGCCAGGCCCTCCATGGTGCCGTACACCCGCCCGAGGAGCATCTCCGGCAGCAGTCGCGCCAGCAGGGCGAACAGCCCCACGTCGACGAGGGCGTTGCCGACACCGACGACGCCCAGCAGCAGGAAGATCAGTGGCGCATCGGGCAGCGCCCCACTCAGGGCCAGGGGGAGGCCCCAGAGCGCCACCCCGATGCCCTGGATCACGGCAAGCCGGCGACCGCTGACCAGCATCAATGCACCCACCGACCCCACGGTGGCGCCGACGCCGACCGCCGCCGTCAGCACCCCAACGCCCACCTGGCCGCTGTCGAGGAGATCGAACGCGATCGCCACGAGGAAGACGGTGAGGCAGCCTCGGGTGAAGGTCTGGACGAGTGTCAGCGAGATGAGAAACCCCGCGTCGCGATACCGTCGCAGCGCCCGGAAGCCGTCGGCGGCCTCGCCAACCAGCTCACGCAGCGGTCGCGGTGCGGCGCGCGGCGGCGGCTCATATGCGACCGCCATCAGCAGCAGTGCCGACGACAGCGACAGAGCCGCGACGGCAGCAAAGGCGGCGGCGGGGCTGGCGATGCCCAGGAGCAAGGCAGCGATCAGCGGGCCGAGCAGCGTGCTGACCGAGTCCACCAGGCCGCGTGACGCGGTCGCGCTGATCAGCTCCAGAGGGGTGCCGCACAGCGCGGGCAGCAGCGCGGAGTTGGCGGCGCGGAAAACGACGAATGCGCAGGAGGCGAGGACCGCAAGCCCATAGGTGGCGGCGATGGGCCCGTTGCCGACGAGCACGAGGGCGGCCGCGGTGGTCGCGGCGGCACGGCCGTAGGCGGACCAGATCAGCACACGTTCGCGGCGGAAGCGGTCGGCGAGCGTGCTTGTCAGGGGCGCGATCAGTGCCGGAGGCGCCAATCGCAGGAAGCTGACCAGACCCACAGCCGCCACGCCACCCTGGCGGAACGCGACCACACCGAGCGCGACTGTGAAGGCCCACTCCGCCGTCCATCCGGCCCCGAAGGACAGCTGCAGGCGCACCAGGTTGCGGTTGTGAGCAACCGCGATGAACGCACGGCCGGAGGCTCGCAGGCGTGGCGGGATGGCGGTCACCACGCGCGATTTGAGCACACGCCGCTAGGCTGGTCGGACCCCGCGCGGGACGCTCAACCAGCTCTTCATGGAGGACCGGCGTGCCCCCAGCCGTAGGACGGGTGGTGATCGAGGGCGTCCGCCCCACGGTCGACTGCGGACGCCTCCCTGCCAAGGCCACCCTCGGGCTGCCGCTCGAGGTCAGCGCGGTGGTGATCGCCGACGGGCCCGACCTCCTGCTCGCCTGGGTGCGTCATGGCCGGCCGGCGGCGCGGCCGGTTGCCGGCCAGCCGACCACCGGATGGCGGGAGCTGCCCCTGCTGCTGGCCAGGGACGATCGCTACCAGACCAGCCTGGTGCCTCCCAAGATCGGCCCGCACAGCTTCGAGATCGTCGCCGTGCCCGACGACTACGGCACCTGGCTGCGTGACCTGGGGCGGCGGATGACGGCCGGCCAGGAGCTGGGCAACGAGTTCGAGGAGGGCGCCCGCATGGCCGACCGCCGCGCGGCGCGGGCCGGGGTCGGCGACGCCGATCGCCGCTCGCTGACGTCTCTCGCCGCGGCGCTGCGCGCCAAGCGCAAGCCCGAAGCGCTGGCCGCCGCGGCGGCGCGCTCCACGGCGGTGGCGCTGATGCGGCGCACCGTCGACAGGGCCGCAGCGACGGTGGCGGGGCCCTTTCCGCTGTGGGTCGACCGCGAGCTCGCCGGCTTCTCCGCCTGGTACGAGTTCTTTCCCCGCTCGGAGGGGGACGCCGGGCGGCACGGCACCTTCCGCAGCGCCGCGGCGCGGCTCCCGGCGATCGCCGAGATGGGTTTCGACGTGGTCTACCTGCCCCCCATCCATCCCATCGGGGCCGCCTTTCGCAAGGGCCCCAACAACAGCCTCGAGGCCGGGGCCGACGACCCGGGCAGCCCGTGGGCCATCGGCGCCGCCGCCGGCGGGCACACCGCCGTCCACCCCGACCTGGGCACGCTCGATGACTTCGACGCCTTCGTCACCTCCGCGCATGCCGCCGGCATCGAGGTGGCGCTCGACTACGCGCTGCAGACCAGCCCGGACCACCCCTGGGTGACCGAGCACCCGCAGTGGTTCAGGCACCGCCCCGACGGCAGCATCCGCTACGCGGAGAATCCTCCCAAGCGGTACCAGGACATCTACCCGCTCAACTTCGACACCGAGGACGCCGCCGCGTTGTGGGACGCGCTGCTCGACGTCCTGATGTTCTGGGTGGACCACGGCGTGCGCGTCTTCCGCGTCGACAATCCCCACACCAAGCCGATCGCCTTCTGGGAGTGGCTGATCGCGACCGTCCACCGCCACCATCCCGAGGTCATCTTCCTCGCCGAGGCCTTCACCCGGCCGGCGGTGATGATGCGCCTGGCCAAGGTGGGCTTCAGCCAGTCGTACACGTACTTCACGTGGCGCAACACCAAGGAGGAGCTGGTCGCCTACCTCACCGAGCTGAGCGACCCGGACACCGTCGCCTGCCTTCGCCCCAACTTCTGGGTCAACACGCCTGACATCCTCCACGAGACCCTGCAGCACGGCGGGCCCGCGGCCTTCCGGCTGCGCCTCGTGCTGGCGGCGATGACGGCGCCATCGTGGGGCATGTACAGCGGCTACGAGCTGTACGAGCACATGGCGGTGACACCGGGCAGCGAGGAGTACCTCGACTCGGAGAAGTACCAGCTGCGCTCGCGCGACTGGAACAGCGCGGCGTCACTCGCGCCGATGGTGCGGAGGCTCAACGACATCCGCCGCCGTCATCGCGAGGCGGTCTCGCTGCTGGGCACGCTGCGCATCCATCACATCGACTCCGACCAGGTGCTCTGCGTCTCGCGAATCAGCGACGATGGCGCCGACGTGCTTCTCGTGATCGTCAACCTCGACCCTCACCAGGCCCATGAGGCGACAACCTGGCTCGACCTCGACGCACTGGGCATCGCGCCGGGCACGGCGTATGCCGCCCACGACGAGCTCACCGACATCACGTACTGGTGGCACGGCGCGGCCAACTACATACGGCTGGACCCAGCGGTGCAGCCGGCACACATCCTGCACCTGAGGGCCGGCTGACCGTGGCCGCCACCGGTCACAACCCCGCCACCGCTGCCGCCGCCGACATCCGGGCGGGGTCGGTGATGCCGACGACGGTGATCGCCCACCCGCTGCCCGAGAGCGACCCGCTGTGGTTCAAGCGGGCCGTCTACTACGAGCTGCTGGTGCGTGCCTTCGCCGACAGCAACGGTGACGGCGTCGGCGACTTCCGTGGCCTCATCGACCACCTCGACTACATCGAATGGCTGGGCGTCGACTGCATCTGGCTGCTGCCGTTCAACGACAGCCCGCTGCGCGACGGCGGCTACGACATCAGCGACTACTACGCCGTGCTCTCCGACTACGGCACCGTCGACGACGTGCGCGAGCTGGTGGCCAAGGCGCACGAGCGCGGCATGCGCGTGATCATGGACCTGGTCATCAACCACACCAGCGACCAGCATGAGTGGTTCCAGCAGGCGCGCCAGTCCCGCGACAACCCCTACCGCGACTGGTACATGTGGTCCGACAGCAAGCAGCGCTTCCAGGACGCACGGATCATCTTCGTGGACACCGAGACATCGAACTGGACCTGGGACGACCAGGCGGGCCAGTACTACTTCCACCGCTTCTTCAGCCACCAGCCCGACCTCAACTACGACAACCCCCGGGTTCGCGAGGCCATCTTCGACGTCGTCCGCTTCTGGTTCGACGTCGGCATGGACGGCTTCCGGCTCGATGCGGTGCCCTACCTCTTCGCCCGCGAGGGCACCAACTCCGAGAACCTGCCGGAGACGCACCAGTTCCTCGCCGACCTCCGCGCCATGGTGGACCGGGAATACAGGGACAAGGTTCTGCTCGCCGAGGCCAACCAGTGGCCCGAGGACGTGGTCGACTACTTCGGCACCGAGGAGAAGCCCGAGTGCCACATGAACTTCCACTTCCCGCTGATGCCGCGCATGTTCATGGCGCTGCGCCGCGAGCAACGCTACCCCATCACCGAGATCCTGGAACGCACGCCGAAGATCCCGTCGACAGCGCAGTGGGGCATCTTCCTGCGCAACCACGACGAGCTCACCCTCGAGATGGTCACCGACGACGAGCGCGACTACATGTGGGGCGAGTACGCGTCGGACCCGCGCATGAAGCTCAACCTGGGGATCCGGCGCCGGCTGGCGCCGCTGCTCAACAACGGCCGCCGCCAGATGGAGCTGTTCTGCGGCCTGCTGCTCTCCCTGCCGGGCTCGCCGATCCTCTACTACGGCGACGAGGTGGGCATGGGCGACAACATCTACCTCGGCGACCGCGACGGGGTGCGCACCCCCATGCAGTGGAACGGCGACCGCAACGGCGGCTTCAGTCGCAGCGACTTCGCCCAGCTCTACCTGCCGCCGCTGATGGACCCGGTGTACGGGTTCGCGGCCGTCAACGTCGAGGCACAGATGCGCAACGAGTCCTCACTGCTCCACTGGATGCGACGGTTCATCGCCGTGCGCAAGCGGTTCGCGGTGTTCGGCGAGGGCACGTTCGAGGCACTCGACGCCGCCAACCCCTCGGTCTTCGGGTTCCTGCGAACCCTGGACAGCCAGGTCGTGCTCTGCGTCAACAACCTGTCGCGGTTCGCGCAGCCGGTGGAGCTCGACCTGCGCCGGTTCAAGGGTTGCACCCCGGTCGAGATGCTCGGCCACGTGCACTTCCCGAGGATCGGCGAGCTGTCCTACCTGCTCACGCTGGCACCGCACAGCTTCCTCTGGTTCACCATCGAGGAGGCCACCGAATGAGCGTCGCCGTCGACCTCGACTGGGTCCGCGAGACGTTGGAGACGACGCTGGTGTCGTGGCTGCCGCGGCAGCGCTGGTTTGGCGGCGGGATGGGCATCAGCTACGTGCGCTGCGAGGAGCTGACGCCGATCGCCGAGGGCGAGCCGGTGGTGGCCGCGTGCATCGTCGCCGTCGGCTTCGACGACGCCAGCGAGGTGAGCTACAACGTGCCCGTCGCGGTCGGATCGCCCACCGGCCTGCGCCCCAGCGACCCGGGAGCGGTGGTGCACGACGACGACGGCGTGCTGGTCTTCGACGCGCTGGCCGACTCGCGGACCGCCGCGCCGCTGTGGCGCATCGTGGCCATCGGCGAGGCCGTGCAGCTGGGACGAGGCCGCCTCGTCGCCGGCGGTGGCGGCCTCGACCCGTCGTCGACGGACATCAGCCCGCTGGTGCGCGAGCAGTCGAACACATCGCTCGTCGTCGAGGGTGAGCACCTGCTCAAGGTGATGCGACGGGTGGTGTTCGCGCCGTCGGTGGAGCTGGAGATGACCCAGGCCCTGGCCGACGCCGGGTTCGTGCACGTCGCCCCCGCGCAGGCGTGGCTCGACTACGAGCGTGTCGACGAGGCGCATCCTGCACTGCTGGCCCTGGCCCAGCCCTACCTGCACAACGGCACCGAGGGCTGGACGCTGGCGCTGACCTCCCTGCGCGACCTCTACGCCGACGCCGAGGAGAACCATTCGGGTGGCGCGGCCGAACGGGTGCTGGCGGTGGAGGAAGCGGGCGGCAGCTTCACCTCGGAAGCGGCTCGGCTCGGCGACATCACCGCGCAGATGCACCTCGCGCTCGCGGAGGCGAAGGGCGCCGACCTGGCAGCGGAGCCGATCACCCGCGGCCTGCTCGACCAGTGGGCCGACGAGATCATCGGCGACCTCGACGCGCTCATCGCCACCGGCATCGAGCCGATCGAGGAGCTCGAGACACACCGCGACGCGCTCGGCCAGCGCATCGATGCCATCAGAACGCTGACCCGGCCCGGGCTGGCGATCCGCATCCACGGCGACCTCCACCTCGGCCAGGTGCTGCGCACCGACGCCGGCTGGACGGTGCTGGACTTCGAGGGCGAGCCACGCCGGCCGGTGGAGCACCGCCGCCGCCGCCACTCTCCGCTCCGCGATGTCGCCGGGATGCTGCGCAGCTTCGACTACGCGGCATCGGTGGCGTTGATCGAGCGGCTCGCCCCAACCGACCCGGCGTGGGAGCACGTGCGCGCCCACGGTCTCAGCTGGGCGGCAGCCAACCGCGAGGCGTTCTGGTCGGCGTACGTCGAGCGCACCGCGGGCAGCCGCCTCATCCCCGACGCAGGTGCGGCGCTGACGCTGCGCCGCGCGTTCGAGATCCAGAAGGCGGTGTACGAGGTGTCGTACGAGCTGGCCCACCGCCCCACCTGGGTGCCGGTGCCGCTCGAGTTCCTGCTCGAGGCGACCAGGTGAGCGCGCCGCCGCGGCCGCCGGCCACCGTCCCTGACGAGGTTCGCATGCTGCGCGGCGGCGTCCACCGCGACCCCCACCATGTGCTCGGCGTCCACCCCCAGGGCAGGGTGACGGTGGTTCGCGCCTTCAACCCGGAGGCCACGTCGGCCAGCGTCGCCCACCCCGGTGGCGTGGCGCCGATGAAGCGCATCGACGAGGGCGGGCTGTGGGAGGCGGAGGTCCCACAGGCAGACCTCCCCGGCTACCGGCTGCGGTTTCGAACAGCCGCGCACGAGTGGGAGGTCGACGACCCCTACCGGTTCCTGCCCACCCTCGGTGAGCTCGACCTGCACCTCATCGGCGAGGGCACGCACCGACGCCTCTGGGAGCGTCTCGGCGCGCGGGTCATCGACCACCAGGGTGTCCGGGGAACCGCGTTCTCCGTCTGGGCGCCCAACGCCCGCGGCGTGTCCCTGGTCAGCGACAGCAACGCATGGGACGACCGCACCCAACCGATGCGCGCGCTCGGCGCCAGCGGCGTGTGGGAGCTGTTCATCCCCAACGTGGGCGCCGGCCAGCACTACAAGTACCGGGTGATCGGCGCCGAGGGCACGGCGGTTCTCAAGGCCGACCCGCTGGCGCGGGCCGCCGAGGCGCCGCCCGGCACGGCCAGCGTCGTGGTCGACTCGGCCCACCAATGGGCCGACGCGCAGTGGATGGCGCAGCGGCAGCAGGGCGACCGCACCGCCGAGCCGCTCAACATCTACGAGGTGCACCTCGGCTCGTGGCGCCGCGGCGCGGGCGACGCCGTGCTCGGCTACCGCGAGATCGCACCGCAGCTGGCCGAGTACTGCAAGCGGCTCTCGTTCACGCACGTCGAGCTGCTGCCCATCGCCGAGCATCCCTTCGGCGGCTCGTGGGGCTACCAGGTGAGCAGCTACTACGCGCCGACGGCGCGCTACGGCACCCCTGAGGACCTGCGCTGGTTCGTCGAACACCTGCACCAGAACGGCATCGGCGTCATCGTCGACTGGGTGCCCGCGCACTTCCCCCGCGACGAGTGGGCGCTGGCGCGGTTTGACGGCACCGCGCTGTACGAGCACGCCGACCCGCGCCGTGGCGACCAGCCCGACTGGGGCACGTTGGTGTTCAACTTCGGCCGCAACGAGGTGCGCAACTTCCTCGTCGCCAATGCTCTGTACTGGATCGAGGAGTTCCACGTCGACGGGCTGCGCGTCGACGCCGTCGCGTCGATGCTCTATCTCGACTACTCACGCAAGGCAGGGCAATGGTTGCCCAACCAATACGGCGGCCGCGAGAACCTCGAGGCGATCGCGTTCATCCGCGAGTTCAACGACCAGGTGCACGGCCGCTTCCCCGGGGTGATGACCATCGCCGAGGAGTCGACGGCGTGGCCCGCGGTGTCACGGCCGACGGCGAGCGGAGGGCTCGGCTTCACCTTCAAGTGGAACATGGGCTGGATGCACGACACGCTCGACTACATCAGCAAGGACCCGATCTTCCGCCGCTACCACCACCAGCAGCTGACCTTCGGCGTCTGGTACGCGTGGGCCGAGAACTTCATCCTGCCGCTGTCGCACGACGAGGTCGTGCACCTCAAGCGCTCGCTGATCGGCAAGACGCCCGGCGACCGATGGCAGCAGTTCGCCAACCTGCGGGCCCTGTTCGGCTGGATGTACGCGCATCCCGGCAAGAAGCTTCTCTTCATGGGCGGCGAGTTCGCGCAATGGGCTGAGTGGAACCACGACCGGTCGCTGGACTGGCACCTCATCGAGCAGCCGGAGCACGCAGCCATGCAGCGGCTGGTCGCCGACATCGGCAGGGTGTACCGGGAGACGGCCGCGCTGTGGCAGGTCGATGGCAACAGCGAGGGCTTCCGCTGGATCGACGCCGGCAACGTCGATCAGAGCGTGCTCAGCTTCGTGCGCATGGATGCGCAGGGGCGGCCGGGGCTGGCCTGCATCGCCAACTTCTCGCCGGCTGTGTACCACGGCTTCCGGGTGGGCCTGCCCGTGGCCGGCGCCTGGCGTGAGCTGATCAACACCGACGCGGTGGACTACGGGGGCAGCGGACAGGGCAACATGGGTAAGGTTGAGACGGAGCCGATGAGCTGGCACGGCTTCGACCAGTCCGCCACCCTGACCGTGCCACCTCTCGGCGTGGTCTGGCTGGCGCCCGGCGAGTAGTTGCCAGCGCAGGTCCCAGACAAGACAATGTGGCGCCAGCGGGGCCCACTCATCCCAGGAGCATCCGACCATGAACACAGAGCAGGCCCGCGAGCGGTTGATTGCTGAGCGCGATCGCCTCACCGAGGTTCGCAACGCCGCGAGCCGGCTCAGCACCTCGGCCAACGAGGTATCGGAGCGAGAGCTGTCCAGCGCCGACCAGCACCCCGCCGAGCAGGCCACGGAGACGCTGGAGCGCGAGCTCGACCTCGGGGTGCTGCAGA
Organism: Candidatus Dormiibacterota bacterium; assembly: GCA_036276135.1. Lineage (GTDB taxonomy): Bacteria > Chloroflexota > Dormibacteria > Aeolococcales > Aeolococcaceae > Aeolococcus. The sequence continues at coordinate 13,519 of DATBEL010000054.1, forward strand.
GCGTCGAGGGGGAGTTGATCGAGGTCGAGGCGGCCTTGACCCGGCTCGAGGCGTCGACCTACGGGCAGTGCGAGGTGTGCCGGAAGCCGATCGCCGAAGGGCGGCTCGAGGCCAAGCCGGCCACCCGGTATTGCGTCGAGGACCAGGCCAAGGTGGAGCGGCCGTCGCGCTGAGCCGAGGGGAGGGCGTCGTCGCTTCGGTCGCTGGTCCTCGCGGACGCTTCGGAGCCCCTCGGCTTCGCCGAGTCGGTCTCCTCGCTGCTGCGGATGCTCCCTCCGCGACGACACCCTCCCCTCTCTCGTGCGACGCTTCGCGAGCCAGGCGGCCACATCAAGGAGGTACCAGCGGTGAACCCCGAATACATGCCCTCTCCCGGAGACAGCTTCGTGGTGACTCATTTTCTGGTCGTGTCTGACCAGGACCGCTCACGCGAGTTCTATCAGTCGCTGTTCGATGGTCAGGTCGCCATGGAGCGCGATCCCGTGATCATGAAGGTGGCGAACACGTGGCTCATCCTCAATGAGGGCGGCGGTCCCACCGACGACAAGCCCACGGTCACGCTGACGACGCCCCCGGACCCGGACCGGACCAGCGCCTTCCTCAACATCCGCGTCGCCGACATCAACAGGGTCTACAGCGAGTGGTCGGCCAAGGGAGCGCACTTTCTCACCGAGCCGAAGGTCCACAGCCGAGAGATTCGCGCGTACATGCGTGACCCTGATGGACACCTCATCGAGGTCGGACAGCTGACGTCAGCCTAGGTCCGCGGTGATCTCGGCGATCTCGGCTACCAGCCCAGCGGCGCGGGCGTTCCCCAGTTGGAGTCGTGGACGTCGGGGAAGTGCAGTCGCTCCGGTACCATCTCGTCGAGGAGCGTCTCCTGCCAGTCGAGCAGGGCGGCGTGGAGGCGCACGGTGTTGCGGGCGCGGATCGCCTTGCGGGGGACGGGCAGGCCGACCTCGTGCTCGAGGTGGTAGAGGCGCTGGCGGAGGACACGGTCGAAGGTTCGCTCGCCGATGAGGTGGCGCTCCTCGAGGATGGCGATCAGAGCGTCGATCGCCGCCACCCGGCGGCGGACCCGTGAGCCGCCGAGCCGGTGTCGGAGCGAGCTCGTCCGCCGCTCCCAGATCTCGCTCCCGGCGCGGGCGATCCGGTCGCCGTCGGTTGGTGTGGCCACTTGGGCGGACATCTCGTCATCCCCTGAGTCAGCGGTTGCGTCGCCGGTAGTGCGACATCCTTCACACCCTCATACGCAGCAGGGATACAGTTGGAGCATCGGCCGCCCACCTTTCGGCTGGATGACGTGCTCGCGGGGCCCTGCGAGGGGCGGGCGCCGAGCGTCCGGAAACCGCGTCGAGTCCCGTGAGGCGCAGCCGAGGGGCTCCGCTGCGATCCGCTCGGACGTGACCGAGGAAGGAGGGCGTCGTCACGGAGGGAGCCTCCGCAGCAGCAAGGAGACCGACTCGGCGCAGCCGAGGAGCTCCGAAGCGCCCGCGAGGACAACGCGTGAGGAAGGAGGGCGTCGTCACGGAGGGAGCATCCGCAGCAGCAAGGAGACCCACTCGGCGCAGCCGAGGGGCTCCGAAGCGCCCGCGAGGACCAGCGACCGGAGTGACGACGCCCTCCTTCCGCCTTCACATGGCCGTCGTGGACGACGCCTTCCGCGCCTTCAGTGGCGGAAGTGGCGCTCGCCGGTGTGCACCATGGCCACGCCGAGGCGCTCGGCGGCCGCGGTCACCTCGTCGTCCTTCCTGGAGCCGCCCGGCTGGATGACGGCGGTGATGCCCGCCTTGCCCAGGGTCTCGACGCCGTCGGGAAACGGGAAGAACGCATCAGACGCTGCGACGGCCCCGGCTGCTCGGTCGCCGGCGCGGTGCACCGCCAGCTCGGCCGCCTCCACGCGCGACATCTGCCCGGCGCCGACGCCGACGGCCATGCCGTCGCGGACGATGACGATGGCGTTGGACTTCACGCGAGCGCAGACGCGCCAGGCCACCAGCAGGTCGCGCCACCTGGCCTCGTCCAGCTCACCGCTGACCACGGTCATTGCGCTGCGGTCGGTGCCGACGCGGTCTGTGGTCTGGACCAGCAGCCCGCCGTCAACGCTGCGCACGTCGACCTCGGAGGCGCAGCTGGGACGTTCGACGACGAGCACACGCAGCCGCTGCTTGGCGGCGAGGCGGTTGGCGGCGTCGTCGCTGATCGCGGGGACCACGACCGCCTCGAGGAACGTCGCGGCCAGCTGCTCGGCAGTCGCCTCGTCGAGGGGACGGTTGAGCGCGACGATGCCGCCGTACGCCGACTGGGGGTCGCACTCGTAGGCGCGGCGGTAGGCGTCGGCGATGTCTGTGCCGACAGCGAAGCCGCACGGGTTGGTGTGCTTGATGACGGCGGCCGCGGGCTCCTCGAAGTCGCACACCAGGCGGCGGGCGGCGTCGCAGTCGAGCCAGTTGGTGAAGCTCAGCGCCGGTCCCTGGACCTGGCGTGCGTGGGCGAGGCCGCCGGCCGGGCCGGGCAGCGCGTACAGCGCGCCGCGCTGGTGGGGATTCTCGCCGTAGCGCAGAGGGGCGATCAGCGTGCCGCCGGTGGTGTACTCAGCTGGCGTCGCCTGCTCTCCGTCCAGCAGGCTCGCCAGGTAGTCGGCCACCGCGGTGTCATACGCGGCGGTGTGCGCGAAGGCGCGCGCCGCGAGACGCTCGCGAGTGGGCTGAGAGATGCCGCCGAGCTCACGCAGCTCGTCGAGCACCTCCCCGTATTGCGCGGGTTCGACGAGCACCGCCACCGACACGCTGTTCTTGGCCGCGGCCCGAATCATCGTCGGTCCACCGATGTCGATCTTCTCGATGGCGGCTGCATGATCGGCTCCGCCGGCCACCGTCTGCGCGAACGGGTACAGGCTGACGGCGACGATGTCGAACTCGCTGAACCCGTGGTCGGCGAGCTCGGCCATGTGCTCCGGGACGTCGCGACGCGCGAGGATGCCGGCGTGCACGGCGGGGTGCAGCGTCTTCACCCGGCCGTCGAGCAGCGGCGGGAAACCGGTGAGATCGCCGACCGCGGTGGCTTCGATGCCGGCGTCGGCGAGGGCGCGTCGCGTGCCGTCGGTGGCGACCAGGTCGACTCCGTTCTCGCGCAAACCGCGCGCGAACTCCACGACGCCGGTGCGGTCGGCCACGCCGAGCAGCGCACGCATCAGCTCATCCCCTGGCGCAGTCGCGGCTCGGCGAGGATGCGGATGCCGGAGCTGTCGCGCTCCAGGCGACCGGTGGCCCACAGGGCGACGGCCTCAGGAAGCAGGCGCCATTCCTGCTGATGGATGCGCGTGCGCAGAGTCTCGACGTCGTCGCTCTCCTCGACAGCGACCGCGGCCTGGAGCACGATCGGGCCGGCGTCGACAGCCCCGGCGGCGAGCAGGTGCACGGTGCAGCCGGTGATCTTGACCCCGGCAGCCAGCGCCTGCTCGACGGCGTTCATCCCGCCGCCGAACGCCGGCAGCAGCGAGGGGTGAACATTGAGGATGGCGTTGGGAAATGCGGCGAGCACATTGTCGCTGAGCACGCGGTCGTAGCCGGCGCAGACGACCAGCTCGACCTGCGCGGCGCGCAGCGCGTCGACCATGGCGCTGTCGCGCGCCGTCACGTCGTTGGCGAAGTCACCGACGGGCAGTGACACCGTGTCGACGCCGCGGTTGCGAGCGATGTCAAGCGCGATGCAGTGTCGCCTGTTGCTGATCACCAGCACAACCTCGGCCGGGATCCCGGGAGGGTCGCACGCGTCCAGCAGAGCGCTGAGATTGCTCCCGGCGCCCGAGACGAGGACGCCGACGCGGGTACGGTCGCTCATGCCAGGGTGACGCGCTCCCCACCACCGGATTCGACGACCTCGCCGAGGCGCCAGACCGGTAGTCCCGCAGCGGTGCTGACCGCGCCGGCCTGCGCGCGGGGCACGGCGACGACCATGCCGACGCCCATGTTGAAGGTGCGCCACATCTCCTCGGGCATGACTCCACCGGCGCGTTCGATGGCGGTGAACAGCGGCGGGACCGTCCAGCTGGAGCGATCGATGACCGCGCTGAGAGCTGTGGGCAGCACGCGCGGCACGTTCTCGATGAGGCCGCCACCGGTGATGTGCGCCATGGCGTGCACGTCGACGGTTCGACGGAGCTCGTTGATGGCGTGGAGGTAACAGCGGTGCGGCTCGAGGAGCAGGTCGGCGAGCGGTGCGTCGGTGCCCGGTAGCGGGCTGTTCCAGTCGAGCTCACGTTCCAACACGATGTGACGCACCAGCGAGTAGCCGTTGGTGTGCAGGCCACTGCTGGGCAGTGCGAGGAGGACGTCGCCGGCCTCCACCCGCGAGCCGTCGACAATCTCGTCGCGTTCGACGGCGCCGACGATGAAGCCGGCGATGTCGTAGTCGCCGAGCGCATACACGCCGGGCATCTCGGCGGTTTCGCCGCCCACCAGCGCGCAGCCCGCGTCGCGACACGCGCTGGCGACGCCGTCGACGACCTCGGCGAGGTGCTCCGGCAACAGCTTGCCGGTGGCGTAGTAGTCGAGGAAGAAGAGCGGCACAGCCCCGCAGCAGAGGATGTCGTTGACGCAGTGGTTGACCAGGTCGATGCCGATGCCGCGGTGGCGGTTGGTGGCGATGGCCACCTTCACCTTGGTGCCCACCGAGTCGGTGCTCGACACCAGCACCGGCTTGCGCCAGCGCGTGATGTCCAGCTCGAAGAGCCCGCTGAAGGCGCCGATACCACCGAGGACGGCGGGGGTGTGGGTGCTCGCCACCGCGCGGCGGATGAGGTCGACCGCACGGTTGCCCGCGTCAATGTCGACCCCGGCATCGGCGTAGCGCAGGTCACCCATCTGGGCGCGAGTGTATCGGGCTTCGACTGCGCACCGTCTGGGGGTTTGGAGCGTTCGGGGGCGAGGCGGCGGGTGCGGCAGGGTGGTCGGCGCGTGGTGGCCTGGTCAGGTTGACGGGGCGGGTTCCAGCCCTGGGAAGGGTTGGGTCAGGTCCTTGAGGGCGTGGTCGGCGCCCGCCTCCTCGAGCTGGTCGAGCGTGTACTTGCCGGTGGCGACGCCGATGCCGAAGGCGCCTGCTGCGTGCGCCGCGGTGATGTCGAGTGGCGTGTCGCCAACGACACAGACACGCGCTGGATCGAGCGGCGCCCCGCGCACCACGCCGGCGCGTCGGATCGCGACGCGGGTGAGCTCGCCGCGGTCAGTGGAGTCGGAACCGAATCCGCCGAAGGAGAAGAACTGGTTGAGCTCAGCGCGTGCGAGCTTGATGTGCGTGGCTGCTTCGACGGCGCCCGATGTGATGCCGACGAGGATGCCGGCTTCCACCAGCCGTGTGAGGAGCTCCCTGACGCCCGGGAGGATGTGATAGCCGGGCGAATTGGACACCTCCTCAGGCAGGACCAGGAGGTACTCGTGCATGAGTCGCGCCAGCTCGTCGGGCGTTGGGTCGCGTTTCATGACGCCGCGGAAGGTGATGCGTCCCACCTCCGGGTCGGTCATGCCGCCCTTGGTGAACTGGCTGATGTCGGCGGCGACGCCCCACAGCTTGTTGAAGCCGCGCGCCCAGGAGCGCGCGCCGGCGCCGCCCGTGCTCACCAGGGTTTCGTCGACGTCGAAGGCGATTGCCAGTGGGGCGGGGGGTGTGGTGAGGGGCATTGGGCTAGAAGGTGATGTCGGTTTGTGACGATGGCGGAGGGAGTGCCGGCGCTGCCTGCCAGCCGCCCGCCGCGCCGCTCTGGTAGTGCGCGCGGCGCCGCTGTGCCTCGGCGTTGGACACGATCTCCTTGCCGAATGGGGCCAGTGCCAGACCGGCAAGTTTGAAGTTCTGGATGGCGAACGGGATGGTGATGATCGGAAGGCAGAGTAGAAGCCCGGTGAGGATATGCACCAACACCATGTACCAGCCGCCGAGGATGAACCAGAGAATGTTGCCGCAGCCGGAGCCAAACGCGGATGCGCCCGGACGGTCGACGGCTGTGCGGCCGAACGGCCAGATCACGAACATCGCCAGCTTCAACGACTGAATGGCGAACGGGATGGTGATGATGAAGATCGCGTTCAGGACGGCGGCGACCAGGTATCCGAGAAACAGCCAGACGCCTGCGAAGAGAAGCCAGATGATGTTGCCGAGGATCTTCACGACAGCGCTCCGTCGGGGTTGTCGGCGGCGGGAATCAGATGGCAGCCGCCTGACGCAGTGTCACGGTCACCACGGAGGATGTCCATCGTCACCCGGGTTGCAGCGGCGCCGCGAGCGACTGTGGGGGGGACCGGTGGTCGGCTGACGCACAGCCGCGCGGGGTGTGCGACGGTACGGAACCGGGCGGCGGACATTGGACGGACAAACCCTTGTGGCAGCAGGGATTTGGGCAGTGCTGCGCTTGCTCTGGCGAACGTCTGTTTGGTACAATGCAGGGCATGCTGGCGTTCGCCCCCACTGCCATCGACAGCCTCGCTGCTGCGGTCAGCGGCGTGGCGACGGACACCATCGATCACGTCTCCGACCACGCCCTCGGCGACGACCTGGTCGCGATCCGCGCGCAGATCGATCGCCTCGAGGCCGAGTTCATCCGTCGCCTCCATCGCTTCGACCGCGGTCGTGCGGCGCTCGCCGAGGGTGCGGTCAGCACCGTCTCGTGGGTGCGCGGCCGCTGTGGGCTCAGCGGCGCCGCGGCAGCCGAGAGGGTGCGCATGGCCCGCGTGCTCGACGACCTCCCCCAGACGACCGCGCGCTTCCGCGATGGCCGGGCGTCGTTCGCCAACGTCGCGCTGATCGCCCGGCTGGCCGGGGACGTCGGCGTCGAGGCGACCCGGTCTGTCGAGGACACCCTGGTCGGCGCGGCGGCGACGCTCGACGTCGGCCGGATGAGCCGGCTGGTGGCCTTCACCCGCTACCGCCTCGACGCCGACGGTGCCCTGGAGCGGGACAT
>DATBEL010000055.1:0-3180 GCA_036276135.1 Candidatus Dormiibacterota bacterium
GCGCAGGGCATCAACCTCGCCCACGCGGGCACCGAGCAGCGCAAGGCGCACGTCATCGCCCGCGACGTCGCCACCAAGCTGCGCACCCACCAGCTCTTCGACGCCGACGGCCGCGTCATCAAGCCCGCGGCGGTGCATCACCCGCTGCTGCTCGGCCTGCGCCGGCCGCCGGTCTGGCCACTGCCCGCGGACATCGACCCGTCCACCCTGAAGATGAGCAAGTCCGACCCCAGCTCGGCGGTGTTCATCCACGACGACCCCGACACCATCCGCGCCCGCATCGCCAAGGCGTTCTGCCCGCCGCAGGAGACGCGCTTCAACCCGATCCTCAACTGGTTCGAGCAGCTGGTGTTCGTCCTCGACAAGGGACCGGTCCGCGTCGATCGCAGCGAGGCCAACGGCGGACCCGCGGTCTTCGACACCTACGCCGAGCTGGCCTCCGCCTACGGCAGCGGGCGGCTCCATCCCAGCGACACCAAGAACGCGCTCACCGCCTGGCTCATCGACCGCCTCGAGCCGGCCCGCGCGCACTTCGCCAGGCCCGAGGTGGCCGCGATGCTGGCCGAGGTCGAGAGCGTGCTCGACACCAGGAGCTGATCGAGCGTCACACCGCGCCGGCGCCGTTGATGGCCGCGAACGCCATCGCCACCGCCTCGTCCGGGTTGGACGCTCGCCGGATGCCCGGGTCGGCGATGTGGCCGCCCGGTGGGCGGATCTCCCAGGTCTGCAGGCCGATCACCGGCCGTCCGCTGCGCAGCGCGAGGGCGATCTCGCTGACCGTGCCGTACGCGCCACCGATGGCGATGATCACCGGGCAGGCGCGCACGATCAGCGCGTTGCGCATCTCCCCCATCCCGGTGGGAATCACCAGCGACACGTCGACGCCCGCCTCGTCGCTGCTGTCACCGGGGAGCAGGCCGATGCTGAAGCCTCCGGCCCGCGCGGCGCCCCTGGCGGCTGCCTCCATGACGCCGCCGAGCCCGCCGCAGACCACGATGCCGCCGCGCGCCGCGATCAGGCCGCCGACGCGCTCGGCTAGGTCGTCGGTCGCCGGGTCCTCCCGGGACGTGCCGCAGACACCGATGAGGGGCGGCCGGGGTTGGCTGCGAGGCATGGTGGCGTTTAGCGTCGCTTCAGCTGACGCCGACGGCGCGCTGGACACGGAGCAGCGTGGTGTCGGCGACCGCGGCGGCGCGCTCCGCCCCTTCGGCGAGCATCTCCAGCAGCCATGGCTCGTCGCCGCGGATAACCCTGTACTTCGCCTGGATCGGCGCCAGCGTCTCGTTGATCGCGCCGGCCACCTCCTTCTTGAGGCTGCCGTACGACATGCCCGAGAAGTGCGCCACCGCCTCCTGGTGCGTGCTGCCCTGCAGCGCGGCATGGATGTCAATCAGGTTGGCCACACCGGGGCCGAGCGGTTCGGCCACCTGCGGGTTGGTGTCCGTTGTTGCCCGGGCGATCTTCCTGCTCACCGTCTCCGGCGGGTCGAGCAGCAGGATGGCGTGGCCGGGCTTGGTGCGGGCTGTGGTCTTGCTCATCTTGGCGGTGGGATCGTCGAGGCCCATCACCCGCGCCCCGGTGCCGCGGATCAGCGGCTGCGGCAGGCGGAACACCTCGCCGCGCAGGCTGTTGACGCGCTGGGCGATGTCGCGGGTCACCTCCACGTGCTGGCGCTGGTCGTCGCCGACGGGGACGAAGTCGGTGTCGTACAGGAGGATGTCGGCCGCCATCAGCGTCGGGTAGGTCAGCAGCCCGGCGGCGGCGCGCTCGCGGTCTGGTCCGCTGCCGCCCTTGGCCTTGAACTGGGTCATGCGCTCCAGCCAGCCGAGCGGCGTGTGGCACTCGAGGATCCAGCCGAGCTGGGTGTGCGCGGGCACCTGTGACTGCACGAAGAGCACGTTGGCGTCGGGGTCAAGCCCGCAGGCGATGAACAGGGCGGCCAGCTCGAGGACGCTGCTGCGCACCATCGCGGGGTCGGGCAGCGTGGTCAGCGCATGGAGATCGACGATGCAGAAGAAGTTGTCGTACTTCTCCTGCTCCTGCGCCCAGTTGCGCAGCGCGCCGAGGTAGTTGCCGAGGTGCAGCTGGAACGTCGGCTGGATGCCGCTGAGCACGCGCGGACGCTCCCCGCGCGGCGGGATCGAGTCGATGGTGGCGGTGGCTGTGGGCACGACCGCCGAAGGATACCGGCCGGGTTCAGCCTCGCCGTCGCGCCCGGGTGGCGGCGGCGGCCCGCCGTGGCGCCGCGCGCCGCTTGACGATCCGCATCCGAGGCCCCCAGACCTCGTCGAGGAACTGGTCGATCTGCCCGTACAGCCGGTCGGGCCTCATGCGCATCTCGAGGATCGAGCTGGCCTCGACGAGCCTGCCGTTGGGCAGTTCCCGCGCCAGCATGCCGGCATCGGAAAAGGGGTGGACAGGGTCGCGGTGGTGACCGATCACCAGCGCCGGCGCGGTGAACGTGTGCCGTTCGTCGCGGTGCGGCGCGGTGCGTCCGAAGAACAGGCCCTGCAGCAGCGCCCCGCTGGGCCCGGGATCCTGGCCCAGCGCTTCGAGCAGGATGCCGAGGTTGAAGGACACGCGGCCAAGGGGGATGCGCCGCGCCACCGCCGCCACTCCGCGCATCAACCGCTCACCGACGGTCACCGCCACCAGCAGCGGTGCGAACGCCACGGCGGAGGCCACCAGCGCGTTGTCGAGGACGGGCATCTCGATGATCATGCCGCGCAGGCGTTCGGGCGCCAGCGAGGCCACCTCCAGCGTGACATTGGCCCCGAGCGAGGTGCCGCCGACCACGGCCTGCTCGAGCCCGAGGTGGTCGAGCAGCGCCACCGTGTCCGCGGCGAACAGGGTCATCGAGTACCGCCACATGTCGCGCGGCCGCGCTGACGCACCCTGGCCGAGCGGGTCGAGCAGGATGACGCGGTGCCCGCGCTCGGCGAGGTGCTCGGCCAGCGGGGTGTTCATCCGGGCGGGCAGCAGCAGACCGGGCAGGAGCACGACCGGTCGATCACCGGTGCCGTGGATCGTGTACGACAGGCGCTGGCCCCGGCTGCGGAAGCTGCCGCGGCGAACCATCTCGGACATGCCGGCCCTCCGTGGTGGAACTGTTCGCGACGATTCTGCGTCGTCTGCACCGCTTGCGCGCGGAGTAGGGGCGGGCGGCGTCCGTAGACTCCG
>DATBEL010000056.1:0-9337 GCA_036276135.1 Candidatus Dormiibacterota bacterium
CTCGCCGGGCCGCACCCCCTGTTCGCGCAGCTTCTGGGCGAGACCGCCGGGGAGCATGCGGCTGAGGCTCTCGCCCTGCTCCTCGCGGTCGACGATCGCCTTGTGGAGCAGCTTGAGCCGCTGCAGCGCACCGTGGGTGCCGCCGCTGGCCTGCTGCGCCAGCTTGAGAAACAGCGCCTCGATGTCCGATGACACGGCCTCGGGGGTGGACCGCAGGCTGACCGCGATCGCCTTGATCGGCTTGCCCTCGGCGACCATCCGCAGCAGGCGCTCTTCCACCTCGCCGAGCCCGGCCGCGTCGGTCACCGGCTTGGTCAGCGAGTTGACGATGCGCGGATCGAGCATCGAGCCGCCGGTGCTCACCTCGCGAACCGCGCGAGCCAGCTGGTCGCCCTCGGCCACGCGATCCTTGAGCAGATAGCCATATCCGGCGGCGCCCTCGGCGAGCAGCGCGATGGCGTACTCGGGCTCGTCGTACTGCGACAGGATGACGATGCCGGTGCCGGGGTGCTGTTTGCGGATCAGGCGTGCCGCCGCAATGCCCTCGTCGACGAAGTTCGGCGGCATGCGGATGTCGGTGACAACCACCTGGGGCATGAAGTCGTCGGCGCCGGCGATCAGCTCGTCGTAGTCACCCGCGACAGCGATGACGTCGATGTCGCCGGCCGCGAGCAGGAGCGCGCGAACCCCTTCCCGGACAATCAGGTTGTCATCGGCCAGGACAACACGGATGGATGCGTCGGAAGGCATGCCGTGACTGTAGGCACGGCCGGGGCATCCGCAAATGAGGTGAACACCACACCTGCCGGCGGTGAACCTCACCTGCACCTGTCGCGGCCCCACCATCGACGGCGGCGCCGGGCAGCGGTCACAGTTCATCCGAGGAGGTACAGAGCATGCGCATCGAGTCATCCGTCACATCGATCTCCTGGATCCCGTCCGAGGCCGTCGTCGGGATGAGCAAGCTGCCCTTCGAGATGGGCATGGCGCACTACGACGAGGCTCCGCCCGACCACGTCGAGGACCTCGAGGCGCTGCGCCAGGCTGACCGTTTCCGGTTCGCCAACCGGCTGCGCTGCTGGATAGCTGTCGACGATGGGCAGATCACCGGGCACGGGTACAGCGGAGGCGGCCACATCGGCTCGACGACGCTCCGCCTGGGCGGCAAGGCCGCGACCTTTGCGGCGGTGGCCCTCCCGGACCGGCAGCAGGCGCCGCAGGTGTCCGCCGGCTCGGTGCGCTTCGTCCAGACAACCGGGGGCCGCACCGGGGTGCCGATGCCGCGACGGGTCAAGTACCCGCCCTTCGTCCAGGTGTCAGCGCCATTGGCATGGACGACGCTGGCGGTGACCCTGTCAGCCGACGGCAGCACGTCGCACGAGCTGGTCGGGGCCAGCGCGTTCCCTCGCCACTGGATCTACGACCACGGTCAGAGGCTGGTGCAGAAGTCGGGGCTGGTGGACTTCAAGGATTGGTCGCGGCGCGCCTTCGGCTCTCACTCGCCGTGGGGTGACGAGGACTCCCCCGCGCTGGTCAGCGAGGTCGAGACCGCCCTGGAGCGCGAACTGTCGACGCACATCATGCGTGGCGGTGGCAAGCCGTCGATCAGCAAGATCGCCAAGGGCAGGACCATCGTCGAGGAGGGCGTCGAGGGCGCCGACGTGTTCCTGGTGCTCGACGGCGTGGTTGCCGTTGAGGTGGCCGGCGAACCGCTGGCGCAGCTGGGTCCTGGAGCGGTGCTCGGCGAGCGCGCGCTCCTCGAGGGCGGCCGGCGCACGGCGACCCTGCGTGCGGTGACGCCGTGCCGGATTGCCACCATCCGTGGTGACCAGCTCGACCCCGGCCTGCTCGCAGAGCTTGCGTCGGGGCACCGCCGCGAGGAGGGCTGATCCCTCTACGGCTTGGGCGGACGCCGCAGGGCCGCGGGCAGTGACATGGCGCCGGCGCCGAAAGAGCCCATCACGTCGCCGGGGTTGGAGAGCGCGCAGCGGCGCAGCGACAGGCATCCGCAGCCGATGCAGGAGGTCAGGCCGTCGCGCAGCGCCACAAGGGCGGCGATCTGGCCGTCGAGGCGGCCTCGCCACGAATGCGACAGCCGCGCCCAGTCTGCCTTGGTCGGTGTCCGGCCTTCGGGCAACGTGGCCAGCGCGTCGCGCACCTCGTCCAGGGTGAGGCCGACGTTCTGGGCAGCGCGAATGAAGGCGAGGCGGCGCAGAACGCTGCGCTGGTAGCGACGCTGACCGCCCGGCGACCTCGCCGCCTCGATGAGGCCCTCGGCCTCGTAGTAGCGGACCGCCGAGGTGGCGAACCCCGCCCGCTGCGCCACCTCTCCGACGGCCAGCTCATCGGAACGGCTCAACGGCGCGGGGCTTGACTTCAAGTTCACTTCAACTTGTAGGATGCGCTCATGGACACTTCCACGTCAAGCACCACCTCCCCGACCCCGTTGGCGCTGGTCACCGGTGCGTCGCGGGGACTCGGCCGGGCCCTGACCGCCGGCCTGGTGCGCGCGGGCTGGCGGGTGATCGTGGATGCTCGCGATGCAGGGCGCCTGGCCGCATCGGTTGCTGACATAACTGGCGCCAACAATGTGGTCGTGGTGTCCGGCGACGTCGCCGACCCGCGGCACCGCCTCGACCTGGCAGCCGCGGTGGCCGAGGCGGGCGGGCTCGACCTGCTGGTCAACAACGCCAGCGTGCTCGGTCCCAGCCCACAGCCGCTGCTCGCCGACTACCCGTTGCCGACCTTCGAGCAGGTCTACGCGGTCAACACCATCGCCCCGCTGGCGCTCTTCCAACTGATGTTGCCCCACCTCCGCCCCGGCGCCTGCGTCGTCAACGTGTCATCCGACGCCGCCGTTGAGGCGTACGAGGGCTGGGGCGGGTATGGGTCATCGAAGGCAGCGCTCGACCAGGTCACGGCGATCCTCGGCGCCGAGAACTCGGCGCTGCGCGTCTACGCGTTCGATCCCGGCGATATGAACACCGACCTGCACCAGCAGGCGTTCCCGGGGGAGGACATCAGCGATCGAGCGGCGCCGGAGAGCGTGGTTCCCTCATTGCTGCGGCTGATCACCGGTGACCTGCCCAGCGGCCGCTACCGCGTCAACGATGTGAAGCTCGAGGCGCCGCGGTGATCCTCGCGAACCCGGGGACGAGATCATCGAAGGCGCGGTTTGCCATCCCGGCAGGCGGCGAGGCAACGGCGCCGGCCGAGCGGCGGGGGCTTCGCCGCGACGGTGTCCGCCTGCTGGTGGCGCGCCACGGCCACATCGAGCACCGGCGATTCGACGACATCGTGGAGCTGCTCGACCCCGGCGACCTGGTGGTGATCAACACCTCGGCGACCATCCCCGCCGCGGTTGACGGCCGCCAGGACGACGGTCGGGCCGTGCCCGTGCACCTGTCGACCGTTCTCGAAGACGGCTCGTGGGTCGTGGAGGTGCGCCACCCCGATGGACACGGCCCGGAGCCGCACGCCAGACGTGGAGCGGTCCTGGGGCTGCCCGCTGCGCTCTCCCTTCGCCTGGATGAGGCATACCCCGACCCTTCTCTGGTGTCGTCGCGCCTGTGGCGGGCAACCCCGAGCACAACGCTCGACGTGCACGAGTACCTGTCGCGACATGGGCGGCCCATCGAGTACGGCCACCTCTCGTCCACGTACCCGCTGACCGACCATCAGAACGTCTACGCCCGGCAACCGGGCAGCGCGGAGATGGTCAGCGCCGGCCGGCCGTTCACCGCCTCGCTGCTGGTCAGGCTGGTGGCCGCCGGTGTCACCGTTGCCCCCGTGGTTCTGCACACCGGCGTCTCCAGCCCGGAGAACGGCGAGCCCCCGCAGCCCGAGCGCTTCGATGTCTCGGACGCGACTGCGCGACTGGTGATGAGCGCGCGCTGCTCCGGCAACCGGGTCGTCGCCGTCGGCACCTCCGTGGTGCGCGCCCTCGAGAGCGCCGCGACCGGCAGCGGCGAGGTGCGCGCCGCCGGTGGCTGGACCGACCTCGTCCTCGGCCCGCAGCGACGCGCGCGCGTCGTCAACGGCCTGGTGACGGGGCTCCATGAGCCGCAGGCAAGTCATCTCCACCTGCTCGACGCGGTTGCAGGCGATGGCCTGGTCGACGCCGCATATGACGCCGCCGTCCGGGGCGGTTACCTCTGGCACGAGTTCGGTGACTCGATGCTCTTCCTTCCCTGATCACGCCCCACCTCAGGCGAGGCGGTGCGCGCCGCCCGCCGTGACCACCGGGAACATCCGTGGCGGCCGGTATCCCCGCTGGGCAAAGGCGGTCTCCACCGCTGCCGACACCGCGTCCACACTGTCGATGTGCACCAGTGCGATGGCGCATCCGCCGAACCCGCCGCCGGTCATGCGCGCGCCGATGGCGCCCGCGCCGCGCGCCGTCTCGACGGCGACGTCGAGCTCGGCACACGACACCTCGTAGTCGTCGCGCAGCGAGGCATGGCTGGCGTCGAACAGCGGTCCGGTGTCGGCGATGCGCCCAGCGCGCAGCAGCCCCGCCAGCTCGACGACGCGATGGTTCTCCGTGACCACGTGGCGCGCACGTTGCTGCAAAACCCCGGACAGCGTTCGCGCCACGGAGCCTGCGGTGGCGTCGCGCAGAGTCTCCACCCCGAGCGCAGCGGCCGCCTGCGCGCACTGGTCACGCCGCGAGCGGTATCCGGGCCCGCTGTTGGCATGGCGGACGGCCGTGTCGATGACCAGCAGCGCGAGCGACGCATCGCCTGGCAGCCACGGCACCAGCTCGCTGTCGAGCGTGCGGCAGTCGACCAGCAATGCGTGGCCGGCGCGGCCCAGCAGCACGGTGACCTGGTCCATCACCCCCGTGGGCGCGCCGGCAACCGCGTTCTCACCCGCCTGGCAGCACAGGGCCAACTCCAGCCTGGTCATCTGCTGTGCGGTGAGCTCGGTGAATGCGAGCGCCGTCGCCACCTCGAGCCCCGCACTCGAGGCCAGGCCGGCGCCGAGCGGAATGTCGGAGTCGACGAGCAGGTCGATGCCGCGCAAGGTGAGGCCCGCACGTTGCAGCGCCCACAGGGTGCCGAGCGGATACGACGTCCAGCCGGCACTGCGTCCAGGTTGGATGTCGCCCAGTGACACGCGCACCTCGCCGGGCATCTGCAGAGAAGCCACGCCAACAACGTCGTCCTCGCGGAGGCGGGCGGCCACCACCACCGAGCGATCGATGGCGACGGGCAGGACCATCCCGCCGCTGTAGTCGGTGTGCTCGCCGACGAGGTTGACCCGGCCCGGGGCGGCCCACACACCGTCGGGCTGCGCGTCCGCCAGGCGCCGGAATGCCGCCACGGCGTCCAAATCACGCGCTCGACGGGCTCTCATGACCACGAATTCTGCCGATGACGAGTTCAGCGGGGTCCACTTTGGAGCCGTATGTCATGCACCGTGCCGACAGCGCGCGCACCGGTATGGATGATGGCGATCGGCGGAGAAGCCGCGTCGCTTGTGGCGACAGCCGGGAGATTGCCCTCCATCCGGCAGCGCGGCCCCTGGCGGGTCGCGCTGCTCCTCTCCCCTTCCATCGTGTGATCGCCCGTCGCAGAACACCGATATCGGGCATGAGTCCCGGCCCTGGAGCGGCGCGCGGTGGGATAATGGATGCGGCGCTGAACAGCGCACGCACCATCGGCGCGAGGTTGCGAACGTTCGCGGGGCAGTGCGGCCACGGATATCCGGGTGGAAGGCGATGGACAGCGGAAACGGTCGTTCGGCGTCGGACATGACGCGGAACCTGATGCTGGCTGTGCTGCCTGCGGCCGACCGCGAACGGCTGAGCGCGCGGCTCAGCCCCACGTTCCTCGAGATCAAGCGCGTCCTCTTCGAGCCGGGCAAGCCGATCGACTCCGTGTACTTCCCGCTCAACGGCGTCATCTCGCTGGTGACGCCCCTCGAGGACGGGGCCATCGTCGAGGTGGCCACGGTCGGCAACGAGGGCGTGGTCGGGGTGCCGCTGGTGCTGGGTGGATCCCTGGCGGTTCGAGCGATCTCCCAGGTGGCCGGTTGGGTCCTCCGGATGGATGCCGCCAGCTTCCTCCAGGAGATGGCGCGCCCCGGACCGATGCGGGAGCTCACCGACGATTACCTGCAGGCCCTGTTCGGCCAGATCTCCCAGGCGGCCGCCTGCAACCGCCTCCACACCAATGAGGAGCGCCTCAGCCGCTGGCTGCTGATGAGCCATGATCGCGTCGGCGTCGACGAGTTCGCCATCACCCACGAGTTCCTCGGCCAGATGCTGGGCAGCCGGAGGGCGACGGTGACGCTGTCGGCGGGCATCCTCCAGGCGGCCGGCCTGATCAAATACCACCGAGGCCTGGTGAACATCGTCGATCGGCACGGGCTGGAGCAGGTGGCCTGCGAATGCTACGGGGTGATCAGGGACGAGCTCGGGAGCGTGCTCACCAAGGCGGCTCATCGCAACGGCAACGGCTCGCGGTAACCACTCGACCGCCATCCGCGTTTGCCCAACCAGCTAGATTTCCGACTGCACAGGTTACAGTCGGCCCATCCCCAGGTCACCAACTCCGAACAGATGCGTCTCCGCTATTACCTGATCCCCGCCTTCCTGATCGTCTGCGTTGCCAGCGGCGGCGCCATGACCGCCCACGCGGCCGGTGACCGGCAGAGGACCTTCGCCGACGGCGCGGCGAGCCTGCGCTCGCAATGGGACATCGACGAGGCGCAGGGCGTTCCGGCGTCCAGTCTGGCTCCCCTCCGCGCCGCCCTGTCGGCCCAGGCACCCAACGCGGCCTGGTGGTCGCCGAACTGGCTCAACAACGATGGCGCCGCCCTGCTGAGCCACCTGCAGACCCAGACCCAGACAGCCTGGAACGCGGCGCTCGACGGTCGGCGGACTGAGGCGCAGGGGGTGATCGCCCAGTGGGCCACCTTCGCCACCCAACAGCGGGATTGGGTCACCACTGCCGCGGCCACCGCTGCCGGCGGTTGGACGACCCAGCTCGCCGCCGCCACCACACCGGCCGCCGTGTCGGCGTTGGTTGCCTCCTGGCAGGCGTTCATGGCGCAACAGCGCAGCACGGTCACGGCGGCCCAGAAGGCCCGCGTCCAGCTGTTGCAACAGCAGTTGCAGTCCGCGGGAGGCGTCCAGGCAGTTCTGGCCAGCGCCCAACGGCTGGTCGGCATCGCCAACGCCGACAACCTCAACGCCGGCAACGTCGCCACCCTGGCGGCGCAGCTCAACAACGAGGTGGCCACCAACGGAGACGCATCCAAGACGGCCAGCCAGCTCCTGGCCGCCATCAACGCGCTCCAGGCGCTGGTTGATCTCAACGACCAGATCGCGGGGCAGCTGCACCCCCTGCTTCTCACCATCGACCAGGTGCAGGCGGAGGGCACCCCCAACGCAGCGGCCCTGGCCGCCCAGAACGCCGGCATCGCCGGCCAGTTCCAGGCCGCCAGCACCGCCGGCCAGCTCAACGCCGTGGCCCTGACGGTCTCTGGCATCACCAGCCGCGTCAATGCAGAGCTGGCGGCCAACCAGTGCGGCCATCCCGTCGGCGCCGGCAAGGTCATCACCATCTCGCTGTCGCTCCAGGAGATGCTCTTCTTCCAGGATGGATGCGTGGTCAAGGCGACCGCCGTCAGCACCGGCCGGCCGCAGCTGCGCACACCCACGGGCACCTTCCACATCTTCAACAAGCAGTCGCCCTTCCAGTTCATCTCCCCGTGGCCGAAGAGCTCGCCCTTCTACTACTTCCCGAGCTGGGTCAGCTGGGTGATGGAGTTCGCCGGCGGTGGCTACTTCATCCACGACGCGCCGTGGGAATCGCCGGGCGACTACGGACCGGGCAGCGAGGACAACCCCTCGGCGGCCAGCCACGGCTGCGTCCACGTGCCCACTCCGGTGATGCAGTGGGCATACCCGTGGACGCGGGACGGCACCCCGGTGGTCATCAGCGCCTGACCGCGAGTGGTCGGGGCGCGCTCCCAGCCGGCGTGGATGGTTCTCTGAGCAGATTCCCAGCTTGTGCCGCAATCATGGCGACATGAGCGAACCCGTCCGGGTGCTGGTCGTCGACGATGAGCGGGCGATCACCGACCTCGTCGCGATGGCCCTCAAGTACGAGGGCTTCACCGTGGCCACCGCCGCCACCGCCCGCGAGGCACGCACCGCGGTCATGGATTTCCGCCCCGCCCTGGTCATCCTCGACATCGGCCTGCCCGACGAGGACGGCTTCGCGCTGGTGCAGCGACTGATCGGCGACGGCGTCAAGGTGCCGGTGATCTTCCTGACCGCTCGGGACTCCACCGAGGAGAAGGTCCGTGGCCTCACCGTCGGTGGCGACGACTACGTGACCAAGCCCTTCAGCATCGAGGAGCTGGTGGCCCGCGTTCGCGTCGTGCTGCGGCGTCACACCGCCAGCACCGACCGGACGAGCAGCCGGCTCCAGCTCGCCGACCTCGAGCTCGACGAGGAGACCCACGAGGTGTTCCGCGCCGGACACGTCATCGAGCTGACCCACACCGAGTTCCGCCTGCTGCGCTACCTGCTCATGAACGCGGGCCGCGTGCTCTCGCGCACCCAGATCCTCGACCACGTCTGGAAGTACGACTTCGGCGGCGATGCCAGCGTGCTCGAGACGTACATCAGCTACCTGCGCCGCAAGGTGGACAGGGCCGATCCGCCGCTGATCCACACAGTTCGCGGCGTCGGTTATGTGGCGCGAGTGCCGCGAGGGGCCTGATGTCGCTGCGCCGGCGCCTGCTGCTGACGCTGGCGCCGCTGTTCATCGGAGGGTTGGTCGCGGTGAGCGCGGCAACGTTCCTGTCGCTGCAGTCGTACCTGCTCAGCAAAGCGGATGCGCAACTGCTCGCGGTGCACCCGGCCGTGGAGATGTACCTCACCAGTGGCGGGTTCGGCGAGGGCGGCCGTGGTGGACCGCAGCCGAGCGCGGGCGACATCCCCACCGGCACATTCGGCGAGATCGTCTCGGCATCCGGTTCGGTCATCGCGGGACCGCACACGTTCGGCTCGAGCGGTACCACCCTGTCGTCGGCGCCTGTGCTGCCCCGGACCCTCACAGCAAGCAATGAGCAGAACCCAGCGTTCATCTCCGTCGAGGGGACGGGTGGCGTCGACCGCTACCTCGTCTACGTCGACAACGCCCAGCAGAGCGGCGGCCTCCTGGTCACCGCCATCCCACTTGACGGCGTGAACTCGACGCTCGACCATCTGCTCCTGCTCGAGGTGCTCACCACCGCCGCGATCACCGTCGTCGTGCTCGTCGCCACCTGGATCCTGGTGCGACGCGGGCTGCGACCGCTGGAACGCATGGGCACCCTG
>DATBEL010000057.1:0-2551 GCA_036276135.1 Candidatus Dormiibacterota bacterium
CCAGAGCACCACATTCCCCTTCACGGCGTTCTCGATCACCGGGTAGCCGACGCCGTACAGTTCGGGCAGCGCAAGCAGCACGAGTCCGAGGAGTGCGCCGCCAACAGCCGGGCGCAACCACTCCGGCCCGTGCCAGAGCCGGTCAATGAGATCCTCGGTGCCATAGAGCACACGGATGAACGCGATGCCCGCGAGCCCACCTATGACACCGAGCACGGCATAGAGCCCGTACTCCCAGTGGGACGCGATGTGGAAGGCGGGCAGGACGAGAAACGGCTGACTGCCGAAGGCGGCGCGGCCGATGATGTCGGCGGTGACCGAGGCCAATACCACGGCGCCGAACGACTCCACGGCGAAGTCCTGGAGGATCAGCTCGAGGGCGAAGAACACACCCGCGATGGGTGCATTGAACGTCGCCGAGATGCCACCCGCCGCACCGCACGCGACGAGAAGACGCAGGCGCGACTCGGGCACCCGCAGGATCTGTCCAATGCTCGAGCCGAGCGCCGAGCCGATCTGCACGATGGGGCCTTCCCGCCCCACCGAACCGCCGGAGCCGATGCAGAGCGCCGAGGCCAGCGCCTTCACCAGGGCCACCTGGGGACGGATCCGGCCGCCCCGCTCGGCCACGGCGAGCATGACCTCGGGCACGCCGTGGCCGCGCGCCTCCTTGGCGAAGCGCTGGATCACCGGCCCGTAGATGAGGCCGCCCACCACCGGCGCCAGCACCACGAACCACATTCCCAGAAACGGCACCAGCGGGTTGGCCGCATGCCCTGCGGCGCTGTAGTCGGCGTGGCCGGTGAACAGCTGAGTGAACCACTCGATCAGCGCGCGGAAGAACACAGCCCCCAACCCGGCTCCTGCGCCGACCCCCAGCGCCACCGCAAACAGTCCGGCAGCGCTGCCATGCAGCCAGTCGAAGGCACGCCGTCCGAGCTGCCGGGCGAGCAGCGCACGCCGGGCGGCGCGCATCAGGACGTCTCGGGGGCGAGCCCGCCGAAGACCGCGGCCAGGACGCGCGCGATGTTGTTCCAGCGGAAGCCGGATGGGTCGAGGGAGCTGTGCAGCGTGAGGCCGTCGCCGAGGGCCAGCAGCACCGAGGCGAAGGCATTGGCGGGAATCGGCGCCAGCTCCCCGGTGGCGACCGCGCCCTCGATCCAGCCGCGGAGCACGGCGCGGCGGCGCTGCACTGCGGCGACGACGCGATCGCGGATCAGGGGCTCGGTCAGGATCGCCGCCCACAGGTCGGAGCGGAGCTGCACCCCCGAGGGATCCGCTCCGCGCTCGCACATCTCTCGGGCGAAGCTGCGCAGCCGCGCCACATTGGAGACATCGCGCCGGCCCAGATCATCGAGGACTGCGTCGAGCCCGGCGGCGTCCTCCTCGAGGAGGGCGACGAGCAGATCTTGCTTCGACGTGAAGTACCCATAGAAGGCGCCCTTGCTCACCTGGGCTTCGGCACAGACCTCGTCCACGGTCATGTCGCGGTAGCCCCTGCGCCCCGCGCAGCGCCAGGCGGCATCGATCAGCTGCTGGCGGCGCTCCGAACGAACCGCGGTGGAGATCTTCGGCACGGCGGAGATGCTATCATAAGAGAAACTGACCCGTCAGTTTGTATATCGGCAGACCCGGCACCATGGCAGTCGACCCCTACGCCAACCCCCGTGAGCGGCGGCACCGGCTCGCCGAGATGTCCCGTCGCGGCTTCCTGCTGCTCCTTGGGGGCCTGGGAGCGCTGGGCGCGACGGTGTTCGCTGGTATCGAGACGCTGAAGTTCATGTTCCCGAACACGACGGCTGAGGCGCCTTTGAGGTTCAAGGCGAGCGTGCGACCCGAGCAGGTCACCGTCGACCACCCGTACATGGACTACGGACACCGCACCGGGATCATCCGCGACGACGCCGGCTTCTACGCTGTGGAGCTGGTCTGCACGCACCTCGGCTGCACACCGAACTACGTCAGCAACGTCACCTCAGGGTCGGGCGTGGCCGACACCGTCGCCGACGTGCACGGCGTGCGCAAGGCCGCGGAGCGGATCCCCAACGGCTGGGCATGCCCCTGTCACGGCAGCCGCTACTTCATCGACTCCACCAACTTCTACGGACCGGCCCCGCGACCCATGGATTGGTACGACATCCAGTACGCCCCCGACGGCTCCTTCGTCGTCGATCGGGCGACCCTGGTGGTGTCGCGCGGGGCGGGTGACACCACCACCCCGCTCTGGCGTCTGGATCCGGTGACCAAGAAGGACAACGGCAAGACCTACGGAGTGTGAGATGTCACCCGCACGACGACGCCTGCTCGAGCTCGTTCTGGGTTGGTGCGCGGTCATCGCCGCCCTCGCAGCATGCGGCAACGGCGCGGCTGGCACGCCGAGCGCGAGCGGCGGCCCGACCGTGGGTGCGGCAGGAGTCAGTCTCGGAACCGCCGCGGTGCACATCTCCGCCACCGATCAGCTGCAGTTCTCGCCGTCGACGCAGACGGCGCACGTGGGCGACATCGTGCGGTGGACGAACACAGGCACGGTGGCGCACACGGTGACCTTCGA
>DATBEL010000058.1:0-7705 GCA_036276135.1 Candidatus Dormiibacterota bacterium
CCGCGCACGGTGCACTGCTCGGGCTCCACCGCCACACGCGCCGACACACCGGCGACGTGCGCGATATGACGCTCGATGCCCTCCAGCCGCGCCCCGCCACCGGTGAGCACGATGCCCGTGCCGCGGACATCGCGGTCGAGAGTGGCCGGGGTCTCGTCGAGGACCTCGAGCAACGCTGTGTCGAGAGGACGCAGGTACTCGGCGACCAGCGGCGACAGCTCATGCGATGAGAGGAGCACGCCGCCGATCTCCGCGGTGCGCTCCTCATGGCTTGCCGCCACCAGCAGGTGTGCGGCATCTCGGAGCTCGGCGCGGTCGAGGACGACGCCGTGCACGGTCTCGACGTGCGCCGCGAGGCGATCGAACAGGTCCTCCGACCCGGTGACCAGCGATCGCGCCGCCACCGTGCCCTCCAGCGCGAGCACGGCGACGTCGGTCTTGCCGGCGCCGATGTCGATGAGGAGGTGGGCCTGCGCGGACGTGACCGCCATCCCCGCCCCCATGGCGGCGGCGATGGCGGCGTCGATCAGGTAGACCGTGCGTGCCCCGGCGCGCGCCGCCGCCTCGAGGACGGCGCGCCGATCGTCGCCGCTCATCCCCGCGCGCACCGCCACCACCAGGTCGGGCTTGAAGATGCGCTGCCGGCCGACCGCGCGGTTCACCGCCAGGTGCATCAGCAGGGAAAGCGCGCGTTGATCATGAACGTCGCCTCCGCGGATCGGCCGGCGCAGCTCGATGGTCCTGTCCTCGACCGCCGCCTCGAGCGCCGCGGTGCCGAGAAGGGTCAGCCCGGCATCGCCGTCGCGGATGGCGACGACCGCAGGTTCGGAGAGCAACGAGGCCTCGCCGCGGGTCACCACTCGGACTGTCGACGTGCCCAGGTCGACCCCGAGCTTCTTGCCGAGCACCGGTCGTTCTAGTCGCCGACGACGCCGCTGAAGTCGCGTGCCGCGGTATCGGCCTCGCCGCTCACGGTCACGCGCTCGATGTCGGCACCGAGGCCGCGCAGCTTGTCCTCGAGGGCTTCATAGCCGCGGTCGAGGTGGTACACGCCGTCCAGCTCGCTGGTGCCATGAGCACAGAGCGCAGCGATCACCAGGGCCGCCCCGGAGCGGATATCGGGCACCGTGGCGCGCGTCGACCTGAGCTCGACCGGGCCGTCGATGATCGCGCTGCGGCCCTCCACGCCGATGCGCGCGCCGAAGCGCAGAAGCTCGGGCACGTGCCGGAAGCGGTTCTCGTACAGTGCCTCGCTGACGATGCTGACGCCTCTCGCCTGGGTCATCAGCGCGCAGAACTGCGGTTGCAGGTCGGTGGCGAACCGGGGGTGCGGCCACGTCGTGACATCGACTGCATGCAGCGGGGCGCTCCTGACGCGCACGTGGCTGGCTCCCTCGACGACATCGGCGCCGGCGCTGCGCAGCTTGTTGATCAACCAGCGCACATCGCTGGTGCGCATCCGGTCGACCAGAACGTCGCCTCCGGTGGCGGCCGCCGCCACCATGTACGTTCCGGCCTCGATGTAGTCGCTGGTCACGCTGTGGGTGGTGCCGTGCAGCAGCCCGGGCTGGCCCTCGATGACGATCAGCTCCGACCCGGCGCCGGTGATGTGTGCGCCCATGCCCACCAGGCAACGCACCAGGTCGAAGACGTGCGGTTCGCGCGCCGCGTTGGAGATGACCGTGATCCCCTCGGCGAGGACGGCGGCCATGATCAGGTTCTCGGTGCCGGTCACCGTCGGCATGTCGAGGTCGATGCGCGCACCGCGCAGCCTGCTCGAACGCGCCGTGTACATGTCGGGCAGCTCGTCGACGTCGGCGCCCATCAGTCGCAGCCCTTCGAGGTGCTG
This sequence comes from Candidatus Dormiibacterota bacterium, assembly GCA_036276135.1. Taxonomy (GTDB): domain Bacteria; phylum Chloroflexota; class Dormibacteria; order Aeolococcales; family Aeolococcaceae; genus Aeolococcus. The sequence continues at coordinate 1,850 of DATBEL010000058.1, forward strand.
TTCGACGCGTCGCATGCCGATGTCGTCGCCTCCAGGCCGCGCGATGGCGGCCTCGCCGGCACGCGCGATCAGCGCTCCGAACAGGAGGAAGGACCCCCGCATCCGCCGGGTCAGCTCGGCGCCGATCTCCCTCGAGGAGACCTTGACCGCATGCAGCCGCCACGACGAGGTGGACAGCCGATCCACGCGCACGCCGAGGTGGCTCAGCATCGCCGCCATGGCTTCGATGTCCTCGATGTCCGGGACGTTGCGCAACTCCAGCGGCTGGTCGGTGAGCAGCGCGGCGGCCATGACCGGCAGGGCGGCGTTCTTGCTCCCCGAGATCGACACGGTTCCGTGCAGAGGTCGCGGTCCGGCAATGCGCAGAAGGTCCATGGGCGCCCTAAACGTATCCGAGTCGGGGTCGGTCCTGCGGCCTGGGCGGGCACATCGGTCGACGTATCGGCCAAACTGAGAGAGCGACAGGCGGCAGATTCGGAGTGACAAGACCATGGCCACGGCGACCGCGACCTCTCTCGGACGGATCGAGAGCCTTCTCGGCGAGGAGGCGCGCACCCTGCTCGAGCACCGCTGCGAGACGGTGTCCAGGGAGATGCTCCACCTGCCCGGGCCGGGCTTCGTCGACCGTGTCGTCACCCCCAGCGATCGCAACGTCCGCGTGCTCCGCAGTCTTCAGTCCCTCTTCGACCACGGCCGGCTGGCGGGCACCGGGTACCTCTCCATCCTCCCCGTCGACCAAGGCATCGAGCACTCGGCGGGCGCATCCTTCGCCCCCAACCCGGCGTACTTCGATGGCGAGAAGCTCGTCGAGCTGGCGGTCGAGGGTGGCTGCAACGCCGTGGCCTCGACGTTCGGCGTCCTCGGCTCGGTGGCGCGCCGCTGGGCGCACCGCATCCCGTTCATCGTCAAGCTCAACCACAACGAGCTGCTCACCTATCCCAATCGCTTCGACCAGGTCATGTTCGGCGACGTGCAGCAGGCCTGGGAGATGGGCGCGGTCGCCGTCGGCGCCACCATCTACTTCGGCTCGGACCAGTCGATGCGCCAGCTGCAGGAGGTCACCGAGGCCTTCCACGAGGCTCATGAGCTGGGCATGGGGACCGTTCTCTGGTGCTACCTGCGCAACGACGCATTCAAGAAGGACGGTGTCGATTTCGCCACGGCCGCCGATCTCACCGGGCAGGCCAACCACATGGGCGTGACCATCCAGGCGGACATCATCAAGCAGAAGCTTCCCACCAACAACGGCGGCTTCACCACCATCGGCTTCGGCAAGACCAATCCCGCGGTCTACGACAGGTTGACCACCGACAACCCCATCGACCTGACCCGGTACCAGCTGCTCAACTGCTTCGCCGGGCGCTCGCCGCTGATCAACAGCGGCGGAGAGTCCAGGGGCGCCGGCGACCTCGCCGATGCGGTGCGCACGGCGGTCATCAACAAGCGCGCCGGCGGCACCGGGTTGATCACCGGACGCAAGGCGTTTCAGCGCCCGACGGCCGAGGGCATCGAGCTCCTCAACGCCGTCCAGGATGTGTACCTCCTCGACGAGGTCAGCATCGCGTGACCGAGGGGGAGCGACCGGACGGCGACAGCGAGATCGCCGCCCCGGACGATCAGGCTGGCACGTCCACGGCGGTGGTCGAACCCGTCGCGGGGCCGGACGAGGGCGCCGAGGACGAGCCCCTCGCTTCGGTGGCGGGCGACAACGTCGCCCGCACCGGGGGGCGGCAGCGGCCGAGCAACACGGTCGTGCTGCTGGGCGTGGTCCTCGTGGTGGTGATCGCGCAGGCGGTGATCAGCTGGTTGTCGTTCGACGTCACCAGGCAGCTGCGCGACCAGTCGGCGATCGCCAACGGGTTGCAGCGCTGCATCATCCAGGCGCAGCTCAACGAGAACGCGAGCACGGACACTTCCGGGGCCACCTACAAGGCCGCGGTGCAGAGCTGCCTCAACAGGTGAGGCGGTCAGCGGCCCCCTGAGAGGCCGGCCAGTCCCGACGCCGCGGCTCGCTCGAGGGCGTGGTCGACGAGCAGCGGCACCGACGGGCCCATGGTTTCGAAGCCCTCCCCCACCGTCATGCCCATCAGGAAGCGGGCATGGATGCCCTCGGCGATGATCGCCAGCTTGTAGTGGCCGAGCGCGATGTACCACTCGAGGGCGCCAAGATCGCGCGCGCTCCTCGCTGCATACGCGGCGATCACCTCGTCGCGCGTCAGGAAGCCGGCGCCGAGGTTGCCGCGAGCCCCGGGGTGAACGCCCGCGGCCGGGTCGTCCGGGTGGTCGGGCCAGTACACGACGAGAAGCCCGAGATCGCACAGCGGGTCACCGATCGTGCTCATCTCCCAGTCGACAACGGCTGCGATCCGGCCGGGGTCGTCCGGGGCAAAGATGACGTTGTCGAAGCGATAGTCCCCGTGCACGATGCCCGGAGCGGACTGCTCGGGGATGGCGGCGAGCAGCCGGGTGTGCAGCTCCTCGATGGCGGGCAGCTCGCGCGTCTTGGACGCCTCCCATTGCTGCCACCAGCGACGCACCTGGCGCTCGAGGAACCCGGCAGGGTGTCCGAAGTCGGCGAGGCCGACGCTGTCCGGCTGCACCGCGTGGAGTGCGAGCAACACGTCGACCAGCGCGGCCGACATCGACTGCCGTGTGCCACGGGTGTCGGGCCACGCCGAGGGCAGCCGCTCGCGCACCACCTGGCCGTCGACGAAATCCATGACGTAGAAGGGCGCGCCGATCACCGACGTGTCATCGCAGAGGGCAACGGTGGCCGGAACGGGGATGCCGGTTCCCTGCAGCGCGCTCATCACGCGCCACTCGCGTGCCATGTCATGCGCGGTCGGCAGCACGTGCGCCAGGGGTGGCCGCCGCACCACCCAGCGCCGCGAGCCGTCGGTGACGGCGTAGGTGAGGTTGGAACGTCCGCCCGCGATCACCTCGGCGGCGAGCGGCCCGGCGAGGCCCCCGACCCGGTCGGCAAGGAACCCGGCGAGCGCGTCGAGATCGAGACCGCGGGGGCCGTCCATCGCCGCGCTGGCCCCTACTCCTGGTCGCGCCGGGGGCGGCGGTGGCGGCGGATCTCGGCCACGCGCAGCCGGAAGATCGATCGCTCCAGCTCGGCGGACGCATCGACGTCGCCCGGGTCCTGCGCCAGCGCCTCCTGGGCCGACCGCCGCGCCTCCTCGGCGGCGGCCTCGTTGATGTCCTCCGCCCGCTCGGCAACGTCGGCGAGGATCAGCACCTTGTCGGGCAAGACCTCGAGAAACCCGCCGGCCACGAAGAAATACTCCTCGTGGCCCTGGTTGCGGACCATGATCTCGCCGGTCCGCAGCGGGGTGAGCAGCGGGATGTGACGCGGCAGCACGCCGAGGTCACCCTCGAGCCCGGGAGCGACCACGAAGTCGGCCTCCTGGCTGAGCACGCGGCCCTCGGCGGTGACCAGCTCCACCTGCAACTTGGCCACTAGGTGTGCTTCTCCTCGTCAGCGTCATCAGCGGGCGCTGCCTTCTCCTCCGCCGGCTTCTCCTCGTCGGTCTTCTGCTCGGCGGCCGCCGACCCGTCCTCGTCCTCAGTGGCCTTGCTGTCTGCGCCCTGCGGGGCTTCAGCCTTGTCCTTGGGGGCCTCCTCGGCTTCGCCGCCACCCAGCTCCTTGGCCTTCGCCACGGCCTCGTCGATGGTGCCGACCATGTAGAAGGCGTCCTCGGGCAGGTCGTCGTGCTTGCCGTCGAGGATCTCGGCGAAGCCGCGGATCGTCTCCTCGAGCGGCACGTACTTTCCGCCACGACCGGTGAACTGCTCGGCGACGTGGAAGGGTTGAGAGAGGAAGCGCTGCACGCGACGGGCGCGCTGGACGGTCACCTTCTGGTCGTCGCTCAGCTCCTCCTGGCCGAGGATGGCGATGATGTCCTGCAGCTCCTTGTACTCCTGGAGCACGCGCTTGACGCCCTGGGCAACGCGGTAGTGCTCGTCGCCGACGATGTCCGGGTCGAGCGCACGGCTGAACGAGTCGAGCGGATCCACCGCCGGGTAGATGCCGATCTCGGTGAGCGCGCGGCTCAGGGCCACCGTCGACCCGAGGTGGGCGAACGTGGTGGCCACCGCGGGGTCGGTGAAGTCGTCGGCGGGCACATACACCGCCTGCACCGACGTGATCGAGCCGCTCTTGGTTGAGGTGATGCGCTCCTGAAGGTCGCCCATCTCTGTGCCGAGCGTTGGCTGGTAGCCGACCGCGCTGGGCATGCGCCCGAGCAGCGCCGAGACCTCGGCGCCGGCGAGCGTGTAGCGAAAGATGTTGTCGATGAAGAGAAGAACGTCCGACTCCTCCTCGTCGCGGAAGTGCTCGGCGATCGTCAGCCCGGTCAGTCCCACGCGCGCGCGCGCTCCCGGCGGCTCGTTCATCTGGCCGAAGACCAGGGCGGTCTTGTCGAGGACCCCGGACTCCTCCATCTCACCATACAGGTCGCGGCCCTCGCGGGTGCGCTCGCCGACCCCGGCGAACACAGAGAAACCGCCGTGCTCCTTGGCGATGTTGTTGATCATCTCCTGCACGATGACCGTCTTGCCCACACCGGCCCCGCCGAAGAGGCCGATCTTCGAGCCCTTGCTGAAGGTGCAGATCAGGTCGATGACCTTGATGCCGGTCTCGAGGATCTGCTGCTCGGTCGACTGCTCGTCGATGGGCGGCGCCAGGCGATGAATCGGCGCCAGCGGCGCATCCGTGAGCGGCGGCTTGCCATCGATCGGCTCGCCGATGACGTTGAACATCCGGCCCAACGTCGTGCGACCGACGGCGACCTGGATGGGTCCACCGGTGTCCTCGAACGTGTCGCCGCGGCGCAGCCCATCGGTGGTGTTCATGGCGATGGTGCGGACGGTGCTGTTGCCGAGGTTCTGCTGCACCTCGAGGACGAGGCGGCTCTTGTCCTCGCGGATGCGCTCGAGGGCGAAGTAGATGTCGGGAAGCCTGTCTGTCTCGAACTCGACGTCAACCACCGGACCGATCACCTGCACCACCGTGCCGGTGCCCACACCCTTCTGCTTGCCGGTCTTCTTCTCGGCGACTGCCATCTCTGTGCTCTCCTTCGGACGGGCTGGGACTCAGCCCGCCAGCGCGGCTGCGCCGCCGACGATTTCCATCAATTCGGTCGTGATCGTGCTCTGCCGCACCGTGTTGGCGGTCAGCGTCAGGTCCAGGATCAGGTCGTTGGCATTGTCTGAGGCGTTGCGCATGGCAACCATCTGCGCCGCCATCTGGCTGGCCAGGTTCTCGAGCACCGCCCGGTAGATCTGCGCCTCGATGTAGCGGGGCAGGAGCGCGTCGAGCACGACCTCGGGCTCCGGCTCGTAGACGAAGTCGGCGGCCAGCTTTCCGCTGGCCTCGGGGACCTCCACGGGGAGCAGCCGGTGCACGGTGGCCTGTTGGCGGCCCGCGCTGATGAAACGGGCGAACACGAGGTCGACCTGGTCGACATCGCCGGTCTCGTACTGTTCCATGGCGACGCGGATGGCGGGAAGGATGTCGCCCATCGACGGGCGGTCGCCGAGGTTGCTGCGGTCGGCGACGAGGTCCTTGCGCAAGCGCCGCATGATGTCGCGGCCCTTGCGGCCGATGGTCACCACCGAGGCCGTTGTGGGAGATTCGTTCATCTCGCGCAGCGCCAGCCGGACGTTGTTGCTGTTGAGCGCCCCAACCAGCCCTCGATCGGACGTGACCAGGATGACCAACCGTTTGCGCAGCTCGCGCACCTCGAGGTAGGGGTGCTTGTACTCGGGGTCACGCCGGAAGAGGTCGGCCATGACATTGGTGATCTCGTCCGCGTAGGGCCGCGCGGACTCCAGGCGCTCCTGGGCGCG
>DATBEL010000059.1:0-6291 GCA_036276135.1 Candidatus Dormiibacterota bacterium
CGGATTGTACCAGAGGCCCGGCGGGAACCGTGCACGGAGCGGTTGGTACCATCTCGGCCGCGGGCCCAAGTAGCTCAGAGGTAGAGCAACGCCTTGGTAAGGCGTAGGCCGTGGGTTCGATTCCCACCTTGGGCTCCGCCCCGCCGGCTCCTCCCGGCGACCAGAGAGCTGGGAGCACCCCCGCCCGAGGAGCGCGCAGCCCTGGGCCGTCGCGACCGACGGCGACAGCTGCCACGCCACCATCGCGGTTCCGACACCCCCTGGTGACGTGTGCGACGCCAGTCGCGATCGACCTGATCATGGGGCATCGCGCGCCCGGCTCACCAAACGCACCCCAAGAGAGAGGACCCCCGGCGGAGATGGCTGTTCAATCCCGGGTGCTCTCCGAAGCGCCTGCTCTCACGGCACGTGACCCACGTTCCCCGACCGGGCGGGGCGAGGTCGTTCTCTTCGGTGCCGTCGTGCTCTGCAGCGCGATGCTGCTGTTCGCTGTCGAGCCACTCTTCACCAAGCTCGTGCTGCCCCGCCTGGGCAGCACCCCCGCGGTGTGGAACACGGCCATCGTCTTCTACCAGGCGGTCCTGCTCGCCGGATACGCATACGCGCATCTCACCACTCACCGCCTGCCCCGGCGTCTGCAGGTTGCGCTCCATCTGGGGGTCGCACTGCTGCCCTTCCTGCTTCTGCCCATCGCGATCCGCATCGGCGATGCACCCAACGGCGATGCCAACCCGATCCCCTGGCTGATCGCAGCGCTGGCCCTCGGCGTGGGGCTGCCGTTCTTCGTCCTGTCCACGACGGGACCGCTGCTCCAGCGATGGTTTTCGAGCATCGGTCACCCTCGCTCCGCCGATCCGTACTTTCTGTACCGTGCCAGCAACATCGGCAGCGCCATCGGTCTGCTCTGCTATCCCCTGCTTGCCGAACCACTTCTGACCCTGCACCAGCAGGCCGTCTGGTGGACAGCCGCCTATGCCGTCTTCGTGGCACTTCTCATCGCCGCCATGCTGGTCGTCTGGCGATCAGACAGGCGCGCCAAGGTTCACACCTCCCAGCAACCGGTCACCAGGGCTCAGGCTGCTCCGCTGACGTGGCGCCGTCGTATGCGCTGGGTCGTGCTCGCCGCCATCCCGTCGACATGGTTGCTCGGCATCACTCTGTATCTGACCACGGAGCTCGCGCCCAGCCCCGTCCTCTGGGTGATCCCGCTGGGTGTGTACCTGGTGTCACTGAACCTCGCCTTCGGCCGGCGGTCCATCCTCACACGCGAGCGCTGCGCCCTGGTTCTGCCGTTTCTGATCATCGCCACGGTCGGAACCCTGGAGCTTCATGCCAGCGGGCCGCTCTGGTTCGTCGGCCCGCTCCACCTCGTGACCTTCTTCGTCGGCGCGCTCGTCTGCCACGGCGAGATCGCGCGTGACCGGCCACCTGTGCAGCATCTGACGTCCTTCTATCTCTGGATCGCGGTCGGCGGCGTGATCGGAGGTGCTGTCAGCGGCCTGATCGCGCCGACCATCTTTCCTGGATTCATCGAGTATCCGCTGGCAATCCTCGCCGCCACGGCGCTGCTGCCGCGCCACCCTGAGGGCGCGGCCCCGCGCCTCTGGGCGGACGTGGCCTTCGCCCTTGCCGTCGGTGTCCTGGTGGTCGCCGCGCTGGTGACCGCCAGCGCGTTGAGCTTTCCAGACGTCCCCGCCCACACGATCGCCTTCGGCCCAGCCGCCCTGCTCTGTTACAGCGCGGTGCGGCGGCGGCTCAGGTTCGGTCTCGCGGTGGCGGCGGTGCTCATCGGCGGTGTCCTCCCCATCGGACTGCGGGAGCAGCCCCTGTTCGCGGGCCGGGATTTCTTCGGCACCAGCAGGGTGACTTCGGTGACGGCCACGGGAATGCACATCCTCTACAGCGGCAGCATCGTCCACAACGAGCAGATGGTCACCGGGCCGGGTCGCGACGATCCACTCACGTACTACACCCGGCAGGGACCGGTCGGCGACATCTTCCGCAGCATCGCGGCGCGGTCGGCCGGGTGGAACGTCGGCGTCATCGGTCTCGGCGCCGGGGCCATGGCCTGCTACGCGACGCCGCGGCAACACTGGACGTTCTACGAGATCGATCCCCTGGTTGCGCGGCTGGCCCAGGACCCATCGATGTTCACCTACTACTCCGACTGCCTCAGGGGCAACGGCCGAGTCATCCTGGGCGACGGCCGCATCTCGATCGGGGCGGCGCCCGATCACAGCTACAACGTCATCGTGATCGACGCCTTCGGGTCTGACGTCGTGCCGGTCCACCTGCTCACCACGGAGGCCATGGACCTCTACCGGCGCAAGCTTGCTCCCGGTGGGGTCATCGTATTCAACGTCTCCAACCAGTACGTCGATCTGAGCGGGGTCGTCGCCACCGTCGCCCGGACGCAGGGGATGACGTGCCTGACCCGCAACGACTCCAACGTCCTGCCCGGAGACGCCGCCGCGGGTCGGTTTGCGTCGCAGTGGATGGCGCTCGCCGGGCCCGACGCCGACCTGTCCACCCTGAGGAGCACCGCGGGGTGGGCGCCGGCAGCTCCGACCCCAGGGGCCCAACCCTGGACCGATGATTTCAGCAATCTCATCAGCGTGATCCGCTGGCGATAGCCCGCCGACCAGCAGGGCGGCGACGCCGGCCAGCAGGGTGCGCGAGCGCAGCCGGGACCGGCTCCCCGCCTCCTCACCGCCATCTCGAATCCCGGCCACGCGTACCCCGGAATCCACCAGCGCGCGGGGTCACCATCCCACCGAGCCCTGGCAACGTCGAGGGCGGAAGCCGCCAACCCGCGAATCCTGGGCTTTTCTGTGGTAGGTTCGCGCCGCCGCCGGACATCCCCCACTGGTCACTGCACATGTCGCGTCTCAGCACCCGCCGCCGCACCCACCCGCTCGCCACGCTCTGCCTGACGGTGGTCGTCGCCGGCCTCGCCGGCTGTGGCAGCCCGCAGGTGGCCGCCACGGTCGCGCCCACCGCCCGCTCCACCCCCACGGCGGCGCCGACGGCGCCGCCGACCCCGACGCCGACCCCGGTACCCACCATCGTCGCCGGCGCCACCTACACCTCCCCCGCCATCGTGCAGATCGAGAACCTCAACGGCGCGCGACCGGAATCGGGCCTGTCGTCGGCGAGCGTCGTGTACGAGTACTCCGCCGAGGGCGGCATCGGCCGCTTCAGCGCGCTCTACTACGCCCCGCCTCTGGGGCGGGTCGGACCGGTGCGCAGCGCCCGCCTGGTGTCGCCGGTGCTGGTGCAGCAGTACGGCGGTCTTCTGGTGTACTCGGGCTCGTCGATCTATGTCTCGCGGCGCATGACGGCGGACGGCACGCCGCGCTATGACGAGACGTCGGCCGGGCGGGACATGTTCCGCATCTCCTCGCGCGCCGCGCCGCACAACCTCTACACCGACGGCGGTCGCGTCGACGAGATGGTGCACCGCGCCGGGCGGCCAGGGGTGCCGTACACGCTCTGGGCACGCGGGGGCGCGGCGCCGGGCGGTGTGCCTGTGGCCGGCTTCGTGGTGCCGACCTCGCCCAGCGAGCGCCCCTCGTACCAATGGCGCCCGGAGCTGGGCGGCTGGACGCGCACCGAGCCCGACACCGGCGCGTTCATCGAGGCCGACAACGGCAAGCCGGTGGTCGCCAACACCGTGGTGGTGATGCAGGTGCCGGCGCGCATCAACCCACTCGACATCGAGAACGGTTGCTGCACCGCGGGCTGGGAGTACACGCTGTCGGGCAGCGGCGCGGCCCAGGTCTTCACCGGGGGCGCCATGTACAGCAGCACGTGGACGCAGCCGGCGGCCGGGGGCCCGCCGCAGTTCACCGTCGCGGGCGGCGCACCCGCGCCGGTGGCGGCCGGCCTGGTGTGGATCTGCCTGGTGCCGGCAGGGCAGAGCGCCGCCGTGCGCTGAGCCTGTACCCCAAACCGCCTCGCCGGGCGTGTTAAGGGTGTATGAGCACCCTCGTGACCTCACCAAAGGCGGTGACCATGGCGGCGAGCCGGGCCGACTTCGATGAATTCTTCGAGGCCTTCTCACGGCAGGTGGCGGCCATCGTGGCCCTGTCCACCGGCGACGTCGGGCTTGCCGAGGATGCCACCCAGGAGGCGATGGAGCGCGCCTTTGTCAGGTGGAATCGCGTGTCCAAGCTGGAGCGGCCCGACCTCTGGGTGATCCGGGTCGCCGCGAACATCGCCATCGACGCGTGGCGGCGGCGCAAGCGCGAGGTGCGCCTGTCCGATCCCCGCGCTGGCGGTGAGGCTGTCGATGAGATCCGGGTGCTGTGGCTGCGCTGGGACATGGAGCGGCTCAGGCCCGAGGATCGACTGCTGCTCATCCTGCGCCACCGTGATGGGCTGTCCATCGACGAGATCGGCGCGGCTCTGTCTAGGTCGCCACACACCATCACGTCGTACCTCAAGCGCGCGCGCCGCCGCCTCCGGTCACTGCTCTCGGAGGGCGATGCATGAGCGACATCCGCGACGACCTCGACGAGCTGGGGAGGCGGCTCTGGCCTCGCTCCGAAGCGTTGCGATCCGGACGTACCCAGAAGGGAACGTCACTCCCGCACCGCCGGGCATCGGAGCCGTTGGCCGCGCTGACAGCCGCTGTTGTTCTCATCGCACTTCTGGGAACCGCCATCCTGCTCGGGAGGACGCAGAGCCCCAAAATCGCGAAGTTGGCGCCGCCGCGGCCGGCGGCACCGGTCACGTCGGCGACAGCAGCCCAACTGGCGGCGGGCCACTGGTCGGTGCTGCCCGCCCCGCCCATCGCAACGCGCGATCAGGCGTCGGTGGTGTGGACCGGGTCCGAGCTCCTTGTCTGGGGCGGCGTCAGCTACGGGGGCGGCAATGGCACCCCTCGCGCTGACGGAGCCGCGTACAACCCCGGCACCGGTCGCTGGCGGATGTTGGCGCCCGCTCCATTGTCGGCACGGTACGGGGAGGCCACGGTGTGGGACGGCACGGAGATGATCGTCTGGGGCGGACATGCTCTGTCCTCGTCCACGTATGCCGGCGTCAACGACGGCGCCGCGTACAATCCAGCGACCGACCGCTGGCGCAAGCTCCCGGCCTCGCCAATGGCGCCCCCAATGCAGCTCGTCGCCATCTGGACAGGCAGCGAAATGATCCTGCTCGCCGATGGCCCCACCAGCTCGATCTCCCAGTTCGGCGGGCCCTTCGAGGGTGCGGCGTATGACCCGTCGACTGACAGCTGGACAGCTGTCACGCCCCCAATACCACCCACGGGCCATTCCTTCATGTGGGTGAGCGCGGTGCAGGCTGGAGCTGCATTGCTGGCCTGGTCGGATTGGGCTACGACCCTGCCTATCTCATGTGGACCCGGTCTCGCATTGAACTGCATCTCGACGGACAGCGGTACCGATCTCTTCCGCTACGACGAGCAGACTGCCCAGTGGCACATCCTCGCCGCGGCGAACATCGGGCGGTACGCAGCCAGCGGGGTGTTGTGGACGGGCCGCTTGGCGATTCTAAGGGGGCCGGTGTGGTGCGGCGGATGTCTCGGACCCGATCGCCCGGACGAGACATCACAGTACGATCCCGCCCGAAACAGTTGGACTATTCTGCCGCCAGACCCGCTTGCATGGGCGCACCCGGTGTCGGCTTGGACGGGCGAGGCACTGTTCTCCTTCAACGCCATGCGCCAAGGGTCGTTCCCGCCGCTCAACGGCGGATCCCTTGCGACCCTTAACACCGGCGACGCCAGTGCCTACGACCCCGCGTCCGGTTGGGTCCGCCTCCCCTCAGCGCCATTTGGTTGCGACCACAACCCATCACCCGTATGGACGGGGCGCCAGATTCTCATGTACTGCCCTGGCACCGCGACCGGCGCTGCCGCCAGCAATGGAGGCCTCGCCTTCACGGTCGGCTCTTCTCCACGCTGACGAAGGGCCGCGCGCGCAGCGCGTGATCCAGGTCACATAGCAGAGCACTGCAATCACCGTGAGAACGCTTCGCATGTCGTCAAGGCGGCACGAGCCGATCGCGAAGCGGTTCCAGGGTCGCAGCGCGGTTGCCGGAGAAGCTAGCTTCGGATACGTGCCGAATCCCCGCAGACGTGACGGCGTCGGCCTTCACTTGATGTCAGCCCGCCCAGCGCCGATTCCTGACCCCTACCTCTCCGCGCGCAAGAGCGACCTCCTGGACGAGCTGCGTCGCTACCAGACGATGTTCGAGCGCGGCGCGCTCGGCCAGCTCACCGTCGACTACCCCTCGTTCGACATCGGCGCCGGCAACCGGGCAATG